>CAZCBS010000218.1:0-7537 GCA_964496965.1 uncultured Bacteriovoracaceae bacterium
TCCGCCTGCGGCCCTTGGGCTCAAAAGCGCGAAAAAACAGGCGCGCGCTCTCGGCGCGTTCGAAGGTGTGATTCGCGCGCACCCATTGACTGAAGCGCAGAAAGCCGCCCTTGAGCTTTTGGAGAAAGCTCGACTCTCGGATCAGCCACTTCGGGTTTCGCTTCTCCATGGAATCACGGGTAGCGGAAAAACCGAGCTCTATCTCGAGGTCGCGCGCCGAGTTTTGGCCGAAGGAAAGGGCGTTTTGCTCTTGGTTCCTGAAATCGCGCTGACCTCGCAGCTTCATCGTCGTTTTGAGGAAGGCTTGGGTGTGCCCGTTGCGCTTTGGCATTCGGCCGTAGCTGATGGTCGCCGGCGCGACCTCAGTGCCGCATTGAGAACGGGTGAAGTACGCGTTGTCGTAGGGGCGCGTTCGGCGGTTTTTGCTCCTGTTCAAAATCTTGGCCTGATTGTCGTCGACGAGGAGCATGACCCGACTTACAAACAAGAGGATCGCGTACGTTATAATGCTCGCGATCTGGCTGTCGTGAGATCCCGAATCAGTCGCTCGTTCGCCATTTTAGGATCCGCGACACCCAGCCTGGAAACGCGCCAACGCGTGGTCGAAGGCAAATACTCCGTCGCGCATCTTCATACTCGAATCGGCGCAAGCCAGCTTCCAGAAGTCGATATCGTTAATCTTTGCGAAGAAGAAAAAATCGAGGACCTTCAGGCGCCATTTGCAAGAAGGACGATTGAGGCGATCCAAAAGACGCTTGAGGCCGGCGAGCAAGCCATGGTTTTTCTCAATCGACGCGGCTTTGCGGCGTTTTTGATTTGCCAGGATTGCGGCGAGGTTCGTGGCTGTCCTAATTGCTCGATCTCGCTGACCGTGCATCGAAGGATGGCCAAGCTTCGATGCCATGTTTGCGGACATCAAGAGACGCCCCCTGATGTTTGCTCAAAATGCCAAGGCGCGACCCTGCAAGCCATGGGAGCGGGCACGGAAAGTCTTGAAGATGAGCTTCCCAAGCTGATTCCCAATATGATTCCGCTTCGCTTGGATCGCGATCAAGTGACCAGCGCGACTCGGCTTGAAACCATTCTTGAGGATTTTCGCGCGGGAAAAGCCAATGCTCTTTTGGGAACTCAAATGCTGGTCAAAGGGCATGACTTCCCCAATGTCACGCTCGTGGTGGTCGTGCTGGCGGACGGCCTATTCCGTTGGCCGGATTTCAAAGCACCTGAGCGCGCTTATCAGATCCTAAAACAGGTCGCCGGTCGCGCGGGCCGAGGTGAGAAGCCAGGACGGGTTTTGATCCAGACCTTTTCTCCGGATCATCCAGTTCTTCAAGCAGTGAAAGGCACTTTGCCGGAAGATGATTTTCTTGAGACCGAAAGGCAGCTGAGGCAGGCGCTTAACTATCCTCCTTTTGGGCGAATGGCCCGATTGCGCTTTGAGAGCAAGGATCGCGGCGAGGCGCAACAACGATCCCAAGCCGTCGCTCATGCAATCATGCCTCGGACAGCGGAGCCCGCGCCGATCGGGGCTGACTTTGAGGTTTTAGGACCGAGCGAAGCTTTTTTGGAGCGCGCCAAGGGAATCTATCGTTGGGACCTGCTTGTTAAATCAACTGAGATTAAAAAACTTCAGCGGGCCATTTGGCAGGCGCGAGAAATCTGCTTTCAGCGGAAATGGCCACTAGTAGTGGATGTAGATCCGAGCGGAGTAGGGTAAGATTTCTATATGGCCAAAGGTACAACCTCGATCATGGACCGCGCTCGCCGGCACGTTGAGCAGCAGCTGAAGCAAGCTGAAGACGAGCGTCGCCGCCTGCTGATCAAGAAGCGGTTGGAATTTATCACCAACGGTTTGGCTGCCACTCAACAGAAGAAATATGCGGAAGCGGTGATCTACTACAAGTCCTACATCAAGCTTCTGGAAGACTGGAAGGGCGTGAACGAGGGAGGTCTTTCGCCCACTCACTTTGATTACACCAAGGAGATGGGCGATCTTTTGATGCTCTCCGGCCTTTATTGGGACCTGACCAAGATTTTCGATCGAACCGCGTCCGGAGAAAAGAAGAAGCTCTTTCTGCACTATCTTGAGAAATTCATTCTTTTCTCAAAGGGGACTTCCTGGGAACCGATGTGCGCCGAGCAGCTCCGCCGTTATCTTCTGACGAATCGGCCTAAGCATCGGCAGGAGTTTAAAAACGCGTACAAGCTGATGGGGGGGAGCGATCGATGCTTCGTCGCGACCGCGCTTTCTGATGAAATCGATTTTGAGACAATTCCTACTTTGCGCTCCTATCGCGATGAAGTTTTGAAAAAACGCGTCCTTGGAAGGCTTTTTGTTCTAGCCTATTACGCGGCAGGTCCGTTTTTGGCTGAAGTGACGTACTTTTTGCCAAGATCTTTGAGAAAAAGCATGGCACTCGGAATCGATCGGCTTGCGCAATCGATTCGCTCCCGAAGCGCTGTTTGAAGTGCTGTTTAATGAAGGACGATTCCGACTCGGTTCGGCCGGAAGTTGTATTGCTTTTCCTGGAAGTCGAGCCAGAGCGAAAGCCAAATGACCATCGCTTTGCCTTTGACGTTCTTCATCGGAACGAAGCCCCAAAACCGGCTGTCGTTTGAGAAGTCGCGGTTGTCGCCCATGACAAATAGGCTATCCGGAGGCACCGTGATCGGCCCGAAGCTTTCAGCCATGAAATTGTTTTTGTCGATCATCATGAGATGATCCACTTGATCGAGTTTTTCGTGGAAAACCTCGATGTTTCTTTGACTATACTTAGGATCCTCGAGCGACTTGAGAATCGGTTCTTGCTGATCCGACGGCAAGGGCTGTCGCTCGGCGACTTGATCGTTGATGTAGAGCACTTTGTTCTTGAGCTCAATCTTATCGCCCGGAACCCCGATCACGCGCTTGATGTAATGATAGTTCTCGTCCTTGGGAAATAAGAACACCACGATATCTCCGCGTTTCGGTAGGTCGCGCTTAATCAAGTAGATCGGATGATCCGTAAACCAATCGGAGAATGGAATTTTGAGCCCATAGGCGAACTTATTGACGAAGATATGATCGCCGATCAGAAGCGTGGGGATCATCGAGCCCGACGGAATCTTGAAAGCTTCAACCACACTGGAGCGGATCATGAAGACGATCAGCAAAGCGAGCGCCAGGGACGTCAGATTTTCAACTATCCACCGAAATTTCGAGGTTGGAGAAGGTTGGGAAACTTCAGAAGCCTCAGAATCTTGCTGACCGGTCGCCATAGACTTATAAGATACCTCTTCTGTGGCTCAAGTTGTAGAGCAAATCTCGAGGTGCTAAGCTCAGGGTACGCGTTATGAAAATCCTAGACCGTTATTTGGCAGGTGTGTTCCTGAAGAACTTCATCCTTGCCGTGCTATCCATGACCTGCCTTTTCCTCTTTCAGGAAATGCTCGCCAAGCTTTTTGAGCATGAGTTTCCAGGCGATCAAATCGTGATTTTGCATCTTTTGAAAATACCGATGGTGATGGTTCAAATGATGCCTCCCGCCGTCCTTTTAGCGACGGTGTTTACTCTTTCGGGATTGACGCGAACGAACGAGCTGATCGCCTGCCATGCGATCGGGATTGGCATCAGCCGAATCATGGCGCTGATTCTCTCTCTGGTATTTATCGTTTGCTGCTTCGTGTTGATTATGCAGGACCGCATTCTGCCCGTGATGTACAAGAAACAGCAGGTTTACTACTGGAAGGTCATGAAAAACCGGCCAGATTTCTTCCTCGACATCAAAAAGGACAAGGTCTGGTATCGCTCTCGAAACCTCATTTACAATCTCCAGCTCTTTGATCCGAAGGAAAATGCGATCAAGGGAATGGCCGTTTACACCTTTGATGAGAACTTCAATCTGGTCGAAGTGGTGGATGCAAAGCGCGCTGATTACACCACGAGTGGATGGAAGCTTGCCGATGGAACGGTGACGGCCTTCAACAAAGGCGATTCTTTTCCGATGACGCAAAAATTCGCCAAAAAAGATCTGGTCATCAATGATACGCCCAAGGACTTCCAAGAGATCGAGAAAGAGGTCGAGGGTCTTCGGCTTAAGGAGCTGTATCGTTACATTCAGAAAGTGAAGGACGCCGGGGCTGACACCAAGTCTTACGAAGTCACCTTGCATTCTAAGATTAGTCTGAGCTTCATTCCCATTGTGATGTGCTTTTTGGCTGTTCCCTTTTCACTGCGCGGCCGGCGCGAAGGGGGGATGGCCAAGGATTTGGGCATTTGTATGGGAATCACTTTTATTTATTGGCTGTTTTATTCGATTTCCCTGTCGCTTGGCCGAAACGGATCTTTAAAGCCTTGGTTTGCCGCCTGGCTTCCAAGCGTGGTCTTTTTCGCGTTTGCGGGGGTCTTGCTTTATCGCCAGAAAAAATAAGACGGCGATTTACTTTTCGAGCACGAAGAGAAATTCGGCGATCAGTCGAAAATCGCTTTCATCGTTGGGCGAAAGAATGATCGGCTCATACTCGGGGTTGAACGGCTTAAGCGTGATTTGTTTGTGCTGCCATTTGCCGTCCGGACTGATGGACTTCGAAGAGTGGTACTGTTTGACCGTGTAGCTACCGCCTGTTTCGGGGTCGGCTGGTCCGCGGTATTGAACAAGGACGGTCTTTCCTTGGCGACTCCCCGGGGGGTTTGCTCGAAAAACAAGAAGGTCCCCATCATGGATTTTGGGAAGCATGGAGTCGCCGACAGCTCTCGCGACAAACATATCGCGATCCAAGCCACTTGGACTCTCCACCTTGATCCAGCCCTCGGGAGTTACGTCTTCGCCAGTGCCAAAGTATCCTGCGGCGGCTTTGAGCGAGTAGACGGGAAGCAGGTTTTTGAAGGCGTCCTTTTTGGCTTTAGGGTCATCGGTGGATATTAATTTTACCGTTCGCAAGCTTCTGAGAGAGCGTCCACCCGGTTCTAATTTCGAGAGATCGACATCCAATAATGTTTTTGGATGAACACCCAGTGCTTGGGCATATCGAAAGATTCCAAGTAAATTGACCGGACTTTCTCCTGTTTCCAAGCGATGGATCACGCTTGTGCTGAGGCGATCACTCTCTTTTGCCAGGCGATCAATCGAATATCCTTTCTTCTTTCGAAGGGCTTGGCAGTGCTGTCCAATCTGCTTCAAAAAAGGAGTATCTCGATAACGGGTCTTTTTAAGTTTCTTCTCCTTGGAGGCCACATTGAATTTGTAGGCTTTTTTGCCGCCGATTGCTTTCTTTGGAAAGAATAAATTTTGTTCTTTATAAAGAAAATAGTTCTTGATATTTAAGTGCAACACTTTCAATTCAAAGGCGGTCGCATGACTCCGATCGAGCGAAAATATTCGGCTATTATCGCAAAAATCATGAGAACTGAGAGAGAGCGGAAGGACTTAACTCAGCAAGAAGTCGCCCAAGCACTAGGCGTTTCGCAAAGCGCTATTTCAAAATACGAAGCAGGTAGCCTTGTCCCTTCCGTCGTCCTTTGGTTCGACTTTTGTCTATTTTTGGGGATTGATCCCTGTTCGCTTCCTGCGGTTTCTTCGGACGATGAAGATGTGCCGTTGCTGACTTGCGAAGAGCCATTATCCGATATTTTGAATCGAGACCGATCTGTGCTAAATTTCGGCCACAGATGGCCAAGCTTAAGATTTATACCTTCCCAGACCTCGTCTTAACTAAGAAAGCGTCGCCGATCGCACGTGTTGAAAAGGGCGTCCATTTCAAGCTGGCTGATGACATGCTTGAGACGATGTATGACGCTCCGGGCATTGGCCTCGCTGCCAATCAAGTAGGTATCCTTGAACGGATTTTGGTTTTGGACACGGAGTATGATTACGAAGAGCTTCCCGAAGGCGTGAAGCCACCTGAAGGCGTTGAGGTCGTAGGTGGCGGCATCATCAAAAATCGCAAGCCGCAGATCATTATCAATCCAAAGATCATTCACAAAGAAGGCTCGATCCTTTTCAGCGAAGGATGCCTTTCGGTTCCCGAGTATAATGCCGAGGTCAAACGCGCGGAGAAATTGAAGCTCGAATACCAAGACATCGACGGCCTGACCAAGACTTTATCCGCAGAAGGGCTGATGGCGGTTGCGATCCAACATGAGATGGATCACTTGGAAGGCACGCTTTTTATCGACCGTTTAAGCCCGCTCAAAAAAGAGATGGCTAAAAAGAAGTTAAGGCAGGAGCGCGAGATGCGTGAAGAGGAGCTGTTCATGCAGGCTTCGGCTAAATCAAAACCTAAGAAGAAAGGCTTCTAAGCCCAGAAGATTACAAGACGATTAGGAGGCCGGCGCATGTCATCTCTTCGAGTGGTGTTCATGGGAACACCTGAATTTGCTGTCCCTGCATTGGATGCCGTTCATCGCGCGGACGCGCGGCATGAGATCGTCGCGGTCTATACTCAGCCCGATAAACCCGTGGGACGAGGGCTCGAACTGAAGCCCTCTCCTGTAAAAAAGCGTGCGCTTGAATTGGGTTTGCCAGTTTTCCAACCCGAGAAGCTTTCGCCCGCTGAAGAGTTCGAGCGATTCAAAAGCTTTAGGCCCGATGTCGTAGTGGTTGTGGCTTATGGGAAGATTCTTCGCCAAAGCTGGCTCGATGTTCCTCGCTTGGGATTTGTGAATATTCACTCGTCGCTTCTTCCTCGTTGGCGAGGAGCCGCTCCGATTCAGTGGGCGATCTTGGGTGGAGATGCCGAGTCGGGCGTAACGACGATGCGACTCGTTGAAAAGCTGGATGCGGGCGATATCCTGCTTCAGTCCAAGACACCGATTTCTTCCGATGATACGGCAGGCTCGCTTCACGATCGGTTGGCGGTGATGGGGGCTGACCTCATCGTTCCAACATTAAACGGGCTTGCGAGCGGCGAGATTCGAGGACAGGCTCAGGACGAATCTCAAGTCACTTATGCCTCCAAGCTGACCAAGGAAATGGAATGGCTCGATCCATCCAAGACTGCTCGTCAGCTTGGATTGAATGTTCGAGGCTTAAGTCCGTGGCCGGGCACGAGTCTTTGGATTGATGATGGGCAGGCGAAGCCAGCGCGCCTCAAAGTGAAGCGAGCGCGGCCTCATGCGGATATCAGCGGCCCTCAAGGCAAGGTTTTCGAAAGAGCCGGAATGGTATTGTTGGGAACAGCCGAAGGCGCGCTTGAGCTTTTGACCGTTCAATGGGACGGTAAAAAGGAAGTCGATGCAGGCGGATTTTTGAACGGACTCAAAGGACGAGGTCAATCGCTTCCTCTTCAGACCGTGGCACCGCCTGCGCAAAACACCTAGAATCTTCTTAATTGCGCCGGAGAATATAAAACTTGTCCGATACAGCAGACTACGCCGGTTCCGAAGCTTTATCGAGCTCACCTCAGACACCCGCACCGCTTCGAGGCGAAGGTCTTGCCGCCGCGATCGCGCTGTTTTGTTTCGCTCTAGTGGTTTTTTTCGCTAAGTCGAGCGAGTCGACTCTGCCTGCGACCGAGACCGCCGCTCATGCACGCCTTGCGATGGATCTCACCGCTAACG
>CAZCBS010000219.1:0-7516 GCA_964496965.1 uncultured Bacteriovoracaceae bacterium
ACAGCGTAAACTCATGCTCGCCAGAGGCACTAACATGACAACTAGAAGAACTCGCGTTGGTCGAATGCGATCCGACAGCCTTACCCAAAGCGGGGAAAACAGAAACTGCATGAACGAGTAAACGGCCATGAGCCAGCCCAGCTCCGAGGCAGACGCTCCAAATTGAGTGGCGTAATAGGGTAGAATCGGAATGACGATTCCAAATCCGACAAGATCAATGAAGACGACCAGAAAAACCGTCAAAAGCGAAATGCGCTGCTTGGACATTTAGGCTGTCATACACCGTTTAGGCGGTCTTTGGAAAGCCCATGAGATGACCTGTGAGAATCTGTTTTCCGCGGGCGGCGCCGACGTAGAGCCCTGCGTTAATAATTCCAATGTGGACCGATGCGCTTGGGAAATTTCCTGTCGTTTCGTTGCTCAAGGGATTGACCTGCTCGCCGAACATACCTAATGGGGTCGCATAGGTACAAAGCTCAGCCAGTCGATCGCCCGCTTCGTCTACTCGCCCCGCTAAGGCTAGGCACGAAACAAAGAGAAGGCTGCTGACCAGATGAAAACCGTCCGATCCGTCCAGTCCGTCCGGGCCCTCATAGCGACGAATGAGAACTCCTTGCCCGAGGCGGGATTCGACGGCGTGAAGAGTTCCGATCACCTTAGGGTCATCGATTGGAAGGAAACCTAGGATAGGAATGAGAAGGGCGGCGGAATCGATCTCGGTATCGCCAAATGCGCGGACAAAGCAGGACTGGGTCGAATCGTAGCCCTGAGTCATGATCGTTCGATGGAGAATTTCTCTTTCGCTCGTCCAGCGAGAGAGCACGCGCTCACCGAGCTGCTCCGCGAGCCAGATCGCGCGATCGATCGCGGCCCAGCAATACAGTTTCGAGCCGGTGAAATGCTCGGGCTTGGAGCGCATTTCCCACGGGCCGTGATCGGGTCTTCGCCACGCTTGGCAGACGTAATCGGCGATGTTGACGAGCTTGTGCCAGAGATGAGGCGGAAGCGTTTGGAAAATTTTGTAGTATTCCGCGGCCGCAAGCATCACATGACCGTAGATATCGAGCTGGAAAAAAGACGAGGTCAGGTTTCCGACTCGGACGGGACGTGAACCTTGATAACCGGAGAGATAATTGAGCTCGTCTTCGGGAAGGGATTTTCCGCCGTCCAGTCGATAAACAGGTTGAAGGCCTTCGACTCCGTCGCGGCTCAAAATATCGCAAAGCCATTGAAAAAGCTGATTGCACTCCTCGCGATAGCCCATATTGGCCAGGGCTTGAATCGCTTGAGCCTCATCGCGGATCCAAGCAAAGCGATAGTCCCAGGTGCGAGAGGTCCGAGGAGTTTCCGGAGAGCTTTCCGGAGCGACTCCTGAATTTCCGGAAGTTTCCGCGACGCCCGAAACTCCGGGAATGGATGTCGTGACGGCCTCGGCAATGGATCCTGACGGATGCATCAAGAGCTTCAACGTCAAAGCGGAGCGCGCGATAGTGTCGTGCCATGGACCCGCAAGCCCGCATCCGGAAGGATCGCAGCGATGAGCCCAATTGCGCCAATCCTCTAAAGTGGGTGTGACATCGGGCTCGAGCGAGGAAGGGGACTTGATTCCCCATTGCCAGGTAAATACGGCTTTTTCGCCAGTTTCGAGCGTAAATCGAGAAACCGCGCTCGAGCCGTTCGCGGAGATCTCAAGAGGCTGAGTTCCCCGGAGCAGCGTGAGGTCGGTGGATTGCGAGCCACGGAAGAGAATTCCGTCGCGGTGGTTCTCCGCGATGCCGGGATCTCGCCCGTAGAAAAAGCGGGGAGTGCAGATCAGAAGCCAGCTGATGTTTCCCTGGATGACTTCGATTTTTCGATAAATCAGCGGCCTTCCCGTTTCGCCCAAGCTTGCGGGTCCAGAGGGCATCCAATCCAGCATCACCGCGCGCCCGTAAGGCGTTTCGAAAGTCGTCTCAAGAACCTGTGTTCGCTGCAGGTATTTCTGTTCGGAGCGAAAGTCGCCCTGAGGCATGATTTGAAAGCGGCCGCCGTGCATATCATCCAAAATGGCGGCAAGATGGCTGGGAGAATCGAGATCAGGGAAACAGCACCAGTCGATGGAACCTAATCGACTGACAAGCGCCGAGCTCGAAGCGTTTCCAATCAAGCCATAATCACTGAGGGATAAGTAAGGCATCTTAAATCAAAAAACCTCAAGCAGCTCTGCGAATATCGTCTCGTGGCTTGTCTCGCAGCTGCGGCTTGAATCCGATGCCGTAGTTGTAGACCAGCAGGCCTCCGAGATATCCCGATACCGAGAGCAAGAGCACCGTGAACAGGGAAAGAAAAAATTGGCCGCGAGTCACGAGCGTCGGCACTGCTCCCGCCATGCGATAGCGAATCAATAGATTGACGAGAAAAAGCGCCGTGACGACGAGATTGATCAGCATATGCGAGGTGGCGACTCTTCGCGGAAGGCTGTTGCGAGGAATGTCGACGTACTCGGCCAGTCCGGTGATCGCGGAAAGTCCCGCTCCGATCAAGCCGATGAGCATGCAGTACCAGGACGCTTGAGCGAATACTCCGTTGGCGGTCGAGAGAAAACAGATATCAAAAATAAAGCTGACGATCCAAAGCCCGATCGGAAGGTGAACAAACATCGGATGCATGGGGTGGTTCATAAAGCGGCCTTGCAGCAGGGATTTGATCATCATAGTAGATGAAGACCAAGCAATTCGAAGGCCAGGCTTGAGTTATTTAATTCTTATTTAGATCCGGCTTTTAAAGCGGGTCGCTGCTCGTTCGGCCGCGCGGACGGTGCAAAAGCGCGACAACGATCGCAACCGCGCTTCCCATGACGGCTCCTGCCAAAACGTCCGAGAGAAAATGCCGACCGGAAAGAATTCGAAACACTGCGGTCGAGATGATGAAGCACTGCGATGACGCTGCGGCTAAAAGCACAAGCACGCTTGGCGCTCCACGCCCGATGAGAATCAAGAGAAGACAGATACAGGCGGCCGCTGAGAAGCTGGTATGTCCTGAGTAAAACGAGACATAGTTCTGCGGATCCATTCCTTGCTGTGGATTGCTATAAACATAAGGTCGCGGACGTTGAGCGATGAGGCGCGCCGCTTCGGTGATCGCGCCGTTGATTCCAGCGGTTTGAGCGAAAATCACGAGGTCCGTGCCCGCCAGGGTAAGCGCGCTCGCGGGGCTTGCGAGCCCCGCCGCGGTTCTTGTTACTTGATAGGCAATCGGAACGGAGACGGCGAGGATGCCGGACAGGTTTTGCGTAAAGTAAGAGTAACCGTCCGCCGGGCCGTTCTCGATTCCCAGTCCGGGCTGATCCATGGGGAGAACCTGTTCTTTGGGGCAACCGGAGAGATCGGGGCCGCAGTGGGTGTGCAGGACCCAAGGTCTGGATTGAACGAGGGCCATCCAAAGAATGAAAGGCAAAATCGTCAGCCACAGATCTCGTTTACTTAAACGAGGCGCAAGCTGAAGACGGCTGAGCAAAGAAGTTCTTTCTGGCATACTCGAGTTTCCCACGTTAGACTCAGGATCTCGTAAATTTCGATTCATTACAAAGGGGAAAACACGATGTCAGCGACTTTGAAAGTGGGACACCTCGCTCCGGAGTTCAAGGCCAAAGCTTATGTGAACGGCGAGTTCAAAGAAGTGGCTCTGAAAGACTTCCAAGGCAAATGGGTTTGCCTTTTCTTTTATCCGCTCGACTTCACCACGGTCTGCCCGACCGAGATCCGCTCCTTTGCTCAAAACGAGGCTAAATTCAAGGATCTTGGCTGCCAAGTCGTCGGATGCAGCACGGATAGCGAGTACTCGCACAAGGCTTGGTTTGAGCGAGACCTCAAGGAAGTGAAATTTCCAGTTCTCGCGGACACCTCCCATCATGTCACGCGCGATTACGGCGTTTTGATGGAAGAGCGCGGCTTGGCTTTGCGCGGAACTTTTCTGATCGATCCTAAAGGAACTTTGCAGTGGATGACGGTCAATGCGTTGGGCACCGGTCGTTCTGTCGAAGAGGTGATTCGCACTTTGGAAGCGCTCAAGACCGGCGAGGCTTGTCCCGCGGGTTGGCGTCCTGGCCAGTCGACTTTGAAGTGAGGTCCTTGAGTGGAAAATCTTAAGCTCTTTTTGGTGCATTGCGGATTTTACGATACCGAAGTTTTAGACGGCGTGTACGAATCGCATGTCAACTTCGTCGTTGCTGCCGAGTCGTTTGAAGACGCTCGCGCCAAAGTGAAGCTTGAGCCTGACTTCCAAAAAAAGAAAATGCATGTCGATGGCTTGCAGCTCATCGAGGCCGCGCAAGGCTTTCGTGTCTCGCTTCAGGCGGATGAGAGCCTTGCGGGGCGGAGTCTTGTGACTTCGAGCCGGCATCGGGATTTGGCGCCTAAAAACGTTAAGGCTTGAGAGACTTGCGCTTAAATTTTAAAGAAGTCGAACGAGAGGCAGTGGACTTCTTCTTCCTTGGATCGCGCGATCATCGGCTGATTCTGTTCGAGGAATTTGAGAATCGATTCTTTGAGTTTTTTCGCATCCGCTTTTGAAAGCGAGATCGGACCTGAAAAGAACAGGTCATCGTTCGACGGATTTTCAAGGGCGGCGATGGCTCGCATTCGCCAATTCGCATGATGCTTGGAAATCATGGGAGAGGCTTTTTTTAAGTGAATGCTTTGTGATCCGATTCGGTATTCGCTCGAGTCGAAAGTCACTAAGCCGATCGAGACCAAAAAATCTAATGCTTCCGAAATCAAAGCGATTGGCAGCTTGAGGTGCGTGACGAGGGCTTGGGGGGTTCGCAAGCCCGGCACCGTGACTAAGATGTGGATCGCCGAGTAGTACCAGGCGCTATAGTATCTCATTTGATCCTCGGCGCTGAGTGAGTCTTTGACTTGGATGCGCTCGGCGATGGATTGGCGTTTATCTAATATCTGTTGAATTTTTTTCTCATAGTAGATTTCGAGATCCTTTGATCCGGCCTTGGCGAGGTGGACCAAAAGCAGGAAGAAATCAGACTCGACCTCCGTATGCTCTAAAAACCGATTGATGAGCACGGCTTGCTCAAATCCGAAATTGGCTTGTCCATAAATAACCTGGGACACGAATGCGGTCTGGCAGCGCACCGCTTCCGCAAGTTTGGTTCTGAGTCCTCGTTGCGGCCCGGAGGTCGGTAGCCGGTCATCGAGGTACTTGCGATAGTCACGAAATTCAAAAATGGATGGAGAGAGGGGTGTGGTCATTATTTATTCTGAAATAAAATTATACCATGTTTTGTAATTAAATTTAACTAGAAGTTTAATGCGCGCAGTCGTATTTCTCTTTTCGCCCAAAGGCGGAGACTTTTTGAGAAAGAGTCTCAATAATAACAACGAATTACGATAAGTTGATGTAATTTGACTGTTTTTGTCTTCTATCGTAAGTATTGCGGAGCTCACGCTCTAGGAGAGGGAAATGAAAACGAAATCGAGAACAGGTTCGATAGGGTTATTGGGTTCGGGTTTGGCGATCCTGCTGTCCTTCAATTCGATGCACGCTGCGGCGTGGGCAGGACCAGGGAGTACTGGCGGCGGCCTGACTGATGCAAACGGGGATCTTTTGGATTTTGGCGAAATGAAAAATGGCAAGACTGACGCTTTCGATCCGGTCCGCTCTGAGGCTTTTCAAAAAGTTTTGGTTCCTCTTCTCAAGAAATTGAATGAGAAAGTTCCAGGCTCCGCGAAGGATCTCCTCGTGGGGCTTCCTCCAAACATGGAATGGTTTTTAAGCGATCTTCCGATTGCAAGCTCTTCGGACGAGTGCAAGCTTTTCAAAGACGACTCGATGCAGGTCGCGAAGCAAGTCGACGGTGAGTTGGGAATTTCCAGGCAGTGGCTGACGAGTCAAAGTCTCGAACAGCAGGCGGGTCTCATGCTCCACGAGCTGATCATGTATTCGCTTAAAAAAGCGCCAACCGATTGCGCCACTCGAGTGAGAAGAGCGGTTCGCGCGATCTTCAGCGTGGATCGGTTGACTGAGGAGCAGCTTCAAAGCGAGCTTGCTCGGATTGAGATTGTTAGAAAGACCAAAACGCAATCTGAGCGAATTATCACGCTTGCTCTTGATATCGCGCAGTCTCAATGTGGTTCTGGGAATCCTGTTCGTGATCCTTTTGCAGGGTTTGTGGGTGGAGAAAACCTTGGGACTGGGAAGCCAGCGGAGTTTGTAGAGGACATTCGCCTGACTGAGTTGAGTCATCTCACTTCTGATGGGACCACTTCTGGGTGGGGGTTCGGTTTTTCACAATCGACAGGATCGCAATCGGCGGGACCATTATCGAGTCTTCATTGTTTCGCGCAATGGGGAGGCCCGAATCCACCTCAGGCAAGCGGTGTGATTGCTGACGGAGGATGTGGAGGATGTCAGGAGATGCGAGCTGCAGTCAGCGAGTACTCTCGAGAAGTCGCGTTTCCTGCGATCCAATCATTCTGAAAACTCGTTGCTGAATTGTTTTGAGTTGATTTGCGATAATGCCCTTCTTCAGCGGAGGGCATTATTTTTTGTAGTGTCTTCCTGTTTTTCACTCATGTTTCTATTTCAGCTCTATTTCAGCCCGGAAGAATTCAAGGATTACTTCTATCGGGCGCCCTGGGTTGCTTTCGCTTTCGGGCCTGGTAAGGAATTTCTCCTGACGCTTCAAGCTCGTTTTGGAACACATATCTTTTCGCGGCAGTATAGGCCTTTCCCCACTCCACAACACGCGAGTAGGCGAGCGACTCCCAAAACTTTCCAAAAGCGTTTCCCTTTTTAGCGTCGGTGACGTGTTGTGCGACTTTTCCTGCGATATAACGCAGGAAATCTTGCATGCCTTTTCTTGTTTTGCCTCGCACTAAAAGATGCAGATGGTTTCCGCCATTAGCGTATTGGTAAATGCGGACCTGATAGCGTTTTCCAGCGTTTGAAACGAGCTCGCGAATCACTTTTTCGTGACGCCTGCTTAAAAGCGAGAGTGCGTCGCGGGCTTTTTCTGATCGCAAAACAAGATGCATAGGGCGACGCGGGTCGATCGGGCGTGAAAGCTTTCTTCGGCCGCAACGAATTTCTCCGCCATGCTCGTCTCTTGGTGCGAAAGCTTTTGAGAGATAAGGCTGTGATCTTGTTTTTTTCGACACGAATAATATGTACAATATGCGCTGGGGCAATGCAATTAGTTTGTTTTTAGGCCGGAATTTTATTGATGTTTCATGCTTATTCAAGTAGGTATCATTCAGGACGGCGCTAGTCGGTAGACTAGTGAGAACATGATGTGAGCGCTGTGAGTACTATGGTTGCGCTATAATAGCAGACCTACCCATGAAACCACCTTTCATCCTTCCTATCGCCAAGAGATCAGACTGGGACAAGGCGCAGGCCAAGGGCGAGC
Organism: uncultured Bacteriovoracaceae bacterium; assembly: GCA_964496965.1. Taxonomy (GTDB): domain Bacteria; phylum Bdellovibrionota; class UBA1018; order UBA1018; family UBA1018; genus CAZCBS01. The sequence continues at coordinate 7,403 of CAZCBS010000219.1, forward strand.
TGCTTGATCCGTCGCTTGAGTCTTAAAAGTATATGCACTTCTCCTATCCTTCGCACGGGATGAAAAACACGAATCGTCACTAGAATGACGAAAACAACTGGACTTTACATACGA
>CAZCBS010000220.1:0-7332 GCA_964496965.1 uncultured Bacteriovoracaceae bacterium
TCGCGCGCCGAACTGCCTCTGCCCAAGCTGGTCATCAAGCGCAAGCCCGATTCGTGCGAGAAATGAATCAGGCTTGAAAAGGATCTTGGATGACCAAGGTTTCTTCGCGTCCAGGACCTGAGCTCATCAGAACGATCGGGGTTTTGAGGAACTCCTCGATGAACTTCATATAGTTCTGAAGCTCGAGAGGCAGGTCACTGACCGATTGCACGGACTTAGGATCGTACTTGCTCCAGCCCGGAAGGACTTCGTAAGCAGGTTCGACCCGCTCCAGATCCTCAATACAGGACGGAAGATCGTAAATCGTGTTTCCGCCCAAGCGATAGGCGGTGCAGACTTTGATGTGGTCAAAATCTTGAAGAACATCGGATTTCATCAGCGCAAGGCCGGTGATTCCGTTGACTTCGACCGCGTACTTGAGCGCGACAAGGTCGAGCCATCCCGTGCGGCGAGGGCGACCCGTGGTGGCGCCAAATTCCATTCCGATTTTGCGAATGCGTTCAGCCGTCTCGGGCTCGGTGCTTTCCATCTCGGAAGGGAAGGGGCCTGTGCCGACACGAGTCGTGTAGGCCTTGGTGATCCCGATCACTTGCGTTTTGATCCCTGGGCCGACGCCAGAGCCCGTCATCGCGCCACCCGAAACCGTATTGGACGAGGTGACGTAAGGATAGGTGCCGTGATCGACATCGAGCAAAGTGCCTTGAGCGCCTTCAAACAAAATCGGGCGCTGCTGCAAAAGGGCATGGGTCAGAACGCCACGCACATCGGTGACGAATGGCTTGAGCTGCTCGCCGAGGCGAACGCACTCTTCGTAAAGTGGATCGAGCTCGATGGCCGGAGCATTGAAGAAATGTTTCAGAAGAACGTTCTTTTCTTCGATTGCGCGCGCAAGCTTGGCCTTGAGAATGTTTGGGCGAAGAAGATCGACGACTTGAATTCCGCGACGCGCGACCTTGTCTTCATAGGCTGGGCCGATGCCGCGAACCGTGGTGCCGATCTTTCCTTTAGCAGCATGCTCTTCGCGAAGCTTATCGACTAAGCGGTGGTAAGGAAGAATGACGTGCGCGCGCTCACTGACGCGAACGACTTCGTGAGCGGGAGCTTTGAAAGCGCCGCTGGCTTCGAGTGATTCGATCTCTTTGAAGAAAACTACTGGATCGAAAACCACGCCGTTGGCGATCAGGCAGGTCTTGCCAGGATGAAGAACGCCGCTCGGGATCAGGTGAAGAACGGTCTTCTTGCCGTTGACGACCAGAGTGTGACCCGCGTTATTTCCGCCCTGATAGCGGACGATGAAATCGGCCTTGGCGCTGTAAAGATCGACGACCTTACCTTTGCCTTCATCTCCCCACTGAGCTCCAACGACAATGACATTCATACTGATTTTTCCTCTGCAAACGTTTTCAAAGCTGCGCCAACACCTTTACCGAACTCGACAGGATGACCGAGCTCGCTCAAGGCAAGCTCAAGTCCCGCGATGCCGGTCGTGACATCAAATCGATCGCAGTAGCCGATGTGGGAAAGGCGCACGAGTTTTCCCTCGTAATGATCTTGGCCACCGATCATGAAAATTCCGTATTTTTTGGAAAGAACTTTGAGAATCGCTTTGCCGTCTTGAATGGTGGATGGAACCACGACTGCCGTGACGGCATTGGACGGAGATTTTTTGGAAAGAACTTCAAGCCCCAACGCAGTGGCCGCATTGCGGGTTGCGCGCGCCAAAAGATCGTGGCGCTTGAAAACATTCTCAAGTCCTTCTTCGCGAATCATGCGAAGCGCTTCGCGAAGTCCCATGATGAGCGAGATCGCAGGAGTCCACGCGGTCGTGTTCTTCGAGACTACTTTGCGCTCGGCCTTGAGATCGAAATAGAACTTTGGAAGCGTCGATGTTTCCGTCGCGGCCCAAGCGCGATCGCTCAATGCAATCATCGCAAGCCCGGGCGGAAGCATGAGCGCTTTTTGCGAGCCGGTGATCAGGACGTCGATTCCCCACTGATCCATGGGAAGATCGAAAACGCCCAATGCGGTGATCGCATCGCAGACGGACAGCATTCCCGCGGCCTTGGCTTGGCGGCAGATTTCTTGAGTCGGCATGCAAGTGCCGGTCGAAGTTTCAGAAGCTTGGAAAAGAATCGCCTTCGCTTTGGGATGAGCTTGGATGGTTTGCTCAAGCTGCGCGGGCTCGACGGCTTCGCCCCAATTGAGTTTGATCTCGATCGGCTTGAGTCCGAAACGCTTGGCGAGCTGAGTCCAGCGCTCGCCGAACTTTCCGCCATTGATCGTGATGACTTCGTCGCCCGCACTGAAAAGATTGACGATCGCCGCTTCCATGGCGCCCGTGCCGCTCGAAGAGAGCAGAAGCACGTCTTGCTGGGTCTGGAAAAGATACTTCAGGCCTTCGCGGACATCCGCAAAAAGAGCTTCGAATGGAGCTGTGCGATGATGAATGATGGGTTGGGACAGAACGGCAAGAATCGACTCGGGAATCGGTGTCGGTCCCGGGGTCAGAAGGTGGTTCTTTTTCACGTTCCTTTGTTTCTCGCGGGGGGGCCTAAAAGTCAAGAAGGAGGGCCATTTCTGACCCTCCTTCTTATCAAATTCCACTCAATTAACGCCGAGCGCTAAATCTTAGTGAGCGTTGGTCTTCGCGGTCTTGAGAGCGCGACGAGCCTGCTTTTCGGTTTGGATCGTGTCGATGATCGCCAAGGCTTCATGGCGAAGATCGTTTTCGTAGATGAAGCGATAGAAGTTTTCCATGTCTGGATGATGGCGGAAGTTTTTGAAAGATGCCGACATCTCAGTGGTGGAGCTTGCGGCAGCAAGAGCTGCGGCGTTTCCGCCACCGCTGGTTGCAGCACGCTCGGCTTCTGCTTCCTCGAGCTCTTCGAGGTCGACTTGAGGTTCGCCTTCGACAGGAGCCGCGACCACTTCTTCTTCGTCCTTAGCGCCTTTGGCTTTCTTAGGCGACGCAGCAGCTGGGGCTTTGGCTTCTTTGCCTGCCTTCGCTACAGCTTTTTCGGACTTTGGCTCGGCTTTGGACGCTTTGCTTTCTTTTGCTACTTTAGGCGACATAGTGTTTCTCCCGTTTAAAAACTCTTCTATTGGACATTTAGCTCTTCACGAGTAACCCGGTCGGTACCGGCCCCCGATCCATCCGATTGGCTTTGGATAATGCCATAACGATGGAGCTTGTTGTAAAGGGTCTTGATGGTCACGCCCAGACTTTGCGCGGTTTTAGTCTTATTGCCGTGATTATAGGCCAGGGTTCGCAAAATATGGTTCTTTTCGACTTCTTCAAGCGGCATATCGATGGTCATGTCGCTGGGTTCGGTCCTGTTCTTTGGCATGCGGATCGAAACAGGGATATCGTCGAGCTTGATCTCCTGATTTTCGGCCAGAATTTTCAGGCGCTCGATCGTGTTCTGAAGCTCGCGAATATTTCCCGGCCAATCGTAGTTGGCAAGGACATCGTAAACGCGAGGATCAACGCGCTTGATTTGTTGAGCCGAGCCGCCAAAGCGCGAGTTCTTGAGGAAGTGATCGATCAGAGCCGGAATGTCTTCCTTGCGCTTTCTGAGAGGCGGCATGCGAAGCGTGATCGTATTCAAGCGATAGAACAAGTCTTCGCGGAATCGATTTTCCTTCACTTCCAGCTCAAGGTCGCGGTTCGTCGCGCTCACGACGCGGACATCGACTTTGATCGGGCGCTTTCCGCCGATGCGGTAAAACTCGCCTTCTTGCAGGAAGCGAAGAAGCTTGGCTTGGATTCCGAGCGACATCTCGCCGATTTCGTCGAGAAAGAGACTACCGCCATCGGCTGTCTCGCAAAGTCCCATCTTCTGCGCGACCGCACCCGTGAACGCGCCTTTTTCATGGCCGAAGAGCTCGCTCTCGAGAAGCGATTCTTGAAGCGCGCCGCAGTTGACGGTGACGTAAGGCTTTGACGAACGCTCGCCCTTTTGATGGAGCCTGCGCGCGATCAGTTCTTTTCCGGTTCCGCTCTCGCCTTGAATCAGCACGGTCGCGGTTGTAGGGGCGATCTTATCGACCATCGAAAGAATGTTGAGAACCGGCGGGCTTTTGCCGACGATTTCCATTCCCTTATTGTCTTGATTGACGAGGGTCTTGAGCGCTTTGTTCTCTTTTTGAAGCAGGCGTTGCTGCTCCAAGATGCGCTCGTGAGCTTGGCGAAGCTCGAGAGTTTTATCTTCGACGGCTTGTTGAAGCTTTTTGTTGAAATGCTTGGCCTCGTTGTAAAGGCGGCGATTGGTCATCGCGACTGCGACTTGTGCGGCGACGACTTCGAGCGTGATAATATCGTCTTCGTCGAACGCGTCTTTGTGATCGCTCTCGACATTGAGGATCGCGACGACTTCGTTGTCCTTGAGCACGGGCACGGTGAGCTCGGATTTGGAGTTCACCGGCAAGGAAAGATTCGTGTAATGCTCATCGGCCGTGACGTCGTTGCAGAGATAACTTTTCTTGGTGCGAATCACTTCTCCGGAGATGCCTTCGCCGCCTCGGACCGTGTGGCCGATTTGAAGATGATTTCCGTAAGCTCCCGCTTGAGCGCGCAAGGTGTAGGAGTGATCTTGTCCGACGCTCAGAATGTGGCAGCAGTAGTAATTGAAACGACTTTGAATCGTGTCGACGATTTCTTGATAGAAGTCTTCGGCCTCGAGCAAGCTCTGAAGCTTCATCGAGAGCTCGTTCAAAAAGCGCAGCTGCTTAGCGCGCTTTTGAGGATTATGGGGTTTGCTAGATAACTCGTCCGACATTGTGGTTTTGCCTAAGGTTGTCCGGTTCTAGCGTGAATCTGCGACGCATCAAAATGTTTTTCGCGTAAATTTTGCAAACTCACGGCCTTTTTTTCATCAAGGCGAGCGAGATACTATAGTTTTTACATACCTGAGTCAAATAGTTTTTAATGCGGCGCGCAGGTTTCCGGGTTTTGGTAGGCCCTGGAGGGGTAACTCCGTGAAAACAGATTGTAAAGTAAATTAGTGTACCAGGCTTTCAGCGAGCTTGTTTACCAACCCTGGACAAGTCACTTCACGCGCGTACCGAGTATGTTCGAGGTTATATCGACTCAAGGCTTTTTTGCCGGAATCCAAGAAGCGCCTCGGATTTGAATTTTGCTGAAGCTGAGCAACTGCATCTCGGAGGCTGATGTCTTCTCGCCGATGGATGAGATCCAAAGCTTCTTCGATTACACCGCGAGCGTAGATTAATCTTTGAGTATCGTATGCCCAATGCTTGCGACTGATGGGCGGTTTTTTGAGGACCATTCCCTTTCGTTTGTTCTCTAAATAGCGCGAGTAGTTCTCAACATAGTCATAGGCTGGGTCGATCGCTAAGACGTTTTTCGCCTGGTCAGGAAGAACATACTGAGGAATGTCATCCACATGAACGACGCGAGCCAGATTGATCCCACGATCGATCTTTTTCAGATCTTTCTTGAAGCGTTCGAATCTGCGCAGATTTTCCGTACCAGGGCCGGCATTCACTGGAGTCATATCTTCGGCTGACAGGACTTTGTAAGTATGATCGAGGGCGCTTTTTCCGTCTTTCATGACAAGCTGACTGAGAAGTCTCTTGTTTCGCTCGGCATCTCCGCCACTGAAGAATACGAGCCGGATCTCAGCGCCGCCCACTTTCGAAGGAGGAATATCCAGCAAGCTTTGAACGAAGGCAGCGGCACCGTGGACAGGTTTGTGAAGCCCGTCCGAAGCGCGAACCAGATCATGAGTGGTTTCGGCCTGTCTCATGTCATTGATCGAATCGAAAACCGTTCCGTCGATATCGATCGAAATATAGATGGGCTCCTTACTGACAGTCTCTTTCGCGAAAGTGCTTGCAGTAAAAGAGAAGAGATTGATCGTAAGAACCAGAGCTGTGCCGACTAACTTGAGACGAGTCATCATCTCTGATTCTAGACGATATCAGTCTCCACTGCCAGTGCGGGTAGGATCGCGCAGGCATTTTGCGCTTTCTTGCCAGGTTTCGCCGCGTGGGTCGGTGAAGTCAGCGTACATGACTCGCGACAAATGATTGACCGCTAATGGATCGTTGAAAAACAGGCCGAATTCGCGGTTCGCCGAAGTCGCGGGCGCCGATCCGTTGACGGAGCCGACCCAGCCGTACTTTCCATCGATCACGATCGCTTTGGCGTGGAGATAGCCGATTTTGCCGTTGATCGTCTGTGCTCCGCTGAACATCCGGGTTTTGATTCCGGCTTGGTCAAAGGCGGTGAGCATCGAAGCATTGCTCTTTGGGTTGCTCATATCCAGCGACGCGGGAGTCGGCGGTCCGAAGGCGCAAAGGCTTGCGACGTTGACGTACACTTTTACGCCTGCGCGAGCTTGATCCATCAAGGCTTGATTGATGGCTTGCTGATGCAGATATTGATTCTGAATCACGATGCTGCTTTTGGCCGAGCGAATGAACGCGACCAATGGAGCTTCGGAGAACGGGCTCACAGTGAGCTTGCGGCTCACGCTCGGGGTGAGATACGCGCTGACGTCATAGGGTTGGCCCACGAGGTCTTTTTGGAAAATCGCGGAGAGCGTGTTGAGGATCTCTGGATCCGATGTGATCACGGAGTAATCGCGGTTGCAGACGGGAGTGTTTGAGTAAGGATCGCAGAAATTCGAGCCATTGAAATTTCCGGTGCTGATGAGCGCAGCTTGATTGGCTGAATCTCCCGCATCCACCAAGATGAGCTTTCCATGTTCAAGGCAATGGCCTTGAATCCACGCAGGGCAAAACGCTTTGTTAAAAGGAGCGACTGCGCCGCCTGCTTTTTTGATTTCGACCATCAGCTTTTTCTGGTCCAAGCAATCCGGAGTATCGCTTGCTTGCGCTGGTGCGAAATAGAGACAGGTTGCGTTGATTGGCTCAGGCTCTTTGACGATGCGGATTCGGACATGTCTTTGAATCGCGGCTCGCAAGGTTTTGCGAAAGACCGGATCGTCCATCTCGTAAATCTCGATATCGATTGTTTTCTTGGCTTGAGAGACGAATCGAATCGTCGGAAGCTCGGTCGAGTTTTCATAAAGCCCAAATCCACCCCGCGATGCCGCGGTGGACGGACTGAGTGCTGCGAGTGAAGAGAGCGCGAGAAAGAAGGACGCAAAGACGAGCTTGAAAGGGTTCATGGATGAACCACTTATCATTTGCTGTCTTTTTTGATCAACTTAAATCGCTCCAATTAAATCGCTTCGACTACCATGACGGTTCCCAATCCGCCGGCAGCGCAGATGGAGATGAGGCCGAGATTCTTCTTCCGATTGCGAAGCTCATGCAATGCTTGAAGAATCACGCGCCCACCGG
>CAZCBS010000221.1:0-3180 GCA_964496965.1 uncultured Bacteriovoracaceae bacterium
GAGAAACTCGTAAGCGTAAGCGTAAGCGTAAGCGCGTCTTCCGATCATCAGGATCGATCACCCGGATATCTTTGCTTTCATTTTCTACTTTCTCGGACACGGCTAACCCGGTCTCCAGGCCTAAAAGCGTAAAACCAAATCCCTTAAGAGAACGAATCCGCTTCCCGCTCAAAATGTTTTTCAGAATCGGTGAAGAACTTTCACCAGACGACCGACTGAGCATCCATCCTGTTTTTGAAATATTGAGAATGTCGCCAGGATAAGTCAAATGACTGAGATACTTTGCCTTGAGCGATCCCCAACGCTCGTCCCGGTTCTGTCCCGGATCCGAATTAAACCACGGAACGAGCTCAATCCAATCCCGCAAAACTTTGGTCTGATTTCCGATCGTCATCAAATCGACATCGAGACTTGATTCAAATCCGTCGCACTCCGATTTCGGTGCGTAATCGCAGTAAGACGCGCTGGCCAGCGCGAGCGCCTGGATCTTTGCGTCTAATTCAAAAGTTTGCCAGGACCTCCAATCCGAACTGCCCGCTTTGCAAACGCCTGATCCCGAACATACTGTGCCTTGAGCATCGATCTTCCGCGCTCGTTCATCCATCCACAGCTTCAAATGATCTCGCACGGAGTTTCGAAAGGCCTCACCGCTCAATCCCCATCGAACAGCGCTGGGTTGTCTCGGATCAGACGAAAAACTGCCCATTTTCCAGGCAAACGCTACGGCCCCCAAGGAATATTCAACACCTGAGAGTCGGATGGCGGGTTTCTCAAGATTTTTGTACCAAACATCAGAAAGCCCCGGAACGCGATCGCTCATCCGATTGGCAAGCTCCTCAAGCGAGTCGATCGTCTCGCGCAGCCCCTCGTCCTTCATGGGCGTGCTCCAATTTTCATAATTTGCAGTACCGTCGCTGCAATCTTCGGCTGCGCAAACTTTCTCGCCTTTCTCCACGATCGAAGCACGGGCCTGAAGCCTGTCGATGACGGTGTTGATTGCATTCTGCAGGCGTGCCTTGAAATCGAGACGCGGGTTGAGCCTGACCGCGACGGCCTCAGCGAAGCCTCCGAATCCGTCCATGAACGAGCGCGTATATTGCTCGGTCGAATAAAACGCCATTTGATCGGCGGGCTTTAAGACCCATTGTTCACCGGATTTCTCCGGCCATCGAAAACGAGCAAAGCCGCCTTTCCCTTCAACTGGCTGTTGAACATCCCAGAATCCGCTTTCAAGTAGACGACGAGCCGCAGCGGGTACTGTGGAATAGATGACTCGAATGGGATCGGCGCTGTTCTCAGTCAAATCCACCGCGCTCACCAAGTAGGTATGACCCGAATGCTCAGTAAGACTCAGATGCTGAGTCCCGGGAAGAAACGCCTCTCTAGTGATGCTGATCGGATAGCTGTCGCGCATCAGAGTATGTGTATACGTGTTGTCTAAGACGTATCTCAACGCAGCCATGAAAAGCAGGTCTTCATTCCATTTTTCAGCCTGAGGAAGGGTTGCCCATTCTTTCAGCAATGTGTCCTGTGAAAAAATCGCGCCTGTTGCGGACAAGGTATTTGCTGCGGGCAAATGATTGATGCGTGAGAAGATCCACCGCGCGGAAAAAGCCACATCCGCGCAATCCACGCCGATTTGATATTTCTGAAAAAAATCGGCCCTGATGTTTTCCCGCACCCAATCCGAGTATCGAAGCTCCCAGTTCCAATCCCACGCGTTTTCTACTTTCCAAAGCACGCGTCCAGGAACTTCCGTGGTAGGAGGCGGGGATCCCGCGTCAAGCTCGAATGGATCCGCGGAGCTCTGCACCGTTTCTGGGATTTGACTGTGAACTTCAGCAATCGCATCCTTCATGCGATCAAAGCCCTTTCTAGAAATAAAGCGCTGAAACTCGCCGACACGCACGTCAAATGTTTCAAGCCACCATCGATCTTCTTCGCGATGCAGAGAGAAATAGCGCGTGAGGCCACGGTGGCTTCTGTCCACCCAGACACGTTCTGAGCTCATTTCTGCGCCGTGTGCCTGATTCAATGAAAATAGAAACGCAAAACCACAGAGCACCAGGAAGAATCTGACACGCATAGCGATTGCACCCCCGGGTCGGCGATTGGCAATTTCTATGCCCTGTGCAGAATTGGCCTTTCGTTCGCAATACTCAAGCCGCGATGCTGCCGGAGATCAAACCCCAATCATGTCCGTATGGATGTCGAGAACGACCTCGCGGCCTTCCTCGTTGGCTTGTGGTCTCCGTAATAGTTTTACTACTCGTTTTCTCTCCTCTGATCGCGGCGCCGCTTTGGCTCAATACGAGCGATACGCCAGAAAGCGTGGACGCACTCGTCGTTCTTGGCGGTGACTTCTCTCGCGAGTTTTATGCGGCTGAGCTCTGGAAGAAGGGATTAGCTCCGGAAATTTTCGTAAGCCAGATGGCTCCAGGAGAATCGTTTCTCAAAATCTCAAAGCTGGGTGTCACGCTTCCTTCTGACAAAGAAGTATCCGCATCAGTGCTGCTCAAAAGCGGCGTTCCAGCTAACCGCGTTCATTTCTATGGGCCTTCGATCAGCACGCGCGAAGAAGCCATATCACTGAAAAAGGTACTCCATCCTGACAAACGCTTTATCGTCGTGACCTCTCCCTATCACGTAACCAGAGCACGCCTGATTTTTCGCCAGGAATTCGATTCCGATCGTTTTCGCGTCGTCAGCACGAGCGAAAAATTTCCAAAAGCCTGGTGGCGACATCAAAAAGCCGCCCGAAGCGTCGTACTGGAAATTCTCAAGCTGATTCATTTTGAGCTGGGCGGAGCGTTCACAAGCCGGACCACTCATTCGTTCTAAGCTATGTCAGTTAGGTTAAAACACTATTCGCGATTCACATCCAAAAAGCGCTCGTTCGCTGACATATTCAACGCCCGAGTGATCTGCAAAACATCATCGACCGTCTTTAACCCACGTCCCATCCACACGCACTCTGGACTCGACTTGATACGTTCTAGTTTTCCATTCCACGCACCTTGCGGCGCTTGCATATCAGGACACATCCGACGCTTATCATCGAAAGCAACGATCCCCTTGGGATTGTTATCCAAAAAGAACTTCAATCGCCTTCGCGTGTCGCTTCCTAAAAAGTCACAGGTCACCGTATCGCCGATATCATATCCGTATCGATATCGCGGC
>CAZCBS010000221.1:3190-7331 GCA_964496965.1 uncultured Bacteriovoracaceae bacterium
TGGGATTGCACCGTTCGCCCTCGCGAACAAGACCAAGTGGCCCGGCTCGATGTACTTCATGTACATGACCGGGATCTCAGTGCCGAAGCAATACGCGTGCAATATAAACACAGGAACCCGCGTCTCTTTAAGTTCGCTGTAGATTTTAAAGTAGGGCGTAAAATTCGGTTTCGGAAACGGCATCGACCAACTTTGAACGGCGGGCGCGATCAATCCGAAAACACCGAACGCCCAAAGCCAGGCAATACAGGCCGGAACCAAGAGGAAGCGTTTCGCCCTCACTTGATCAAATAGCCGGACAAGTCCGCTAAAGGCTAAAATCGTTAGCGTTGATCCTAATCCGAAGTACGGGAATAACTGGCGATCGCCCACATCGTAATTGGATCTCATTCGGACAATGATAAACACAAAGAGAAGCGCCAAGCTGATCATGGTCCAGCTAAATACTCTCGCGCGATCTCTAGAAATTCCCAGCAAACCGAGCATCACAAACCACGGCAACGGGATCGCTAGCGTATACCAAGCTTTGATCCATTCAGAAAAGCCTGAGGAAACCGCCTCTACAAACGTCGGATGCACGAGCCCCGGTGGAGTAAAAAGCATCACTTTAATAGCGGGAAGATTGAAATAAACCGTGATCGCGATAAGTAAAACTAGATAGAGCGCTTCACGTGCTGCCTGCTTGATTTTATTTTTCTCTCGCAATACAGCCACGACACTCGCCGCACCCACTGGGAAAATCCCGAAAAAATGCGTATTTACGAGGCAAAGCCCCAATATGCGTGTCTTCTTCGACGTCAGGTCATCTTTCAAGATTGCTTGATGGAACCAAAGAAAGGAAAGAAGCGCTGCAAATGCATAGGAACGCGCGGAAACCGTAAACTTGATATGAATCGGTGCGCTGACAAGCCAAGCTCCTGCAGCCAGCCCGCTACAAAGCGCCAAAAATTTGCGCTTACGTTCGTCTTGGGAAAGAAAAAACGAATAGCCCGCCAAAAACACAATCCAAACAGAAGCCATCCCGTACAGCACGCTGATCCAGCGCGGGCCGCGCTCCTGGTAGCCAAAAATCTGAAAACCCACCAGCTTGCGAACCAAAAAATCACCGATCGGCTGCATCTGCGCGGCTAATTGACCGCTAATATCCCTGATTCTAGTCGCTTCGAGTACCGAGAGAACATTGCGAACCTCTCCGTCCTCCGTATCAAACGTAAAATGAGGAAGCCTCATTCCATACGCCGCACAAAGCAAAAACAAGATCGCAAGAGCTGGAATGAAGCTACTCTTAAAAATAGCTTTTTTTTCGATCGGCAAATTGAGCATGCATGAACTTTTCCACAGACAGGCATGGAATGCATTGATAATTTCAGGCAGCTCGGCCGGTTTGTAGCCCGTGATTTTCGCCGGCTTCACAAAGGTCATCGAGTTTTCGAAGTAGCAAACGAAGGGCTGCCATTTTTTGAGCGAAATGAGCACCCGAAAACAGACTCAATTATATGAATCCTACGCTTTTCCGAGCGCCACTCTAAGGACAAGTTTCGGTTTTGCTCCCCTCCGGAGCCCCCGCTAATGACATTAGATTCTCGACCAAACATTAATTCCCGAATACAATTTTTAAGAGAGGAGCCCTATTTTGCGTATGGCGAAACTTAATCAAGCCTTATTTTTTATCATTATCAGCTCAGTGATTTCACCAACACTAAATGCCGGCGAATTTACAGGTACTTCCGGATTACAGACCGGCCAAGAGAAAGGGCTTGTTGAATTAAAGTCAATTCAGCAATTTACATCCGTGGTTGAGAACGCGAAAGGAACAGTAGTTGTTTTTGTGGTCTCTCCTTGGTGCGGTATATGTCATAAAATTAAACCCGATGTGGAGACAGCAGCAAAAAAGGCGGAGAAAAGTGGCACGAACGTTTATTTGCTCGATGAATCAGAAAGTAATCCCTGGGCACAAATCATAACTAAGCACTATCGGCTTGGCATGAGGCCGACGCTCGCAGTGTTTCGTAACGGGCGGCTCGCTGGCATTATGATGGGCGCTCAAATCAGCAAACGGTTCGACGAATTTTTAAAAAGTCCCGACTATCCTGAGTGGTGGACTTCGCCACGTCAAGAACATCCATTAGCGGCTGGTTCGAACGGGGGTACATCCGAACAGTCGAAGAGCGTTTTTGACGGAAGAACCCCCAAAAAGCTTGCTGAGCCATTAAAAACAACAGACAACAACGAAAGTATGAACACAGAGTCTGTCGCACCGGCACGTTAAGAGTTTTGTGACACTTATTTTTGTTCAGGCCTGCGGGACTGGAAAGATACCCAGTCACGACCGGCCTGTGCCTTTTCGAGCGCTACTTCTTAGCCTTAATTTGACCCGCATCGTTCATATATGGTAAGATAAACCATATATGAGTCGGTCTCATTCAGCCGCCCATTTAGTTTTGCATACGAAAGTTGTGCTAGGAAATGGCGTGATTGTAGAAATGAAGATTTGAGAGCTGGATCGGAGCGAAAGATATCCGGATGGCTATAAATATTCCCTGTATGGGGTTTATGGCGACAAGGTGCTGGTTGGTTACGATAACCACCACCCCAAGAGCCACCATCGCCATGTTGGTAATGTCGAGACACCCTATGAGTTCTCGACTCTAGATAAGCTTAAGAACGATTTTAAGGCCGATTTAGAACGGCAGATCGCATTGGAGGGATTGATATGAAAGTCCATAAGATCAAAGTGCAAATCCGGTCCTTAGACGATGCATTAGACGAATTCGTGACCGTGGCCAAGAAGGTCCGGCGCGGCCAAAAGGTAAAGCCAAAGAAGGCCACCTATGTAGCCGATGCGGAAACGGCACGAGCTATCTTTACAGAGAGTAGACTCAAACTCATCCAAACCCTCAAGAAAAGCTCACCCCAGTCCATCTATGCACTGGCCAAGCTTCTGGAGAGAGACTTCAAGAACGTCTATGAAGATGTCATCTTTCTCTCCGAACTGGGAATTATCGGTATCCAAGAAAGTCGAGAGGGGCGAAAGCAGAAGAAACCCAAGCTCCTTTGCGAAAACATTCTATTCGAGCTTGCTACGTGAAGCGCACCATAAGTGGCGGAGACCTGAGGAGCAGGATGCTCCGAAGGCCCGACTGCACTAAATGTGCAGCTCCGCCACAGGAAGTGGCGGAGAGGTCGGTTGCATCAATTTCTCTTTTGATTTCAACCACGAAACCTCTCCGTCCACTACATTTCGATACAACTACCAGCTTGCCGCTACAGCGTCGTCACGTTTTGCGCTCACGCTGAAGTCCAAGCTGTCGGTCGCACCTTGAATTTCGATCCCAGCCATTCTGAGGTACTTCCTCATTGTTTTGAGGTCTTTCCAGCCACCCATTTGCATCACCTTAACCAAGGCAACGCCGTGACTGAGCAGAATCGTACACCAAGTTGCGCGAAGGTCATGGAAGCGAACCTGCGGAAGTCCGATGAGCAGCAAGAAAGTACGAAGCTCTCTGGCTTGCTCACCATCATCCCACTTTTGAAGGCGCGGCAGAACAAACTCCGAATCCTTCATTTCTTCTTTCAGTGCCGATAGGAACGCCAGCAAATCTGGTGAAATCGCTGTCGCTCTATCCGCACGTCCCTTGGTCGGACGAAATCCACGCTTATTGTCCCAAGTGAATTTAACGTGAATTTCTCGCTTCTCAAGATGGACATTTTCCCACTTCAGCGCGTAAAGCTCGCCGTTCCGCATTCCCGTGTACAGTGCAAGAACACAGTGTGGGTGCCACTCCCAACGAACCTCTTGCGCCTTCTCCAAGAGAATCTTTGCCTGAGCTTCCGTGAGAAATCTCCAAGCATCATTTGGTCTAAAGCGCATCTGTGGTGTTGGGTTCGTCTTGATCCAACCACTCTCTACGCAATAAGCGAAGGTCTGGCGGATGTACTTCAACACGTAGCCCTTATGCCCCTCTGAGCGATGTCCCACGGCTTTCGCGTGAAGCTCGCGGACTTCCGTCGTCGTAATCGAATCCACAGGGCGCTTACCCCACGATTCCAGCGTATGCGCTTTCAAACACATGACCGCGTTTTCGACTGTCTTCACCGAAATCCCTCGGTTGAGCGTGGACTCCTGATACTTCTCAAGTGC
>CAZCBS010000222.1:0-6822 GCA_964496965.1 uncultured Bacteriovoracaceae bacterium
ACCCACCTGCAATTGGAAGTGACTAAAAACCATAGGGTTATTTACCGTGGCAGTTCTCACAGTTCTGGGCAGGAAATCACTCACAGCTAATAACAACTTCGGGCCTGACCGAAGAGGCATTCGTACCATCTCCGAATCTGTAACTCGTATCGCGACGAAGTGCGAGTTGCGATCCTTGCGTCAGGAGAATCGGGTACGCGCTGTCGTTGAACTGGTGAATATTGGAATCCGTGATCCTCGGTGCGCACATCACCAATATAAGATTGCCAGGTTGGCTCTTGTGTCCTTTAGGATTTGGGTCAAGCACTTCCATAGTGGTTTCCAAAGCGCGGAGATGTTTAACTTGAACTTTCTCAGATCCCGAGTTGGCACTCAAGGTAGGCTGATCTTTTTCATCGTGGGCGTCATCTCCACAAGTCATCAATACATATGGAGGAGCGGACGATGCATTGGAGCCATCGCCAAACTGATAAGACCGATCGCGATGCATGAGCACCTGGGAACCGGATGAAAAAATAATCGGATAGGCCGCATTCTTCAGTACGTCCACATTACTGTCTGAAATGCGCGGGCCACAGAGAGCCAAAACTAATGAACCGGATTGACTGGAGCCAGTACCCTTGGGATTCGGATCAAGCACGTCCATGGCATATGCGCCGATTCCCATACGCTTGATGGTAATTTCGCTATCACTAGCTTGGTCGCTGAGTACATCGAGCTTTTCGGAAGGTTTTGCTTCGTCACTGGATTTCTGTGCTGGTGGCTGAGTCTGTACTTGTGATGCGGATTGGCCCGAAGTTGAAGCGGGTGCAGCAGAAGGTGCTGAATTGGAGTCATTCCCATTGCACCCAGAAAGAGCAATTAATGCGGCCACTGAGAGAATTTCGACGGCTTTATTTTGGGATCTTTTTAGATTCAACATAACTTCCACTCCATTTGCAAAAAAGTGTATCTGATCGGTCACTCACTGCCTCAACGAGCATGCACATTTTTGCTGGGAGCGTTCTAACCCACGGAAAGGCTGGGCGCAATATTAAAGCTGATTAAATAGATATGATATTTAACTATTTGTAATTAGAAGTATTTTGTTAATTTGCAATCACACAGAGGGATTACACGGCAGTTTCGAGACTACCTAGTACGTCGCCTTAAAACCGAATCTGAAGCCCAACCACGGGACCAACGAGTGGACTAATCACGCTTGCATGCTTCTCAGATTGGAGGCTTTCGACGGCTTTTTCCTCATCAGATTCACGAAATAAATAACTAAATGCAGCAAGTGTATTAATTCCGCCTAGAAAATACAGCGCCGCTCGAAGATCAGAGTTTGAAGCGGTTGCAGCATTGATAAAATTCAACGTTGCTCCGAGGGAGTGACCGATCACACGGATTTTTCTGTTCTGCTTCGCGCGAATTGCAGATTTCTGGAAGAACTCTCTAGCCAAAATTTCCTTCTTTTCGGGAGCTAGGCCAGGAACGTCTTTTATGATGTTATAAAAAGTCACATATTCGTCATCAATCAGGACAAGGGTTGCCCCATAAGTAATCGCACCTAAACCGAGGGTTTGACCTATGGTGTAAACGGCCTGAGCAAAGACATCTTTTGTGGCATAGTAAGCGGGGATTGAGATTGCCATAACCGCAGTCCCGCTAATGATATAGCCCCAGCCATTGATGCGATTCTCACGCTCTGTCTTGATGGCTTTGCGTTCGAGCAGAGAAAAGGCGGGAGTTGGCACTGGAGATAAAGTAAGCTTTTTCTTCGACGAATCGGAGTTGCGGTTAGGGCGAGCGGTCGCACCACTCCCCACGGCGAAAGCATTGAGTGTAAGAACACAACTCAGCCCTAGAGTGATGAGCCGCGAGCTAAAGCTTGAACGAGAATTCGGTAGCAATCTTTGTTTCAGTCGAACCTCCTTCAATATCCTGACGAATGAACTCATAAGCTAGACCAACGTTGACAATGGGCGCGGCAAATTCCATCCCCGCTGTGAATGAATTGCTATTTATCCCGAGCATAGTTTCCAAAATCCCAAACTTGTATGACGATCCAAAACGCATTCGTGAGGCCAGATCAGGTCCATGGATAATCTGAACAACGTCCAATCCAAGGCGTAACTTCCCAAAGCCAACCGGTGGTTCAATACCCCAGGCAAAGATCATGTCAGCTGGATCAGCATAAAGAGAGTCATACGGAGTCGCTGGGCCCAGGTTGGAAGCGGTCACGCTCGTAAGGAATGTCCATCCTTTATATATAGAACGATCTCCATCCAAGTGTTGGGTTCATTTGAAACGCCAACTGGGTTTTAACCGGTATCAGTTGATCAGTAGGCGTACTCGCCACATCGAGCAATGAAAACGAACTGTGAACGTAGCGCCTGTGCAAAATTCTGAGATCTGATCCAAATGTTAGGCCGTCCAGCGAAGAATCAATAAACGAAAGTGGAATGCCACCAGACAAAACAAAGGCACTTTCCACGGCCGCATGAACTGCGAGAACCGGAAGATTTGGATTATGCACTTCCGACAGATACTGAACCCTATAGGGTGCAAAGCTTGCCGAAAAATAGCGAGTTACGAACACCAGACCAGCCTGACCTTCGAGGCTTAACGTGTTGTTCTGCTGAAAAAGTTGCTGAAGAAAGTCTTTAGAAATCGAGCTATAGAGAAAATCTGTCGCCGTACTTACAGCATTATATCCATTGCCGATATAAATCCGACCTAAAAGTGTACTGTCATCAAAGTACGGAAGGTAGGCCGGGTTACAAACCGTGCCATCCGGCATAATCTCGCGTGAATAACAAATCTCGCCAAGCGCACGAGAGCCCACCGTCAAATCGACAGTCTGAAAATGAGTAGGCACTTGAGTAAAGGCGTAATCGGTAGGAATCGCAAAAGAGCTACGCGAAAATCCAATGAGGAGGAGTGCTCCTATTGCCCACAGCGAAGTACGGAGCGAAATCGACCTTGGAGGATGACCATGCCGGTATTGGTGCCGTCCCTTGAATGATCGAGGGCCGTCAATTCCTCTTGAACCGTCTGACTCATCGCCTCGAAAGCATTGATGCTCGCCGACTGTCTTGGAAAGACACGACGAAAATCCTCTGACGCCGATGTCAGATGCTTCAAGATCCAATCTACGCTCGCTCTCAAGTTGTTCAAGTCAATATTACACAGCCATTTCTTGCGGGGTATATCCGGATTCCGCAGAAATTCCTGTCCAATGTACGCTTTTACGTAGATTACCCTAAAAAATACCCGATACAAACAGAGATCGCGGTCATTTCCAGATTGGTCGAGAAGCTCCAGACCGGAATCCAGCAACGGCCACTTATCCCTTGGGACGTCAGGGAAACGATTGAGGAACTCGATTACTTTTTTCGTCTTCAGGAGAATTCTATCGACGTTGTCTATGAGATCTTCGATGGCAGGAGTCTCGTCCTCCATCGTTTTAGAGCTGACTTTTATTTTATCAACATCTCCGGTATCGAGCGGGCCCTCGCCCGACTTCGACTTGCCCCAAAATCGATCGCTTAATGGTTGATTAAAGATGACGTCTTTGAAGGTGTCGTGAAGTTTATAAATATCAATCCCAGCCACCCCCATATAAGCAGAGGCGAGTAGAATTTTAGCTTCACGATTGTTGGGATCATCTTGAACTACTTTTTCGAGGAGGAGGGCAGCCTTCTCGTTTTGACCTTTATCCATCAATCGATATGCCTCCGTCACCGGATTGGCGGGAGTATTTGGCGTTTTAGGCGCGCAAGATACCGGGTATCTCTTTTCTTCGACTCGACTCTCGACATAGTCACCTTGAACTCCATTGAATCAGATTAGAACGATGGCAGGTGGTACCTTAACTCTATCGGCTCTTTTGATTGGCGTAATGAATGGGAATGGAAACTGCTAAGATGATGCGCGTAACGCAATTTCCAAAATTATAGAATAGATCCTTTCGCATCACAGACTTATCAGACGTTTTAAGTATTTCCTAAATTGTGACTGATAGAAACGACTATTAGCCTGTGTTGCAATTGACACAATTTGAACTGCAACCTTTTGGATAGGAATCCAATGCTCAATCTCGGGCTGTCGGCCAGGATCTCAAGGAAGCATTGAGCACTGGGATTCCTCCGTATATTGAACCTCGGGTTCATGATCAGCCCAACAAACGGCAGCAGGTATTTAAATCGTATAGGAACCGCCTGCGATCCTAGATTGCCAGCAAGTAAATATAGGTTGATCGGATCTCTCCTGCTTAAACGATCCTGGAAGCCTCTGTAGGCATTTGTTTTCCGAGCGCTCTCGTCGCCAAAAACGGGGTCTTTTCCTTTGCGTTTAAAGCGTTGCTGACGATCACAAAACCTCTTCGTCAGAATTTCCGGTCAAAAAATTGGAAAGGAATCTTCGCGTTCTTTGAGTTCGACTGCTACCGCTAAACCAGCAATGATGGTCCTGTTAAATACCTGCCGTAGAACTCAGCCACTTTTACAGACTTTTTTGAAATCACGGTGCCAGAACCATCACGCTTGCGAGCCAACTAAAGGTGCTGCCGAACAAGCCAACTCATTGCGCGATGAATCGTATCCTCGTAGGTCCTTGACCCACGCAGCCACCAAACGCCGAACTTGTCGCCCCGAATTCTCTCGATATCGACTCTTACCAATAGTCCTGCCTTGATCTCTCTTTGGGCCACGTACTCTGGAAGAACCGCCCATCCCAATCCGGCACAACAGGCCTCTCGAATGGCAGCCAAATCGTTGAAATACCCAGCCACGCAAGGAACTTCTGAAGCGAGCCTTAGATATCGTGAAGTTGGAACTCGGCGATATTGAAGATTTGGAAGTAACAAGAGCTCGTTCAGTGACTTCGGCATTCCCGAGCGAAGAAAGGAAGGACTGCCAAAAATTCCAAACGTTTCATGGGTCACAAGCTTAAATTGAATCAGTGGGTCTTTAGGGCGCCCACAGTCAAACCCAAAATCAAGCTCACCGCTCAGAAGGGCTTCTTCAATTCCAGATTCATATGTGTTCAAGACAAGCTCTGCGCCGTCGCTCGTTTCCTTGAGAAAAGTTTTGATCTGAGGACAGATTACACGTGACGCAAATTCCCTCGTTGCGCCTACTCGAATCACAAGTCGCTTTTGAAAAATTCGATTGAGCGCGGTACTCGAATTTCTAGTCCATAGGATCACTTCCTGCCCGACCGGCGTTATCGTCCAACGGCCCTGAATCTTTTCCAGGACGGGAGCCGTCTCGGCAATTCTTTTGAGCTGCCTTGAAACCACAGATGGATCGCGTTTCAGAAAATCAGCAAGCGCACCAATGGTTTTACACGCCTCGAGTGCGCAGAGGATTTCGCACTGATCGGATGAGAGTGGAAACCGGGTCATTGGACCAAAGATAGATCGTCTTAACTTCTTCATGGGTTGCATATATTGCAATACGGCACTGCAGCATTTGCAATAGAAATCCGACTCAGTGGCGGTTAAAAAGCACCCGAATCGCTTGAACCAGAAAAAAAGGAGATCGTTATGAGAAATTTAGTTTTTATTCTTATGGCTCTGTCAGTTTCGGCATCCGCTGGAGCAAATGGACTCTCAGGTGAATACCGCTCGGGATGTAACATCGTCGACATTCAAGAAACCCAGCTTGGCTACGAAGCAAGAACGAGTACGGACGTGTCGGGCACGAAGTTAGAGAATGGCCGCGTATGCGGCCCTGTGATGCAAGGCTCAGGTACGTACGTCCTGCAGCCGCTTCAAGGGAGCACTTTTCCGGTCTTTCGTGCGCGCGCTAACTCCGTCGAAGGCGGCAATGTCATGATTCTGACCGGAGGGACACTGTCGTTTCGTATGAGTTCTGCGGGCGCCTCTTTTGTTTTTACTCCCGTAGACGGTTCTTTCCGAGCCCTATTTCGTAGAGTCCGATGATCCAGTCCAGCAAGCTAGCGTTCTCGATTTATACAACGCCTTTAAGGAGAGTTTTATGAAAAAAATGACTTTGACCATTCTTTTGAGTCTGATGAGCATTCCATTTTCTGCTTTTGCGGTAGAAAGCGTAACTTGCAGCGAGGGCCGCAGTCTGGACGCTAACTCGCCGATAGTTTCGGCAACAGCCCATGTGACCTATCAGTCCATTCTCAGTCGCGGATTTACTTTGAAAAAGGTCGGTGTCATCGGCGGCGTTAATCAATATCAGCTTACCGATGATCGCTATGGAACCCGTGCTTCATTTTACACACTTACCGTTCAAAACAATGTTTTGACTTTCGTATCGCCCCAGGAAGATCGCTTTGGGGTATTCAGCGCCAGAGTCATCGTCTTAAATAGTCCAAACTCAGGACAAAGCTTCTCCCAGCACTTAGTATCCGGCGGCTACGAAGGACCCGGCGGACCGACGGTGGATCACTTCATGTACCAAAGATGCGATGTGCAGTAACTTATAAAGTTCATTGAGAATCGATGGGACCCGTGTGAGACGGAAACAGAATATAACCTCTCCTGTTTCCGTCCAATTTCCACTGCGCTTTGTTCGGTTCCGCCATGGAAAGGCTACCGAATCTGATCGATCTCCTTTCGTGATTTTAAGCCCGCCATTAAATTTACCGGAATCCCGTCCCCAGAAAATGCCTTAAGCATTTCTTTGTTGAGCGCAGATTGAGGGAAAGATATTGATGTGCCGATGTGGACGAGTAGAATCCTTGCTTTGTTGATCCTTTTCCCCTGCATCGCCCTCGCGAGCCAGTTCGATTGAGTAGATTTCCCCATAAATCCGGTTCTGGAAGCCTCCTATTCGGTC
This sequence comes from uncultured Bacteriovoracaceae bacterium, assembly GCA_964496965.1. GTDB lineage: Bacteria > Bdellovibrionota > UBA1018 > UBA1018 > UBA1018 > CAZCBS01. Next base: position 6,801 of record CAZCBS010000222.1, read on the forward strand.
ACTCCAAAGGCCGATTTTGTTT
>CAZCBS010000222.1:6832-7295 GCA_964496965.1 uncultured Bacteriovoracaceae bacterium
CTTCGAGATCAGCTTCCACAGACCAACGTTCCGGATGCCGATTGGCATAACAGGATATATGGGGAGTTCGGTCCATGCCCTGTTACCTATCCTAGAGTCATGACCCGCGCAGTTCCGGGACATGGAAGTAACAGTTGGTCGCGTGAACGCGTTCTGGAGGTCGCGAAAAAATATATTGGGCTTCCATATGTGCATCGCCATATACCGGCAATGGGCGGTCTCGATTGCTCCAATTTCACCTCTTGGATTTATAACTATGGATTCGGAATTCGTTTTTCTTCAAACGTGAACCGTCAATCCATCGAGGCGGGCAGGCTTCTTAAACCAACGGAAGCGTTGGCACCTGGTGACCTGATTTATTTGTACGACCCCACTCACCAGAAAATCGTCCACGTGGCAGTCTACATGAACGAAGAAAATATTATCGATTCTACGGGGGTTGGGGTTCAAATTCGTCCGTTCA
>CAZCBS010000223.1:0-7294 GCA_964496965.1 uncultured Bacteriovoracaceae bacterium
ATGCCCGTGGTTCGAGCTTGCCAAAGAGTTTCGGCCAGTGAAGCGATGGAGTCCTGTGTTTGTGATGGGGTCATAGCTCTTTTCGGTATAACGGCTTGGCCCCGAGTTTACAATGCGGGAGAACTTGGGTACAAAATTCCAGATGATGCCCAGTGCGAAACTCGCGAAAATTTACGATATTTCCCCGCTGATCTCGGATCGGATCGCGGTTTTTCCGGGGGACCAGGGTTTTGAGCGAAAAGTCGCCATGGACTTTGTCCAAGGCGATCACTTGGCATTGTCGGCGCTTTTGACGACCGTTCATTTGGGGGCTCATGCCGATGCGCCGAATCATTACTATCGCGACGGTCAAGCGATTCATGAACGCGATCTCAGTTTCTATCTCGGCCGCTGTCAGGTCATCTCCGTACGATTGCCGCGCGGCGAGAGGATTCAGTCTCAGCATCTGAACGGAACTCAGATCCAAGCCTCGCGAGTGCTTTTTCGAACGGATTCTTTTCCAGACCCGAATCGATGGAACGGAGATTTCAATTCTCTCTCGCCCGAACTGATCGATGAACTTGCGCGAAAAAAAGTCAGGCTTGTGGGAATTGATACGCCTTCCGTGGATCCAGCGGATTCAAAAGGGCTGGAAGCTCATCAGGCGATCTACCGAAATGACCTGGCAATCCTCGAAGGCATTGTCTTGGGCCAAGTCCCGGATGGCATCTACACTCTGATCGCCCCGCCTCTGAAAATCGAGGGCGGAGATGCTTCTCCGGTTCGGGCGATTTTAGTTTCAGGAAGCGTGGAGGATCTGTGATCGAAATTCGAAACTACATCGGCGGAGAATTTGTTTCAGCGATCTCGGGCGGAACTCTCGATAATCACGAGCCTGCAACCGCGAAGGTCTATTCGAAGATCCCCGATTCGGATGCGCGCGACATCGCTCGTGCCGTCGATGCGGCTCGAAAAGCGTTTCCTGCGTGGTCTGCTCTTTCAACGGAAGAGCGAGGCGCGTGGCTCAGAAAAATCGCATCCGAGCTTCGTTCTCAGCTTGAGGCATTTGCGAGAGCCGAGTCTCTGGATAACGGAAAGCCGCTGACGCTTGCCGCGAAGATGGATATTCCAAGAAGCGCGCAAAACTTTGAGTTTTTCGCGGATGCGATCACTCAGTTTTCAACCGAGTGCCATGCGGTCGGAAAAACGGCGCTCAACTATACGCTTCGCGATCCGCTCGGAGTGGTGGGCTGTATCTCGCCTTGGAATCTTCCGCTCTATCTTTTTACGTGGAAGATCGCGCCTGCGCTGGCTGCTGGAAACTGCGTCGTTGCGAAGCCTTCCGAAGTGACTCCGATGACGGCGTTTTTGCTTGCCGAGCTTTGTGATCGCATCGGGCTTCCTGCAGGAGTGCTCAACATCGTTCATGGCTTGGGTTCTCAAGTCGGCGCGGCGCTTTCGGCGCATCCCGAGATTCGTGCGATCTCGTTTACCGGTAGTACAGCGACTGGAGCTGCCATCGCTCGTGAGGCGGCGCCTGTTTTCAAAAAGCTTTCGCTCGAGATGGGAGGAAAAAATCCTTTCATCGTTTTTGGGGACGCGGATCTGGATCGGGCGGTTGCAACAGCGGCGCGTGCGGCATTTACCAATCAAGGCGAGATCTGTCTTTGCGCATCACGGATTTTCGTCGAGAAATCGGTTTACGATCGGTTTCGAGATCGCCTGGTGGAAAAAGTTCGTGGCTTGAAACTGGGAGATCCTCTCGAGTCGTCGACGGATCAGGGCGCTCTTGTTTCTGAGTCGCATTTCAAAAAGGTTTTATCCTATCTTGAGCTTGCCCAGCAGGAAGGCGGAAAGATTCTTTGCGGCGGAAAACGCGCCAAAGTGCCCGGACGCTGCGAAAACGGCTGGTTCATTGAGCCGACTCTGATCGAAGGGTTGCCGAACTCATGTCGAACCAACCAAGAAGAAATCTTCGGCCCTGTGGCGACGCTCATTCCGTTTGATTCGGAAAAACAGGTTTTAGAATGGGCAAACGATGTTCGTTACGGACTTTCGGCAAGTGTTTGGACTCAAGACGTGAGCCGCGCACACCGCTTTGCGGCAGGTCTCCACACCGGAATCGTCTGGATCAATACTTGGATGATGCGGGATCTGCGAACGCCGTTTGGCGGAATGAAAGAATCCGGAGTCGGGCGCGAGGGCGGTTGGGATGCTCTCCGATTTTTTACCGAGCCTAAAAATGTCTGCATTCAGTTTGGAGAAACTCTCAAATGAGCGGAAGTGAAAGAATTGATTCAACGCGTGCCCCAGAGCCTGTCGGTTTGTACCCGCATGCTCGCCGGGTGGGAAATCTGCTCTTTCTTTCGGGCGTCGGTCCTCGCGAGCGGGGAACAAAGAAAATCCCCGGAGTCGAGCTCGATGCGCAAGGAAACATCGCTTCCTACGATATCGAAGCCCAGTGTCATTCGGTTTTTAAAAACGTTCGGGCGATTTTAGAAGAAAGCGGCTCCTCGTGGGAACAGCTCGTGGATGTGACGGTATTTCTCACGAATATGAAGAAGGATTTTCCGATCTATAATCGGTTATGGGCGGAATACTTCAAAGAGAATCCTCCTTGCCGAACGACCTTGGAGATCGGCGCGCTTCCGACTCCCATCGCGATTGAGCTGAAATGCATTGCGGTTTTGCCTGACGGCCCAGCGCAGAAGGAGCGTGCGCGATGAGCCGCTTGCAGACTTTGAACTTCAAAAAGTGGATCGATGAGCATCGCCATCTCTTGAAGCCGCCGGTAGGCAATCAGCAGATTTGGCAAGATCGTGAGTTCATGGTGACCGTCGTGGGTGGGCCAAACTCGCGGACGGATTATCACGTCAACGAAGGCGAGGAGTTCTTCTATCAGCTCGAAGGCGATATCGTTCTGAAAGTTTACGATGAAGGTCGCTTCACTGATCTTTCGATTCGGGAAGGCGAGATCTTTTTATTGCCACCGAAAGTTCCGCACTCTCCGCAAAGGCCTGCTGGCACGGTGGGCCTCGTGATTGAGCGAAAGAGAAGAGATGGCGAGCTCGATGGCTTTATCTGGTTTTGCCCTCATTGCAAGATCGAGATGCATTCGGAGTTTATTCCGCTCCAGGACATCGTAAAAGATTTGCCTCCGGTGTTTGAGCGTTTCTATGGAAACCCTGAGCGCTCGACCTGTAAGAAATGCGGTCATCGCGAAATCAAGGCGAGTGCGAAGAAGGGATGATGGCGCGAGTGATTCCCAAGAAAGTCGATATTCATACGCATATTCTTCCTCCGGAGCTTCCGCGCTTTAAGGAAAAGTATGGTTATGGCGGGTTTATTCACTACGATCATTCGGGTTGTGGCGCTCACGAAGCTCGGATGCTCTTTGATGATGGTCGCTTTTTCCGCAAAGTGGAGAGCAATTGCTGGGATCCTAGGGTTCGCATTCAAGAATGCGAACGACATGGCATTGATCATCAAGTGATCTCGACTGTTCCGGTGATGTTTGGCTATTGGGCCAAGCCTCAGGACGCGCTCGATCTATCCAAGTACTTAAATGATCATGTGGCGCAGGTCGTGAGTGAGCGGCCGGATTATTTTTCTGGGCTTGCGACGATTCCGCTTCAAGACCCCAAGCTTGCGGTGCGAGAACTCGAGCGATGTGTGAAAGTGCTCGGACTTTCAGGCGTTCAGATCGGCTCCCATGTCAATCGTTGGAACTTGGATGAGCCCGCTCTTTTTGAGGTCTTTCAAGCGGCCGAAGAGCTCGGTGCCGCTGTTTTTGTTCATCCCTGGGATATGATGGCTCAAGACCGGATGCCGAAATATTGGCTTCCTTGGCTGGTCGGGATGCCCGCGGAAAGCACGCTTGCGATTTGCTCGATGATCTTTGGTGGAGTGTTTGAACGTCTTCCTAAGTTGCGCGTTGCTTTTGCTCACGGCGGGGGCTCGTTCGCCGCGACTTTGGGACGGATTGATCACGCCTTTCATGTTCGTCCGGATCTCTGCGCGGTCGATAACAAGATCGCGCCGCGCGAGTACGCGGGACGATTCTTTGTGGATTCGCTGGTTCATGATCCGATGATGCTCGACGTACTCATTAAAACATTTGGAGCCAACCGAGTGGCGCTCGGAACGGATTATCCGTTTCCGTTGGGAGAGCTTTCTCCCGGCGAATTGATCGAGTCGATGAAACTGGATACCGAGACTAAAAATCAGCTTCTTTGGAAGACTGCATGGGAGTGGTTAGGGAAATGATGAAATTCGAAAAAACAGCTGAGTTTGCGCAAAAAATGGATCAAAACGACCCGCTGAGTCGTTTCAGGGATCAGTTTCAGTTTCCGGCCGCTCCGAACGGAAGCGGGAAGTCCGCGATTTACCTTTGCGGAAACTCGTTGGGGCTTCAGCCAAAAAAGACTCGCGAGTACATCAATCAAGAGCTCGATGACTGGGCAAAGTTCGGTGTCGAAGGGCATTTTCATGCGCGCCATCCTTGGCTTCCGTATCATGAGAACCTGACCGCCTCGACGGCGCGCCTGGTGGGAGCGCTTCCGTCCGAAGTCGTCACGATGAACTCGCTCACGGTGAACGTGCATCTTCTGATGGTTTCGTTTTATCGTCCTACACAGAAGCGATTTAAGATTTTGACTGAAGCCGGCGCGTTTCCGTCGGATCAGTATGCGGTCGCCTCTCAAGCGCGCTTTCACGGATTTGATCCTTCGCAAGCGATCGTGGAGCTTAAGCCGCGAGCCGGCGAATGGACTCTGCGGACCGAGGATATTCTCTCCACCATTGAGCGCGAAGGAGATCAGATCGCGTTGATTTGGCTTGGAAACGTGAATTATCTCACCGGCCAGTGTTTCGACATGAAGGCGATTACCGAAGCCGGGCACAAGAAAGGCTGCCTGGTCGGATTTGATCTCGCTCATGGCGCAGGAAATCTTCTATTGAAGCTTCATGATTGGAGCGTCGATTGCGCAGCTTGGTGCAGCTATAAGTATTTGAACGCAGGTCCAGGCGGAATCGCCGGCGTTTACATTCATGAGCGTTGGATCAAGGACCGGGCGCTTCCGCGCTTCTCGGGCTGGTGGGGACATAATAAAGAGACGCGCTTCAAGATGGGCCCAGAGTTTGATCCAATCCAAACGGCGGAAGGTTGGCAGCTCAGCAATCCGCCGATCTTTCAGCTCGCGGCGCTTCGTGCTTCGATGGAGATTTTTGACGATGCGACAATGGAAGGCGTGCGTCGCAAAGGCGATCTGCTCACGGCGTATCTGGAGTTCTTGCTCGATGGGATGCCGAATGGGATGTTTGAGGTCATCACTCCTCGCGATCCAAAGAGCCGTGGCTGTCAGCTCTCGCTCAAGGTTCGAAGTGGCGGGCGCGAGCTTCTGAAGAAGTTGAATGACGCGGGAGTGATCGCGGATTTCCGCGAGCCGGATATCATTCGTGTCGCTCCTGCGCCGCTTTATAATTCGTTCATGGATGTTTACCAGTTTGGAAAAATCATGGAGAACCATGCCGAAAATGCCAAGAGCACTCGATGAAAAGATCAGTTTAGTCGGAGCAGGTCCGGTTGGATCGCTCTTAGCCGCGATTTTGGCAGAGCGCGGGCACGAGGTCGAGATTTATGAGCGCCGGCCCGATATGCGACGCGAGACGATTAGTGCGGGGCGCTCGATCAATCTCGCGCTTTCGGTTCGCGGCCTTCATGCTTTGAAGCGACTCGGAATGGAAAGCGAAGTCCTTCGCGAAGCCGTTCCGATGCGCGGACGGATGATGCATGCGGTGAGTGGCGAGTTGACGTTTCAGCCTTATGGCAAAGACGATTCCGAGTGCATTTACTCGATCTCGCGCGGGGGCTTGAATAAGCTTTTGATGACCCGCGCGGAGAGTACCGGCAAAGTCCGAATTCATTTTAATGAGCGTGTTTCGCGCTATGACTCGGAAAATGATTCGCTTCATCTTCAGAACGAAAAGACTGGGCAGGAGAGAAAAGTCGCGGCTCTTCGGGTGATCGGAACGGATGGCTCGGCTTCGATGGTTCGAGACGAGGTGATGCGCCAAGCGAAGGCTCGCGCGTCTGAAGCGACTCTGGACTATGGTTATAAAGAGCTTCAGCTTCCGGCCGGACCGGGGGGAATGCATCAGCTCGAGAAGAACGCGCTTCATATCTGGCCGCGCGGCACTTTCATGCTGATTGCGCTTCCTAATTTCGATGGAAGCTTTACTTGTACGCTTTTTCTGCCGTTTGAGGGTGCGGTGAGTTTTGAAAATCTCAAAACTCGCGAGCAGGTTCATGCTTTTTTCAGCGCCAATTTTCCGGATGTTCTGAAGCTTCTTCCTCATTACGAAGAAGAGTTTTTCGGAAATCCCACCGGCCGGATGGTGACTGTGAAATGCGCACCTTGGAATCTCGGAGGAAAAGCGGCTCTCGTTGGAGATGCGGCTCACGCCATCGTTCCGTTTTTCGGGCAGGGGATGAACTGCGGTTTTGAGGATTGCAGTATACTCAGTGATCTTCTGGAGTCGGAGACTTCTTGGAGCCAGATCTTTGAGCGCTTCAGTCATTCCCGAAAGCCCGATGCGGACGCTATCGCGGATATGGCGGTCGAGAACTTCATCGAGATGCGCGATAAAGTAGGGGATCCCAAGTTTCTTCTCGAAAAGCAGGTCGAGCGTATTCTTCAGCGTGAATTTCCGGAGAAGTATGTTTCTCGTTATTCACTCGTGACTTTCAGTCGGACGCCTTACCGAAATGCGCTGGCGGCCGGTGTTGTGCACGCCCAGATTTTGCGCAAGCTTTGTGCAGGAATTGAGCGTGCGGATCAGGTGGATTTGAGCTTGGCTCGGCGGTTGGTGGATGAGTATTTAGCTTGACCTAATCAGACCGAGTAACGGAAAAGCCCCCGGTTCGAGAATTAATTGACCCTGGAACGATTTTGGAAAACCCCAATTTTTTCCGAATTTTGTAAGCTGCGGTTGATTTGATTGCGTCTACCGATGTTTTGCGGCGATTGATTTGCCGCTCAAATGACTCAAAATTGTCTTCAGATAATTGATCGACTTTAATTTGCGCGGTTTTCGGAAAATTCTTGAGTGCGGCCTCCATAAGCGCTCCACCTACGCCATTTCCGCGAAAATCAGGCTCAATATACATCAGGCCGATCGTCATCAGATCTCCGTCCACGGAAAAGTTCATGTCGCCCAGTTTTCGTCCGGACTCGAGCAATTCCACTGTATGCTGATAACGCGGGCGTCGTGGATCAAAGGCATCTCGAAGACTGAGGTTCGGCTCTCGATTGAG
>CAZCBS010000224.1:0-7271 GCA_964496965.1 uncultured Bacteriovoracaceae bacterium
AAAAGACATTCCCTAACTGAAAAATTCGCGCCCCTCGTGAGCCTGGGCCTTTCACTCTCCTTGATCACGGCATTCGCGATTTTTGGCAAAATACGCAGCGAAGAATGGCGCGAACGACTCACTCATCCAGATTCGACGTTCCAAGCGGGAATCATTCAAGCGAATATCGGGGACTTTGAAAAAGTCGCAGCTGAGCGAGGGATTCATCAGGCCGCCGAAAAAATCCTGGCGAGCTATTTCAACCTTTCCAACCAAGCGCTCACGCTTCAAAGCAAACCCGACGTCATCATTTGGCCTGAAACCGCTTACGCATCCACTTACGGAAAGCCGATGACGACTGGCGACTACAGTCGCGACCAGAGAATCGAAGCTTGGGTCAAAAGCAATCGGACTCCGCTTCTTTTCGGAAGCTATGACCGCGACACCGGAAAAGATTATAACACGCTTTTCATTCTTTCCCCCGAGTCCGCGCCTCAGCTCACGAGCCTAGGCGCGGTTTCGGAAAACCTTCAATTTTACCATAAGAACATCCTGCTGATGTTCGGCGAGTATATTCCGTTTCAAGACGCGATCCCCGCGATCGGAAGACTCTTTCCGCAGGTCGCTAATTTTGGCCGCGGACCTGGGCCCGAGCTATTGCGGATCCCTGTTTTCTCAGCCGACAAACCTCGCCTGATTCAGGCAAGTCCTGCGATTTGCTACGAGGTCCTTTTCCCAAACTATGTTCTTGAAGCGGCACGAAAAGGCAGTCGGGTCATTCTCAACGTCACCAATGATTCATGGTTTGGGCCTTACGGCGAACCGCATCTCCATCTTGCTCTCAGCACGTTTCGAAGCATCGAAACCCGGCTTCCCATGATTCGCGCTACCAATACGGGCTATTCAGCGCTTGTCACCCAAGACGGGGAGATTGCCGCGAAAAGTGTTTTAGACGATCAAGAAATCCTCAATATCAGCGTCCCACTGATCTCGCCCCCTCCGACTTTGATCAAGAGTTTGGGAGATTGGTTCGGAGTGTTCTCGCTGATTTCGGGAGCGCTGATTCTGTTTCTTTGTCTTCGTAGAGGCCCAAGCCTTTAGGCAGGTGTTCAAAAATTAGACAGAGCATTCCCCGCTCTAGCGCGTTTTTTATGGCTTTTTAGAAGTCATTTCAGCGGCACGTCACTTGCTTTTTAATCGGGCATGACAACGCTCCAGGGTTTTAAAACTTCCGCTCTTTGCGGACTCATCGCTCTCCTTGCCACCTCTTGCGGAAACTATGCAGGAGGCGGGCGAGGCATTCAGGTCTCAACCAGCGGTGTCTATTACGGCGCCACGGCGGATCTCAGCGGTTTGAGCGGACAAGGCAGCACGACCGAAGGCGATTACACTTGCCCAAACACAGCCAATATTCTTCCTAATAGCGATTCTTCCAATATTTCTAACGCCGGAAAATACACGGTTTGCTCGCAAACCAAGGATGTGACGAAGATCAAGGTTCATGGAAACACGCTCGCCTCCTCAGGAATCTGCGTCTTTCCCGTTCAGTACATCGACAGCTCGCATGTCTATTTCAAGCCGGATCTCTCGACAGGCTTGCCGCTTTCAAATTGCGCAACGATCAGCTCCTCAAACTCAAGCGCAGGCCTAGAGTTCGCTTTTTCAGGCATGAACTTTAATGCGGTTTTTATCGTCGATGACACCGACAATTACACGATGCAAGCGTGCCTGGCCGCGGCTTCTTCCGGCGGATGCCCTCTCTACTCTTACGGAAAGTTCCGCTAAGACTCGCCGACTCGCTCGAAAACAGGCTTAGTGAACCACGCGAGGCGAGCTTTTGGATTCGAGCTGTCCCACTTCTTGCTCTCCTCGCCGATAATGATCCACCAGCTGCGCATCTCTCGTCGGAAAAGCGTCGATGATCTCGATTTGCTCTTCGTCATCGGTCTCGCGCGCAACGATAACAAACCAGATTCCGGGCTTTTCGTCGGGATAATGCTTGATGAAGTGATAGAGCTTCACCGGGTCGTCGCCCTGGCTTTCATGGCTCCAGACTTCTTCCGGAGTCTCCAGAGTTTCTTCAAGGCAGGCTTGATAAAGACCATAATCCGAAGGAGGAATATCATCTTTGCTGCGGCCTTTATTGAGCTGGGCCAAAACGGTTTCATCCTCGGTCCAAGAATCCGCTAGACGATCGAGCTTGTCGCGGTTTTCCGAGTTTTCTTGGTCTCCCTGCTCCTCGCCATTCAAGCTTTCGGAAGCTCCGCCGTCAGCTGAGATCTGACTCTGCGCAGGACGAACCCATTCGACCTGCTCACCTCGGCGATACTGATTGGCCATGGCAGAATTTTTCGTCGGAAACGCGAGATAAAGAAAGCTCGGCTCTCCGCGCAGAAAAAGACAGATGCAGATCGACCAGATTTTCTTTGTCCCGGGCTTGAACTCAGAAATCAACGTATAGCGATAATCGCCCGTCAGCGTTTTTTCACGCCACACCTCGTCGGGCTCTTGAAGCGTGATCCAGCGCAGATGCGCCAGATTTTCGCGCTCCTCTGATGACAGATCGCTTGGCGTCAACCGGCGAAAAAACTCTTTTTCAAGGCGTTCGATTTCGGGAGTAAAGAAAGCTGCAATGCAGCTCTCCGAGCAGAATATTCTGCCGACTTCCTCTTCAACAAAAAGGGCTCGGTCATTATCGCCTGATAAGGTTTTAGCGCAGTGATGGCAAGCATTCGGATCGACGGTGGGCTTTTCTACCCGACCTTTGACGGCAGTACGACTCACCGCCGGCTTGGCCCCATGTGCGGACCGTTCGGTTCGGCGTTTCTCGTTTGCTTTTGACTTGGTTGAGCCCTTTTTCATCGAAACCTCGAATCCTTGCTTCTAGTGTACCGGCACCCTTCGCAAGGAGTCAAATTTAGCAAGCGTCAAAAAAGACACGCCGGTCATTTTTGACACAGACGCCGAATTGCGTGCGGCCCGTCTTGCAAGACCAGCTGAATGGATTAGAATCAAATGTGAGCTCAGTTCATTCCCAAGGAGGGGAACGCTGTGATCGACGCTTCACATACATCCGAGATCCCGAAAGAACTTATTGGACAAGTCGAATACCTCATTCAGCAATCCATGCGAGGTCATCACTTTCTTTTCGATGAACGCCTGCTTCGCGAGGTACTCAGCCCCGCCTGGGCTCAAGAGCTCAGTCAAACGCTCTCTGAAGAAGACGCCATGGGAATCGAAGAGCATATCGAAACCTTGATTCGCCAGCCCACGCTCGCCCATAAGCGCGCTTATTTGGAGGCCTTGAGCGCTCGCGATCTTCGAACCTACGCCTGGGTGGTAAAAACCTATTTCAACATCATTGAAACCAACATGCTCGAAACCCAGCAAGAGGTTCGTCACTGATGGTATCCGTGGGCCCTGTCGGACCTTCAAGTTTTACGGGTCCGAAAAAGACCCTGCGATCGTCGTCGGATCAATCTACGGGTCAATCCACGGATCAGGCCAAGATCCACGATGCGCAAGCGGATGTCACCAATGCGGTCGCGCAGATTCAAGAACAATCCAAGCAAGTCGCGCATGAGGGCCAGGCGCAGATCGATCATCTCAAGGAAAATTATGAGCACGAGTTTCTGACCGAGTCCGCTCGCGAGGAAAATCAAATCGCCAATGAAAAGCTCAAGGGCTATGAAAAACTGCGAGATCTTCAGCGCACTCAAAATGCCGAGATCTCTCGCGTCAAGCGCGAAGGCGAAGCCGAGCTTGCTCGCCTGAATAACTACTATCGCGATACCACTTACAACGCCGAACAGCGCGGCGATGAGTTGCTTCGATCGGTCGAATCGAAAAACCAACAGCGCCTGAACTTCGAGAATAAAACGGGAGGCGCCGCGGCGGATCAGATTCGCCACGATAAAAACATCGAAATCGAGCAGCTTCAAGCGGACCGCGATCTCCAGATCCCCACACTCGAAAAGCAAGCACACGATCTTTACGACAAAAAACGCGTCGAGACCGAAGCAGCGATCACGAAATCCTCAGAAAAACTCGACAGCAATTATCACGATATAGAAAAGTCCCATCAAGACTCGATGGCAAGGCTGACGAACGAGACCTATGCACAGCTTCAAAAGGCTCGCCTGGATAGCTCACGAAAGCTCTCCGCGTATGGCGAACGCCAAAGCGATCCCTTTTACAAGCTCATGGATCTTCAGGCCGAATTCGAGGACCAAGGCGACAAATATGTATTAACAGCACGAGTCCCTGAGCACGAACAACGCAATGTCACGGTCGCGATTCGCGGCAATCAGGTTGTCCTTTCCGGAACACGCAAAAACGAGGAAAGAGTCGAGCTTGAGCCCGGCCACGAAAAAGGCACGAGCAGTTATCAATCGTTCATGGAAAGTTTCGCGTTTACCCACCCCGTCGAAAACTCCATGCTCACGCATGAGTTCAAGGGCGATCGAGTGATCGTCACTGTTCCAAAAAAGCTTCTTGCATCCGAGTATCATCCTCACAAGATGAAACCCGCGCGCACTCAAGTGCAGAAGCCCGACTTTCCCGCCAATCTTCCGCACGTCGGCGACGAGTTCACGCCTCAAGGCGAAATCGCTGGAACGACGGGCTCTCGGCCGTTAGTGAAAGAATAATCACTCTTTCACAAGCTCTTGAAGCTCTTCGAGCATGAACTTCAAACGAGAATGAAGATCGTTCAAAGTCTTGAGATTATCTTTCAAGCTCTGGATCGCGGCGCTCTGCGCGGGCATTTGAGCTTGTTGAAGCGCCTGAGGCTTATCGACGATTCGCTTCGTAAGAAGGCTAGGAGGCTGATAGGCGCTCACCGCAGGAGCCGCCTCAGCTTTGAGATCTCCTGATTTTAAAACATTCTTTTCGGAGGCCAAGGTGCCTACCGAATTAGGAAGCTGAAACACGGCCTGATGCGCTGAATGATGAGCTGAATGATGAGCGGATGGATCTGCGCCTTCTTTTCCCTTTCGATAAAGCTGATAAAGGTTCGAGTAAACGAAGGTCGTTTTTTGGGTCGTATCGCGGTTAGCTGACATGGTACTTCTCTCTTTCTCTGCTTGACTGCTTCCACTCTGCTGGTATCGCCCGCTCTGTCGAGAGTTCTAGGCGACGCGTTCACGAGATGAATTAAAGCAATCGGAGTGCCAGGTGCGCCGGAGGCGTTTTTCCAATCCTACTCAATCAGCCTGAAGTAAATTGCCCTTTATTTTCAGCGAATTACACTGTAACGCTAAAATAATAGTCGAAGAAATTCTCTTAAAGCAATGTCTAAAGAATAGACAGATGTCTCGCTCGACACAGGTAAGACGCTGACTGGGGTGTCTAGAAAACCGGGAAAAACTACGGAAATTTGAGACCAGTCGATAAAATCTCGGCAACACAGTGACTGGCCGACTTCGCCCGATCGGGATGAAATCTGACCAGATAAGCGATTTGTCTTCGCAAATCAGAGTCCTCGCTTTTCATCATCAAAGGGATCTGATCCCAAACCTTCTGAGGCCAGACCGGTTGGCTTTCAAGAGTCCGCAAGAGAGCGAGCTGCGCCTGAGGGCTCTCGCTCGTCATTAAGGCAGGAACTCTATCCCAAACCTCGTTTGGCCATGTGGATTGCTGAGCAAGCACTTTAAATACCGAAGAGCGAATATCGGCATCTTTTGTCGCCATCAGCGCGGGAGTTCGGCGCCAAAAATCTTTGGACGGTTTCCTCGCGCTCGACATGCGCTCGATGGATCGACTGAACTCAATCACGGGTTGAACGCGAGAGCGTTGCTCCGGCGTCATATATTTCTCAAAGTCAGGCAGATACGAGGAGCGATACTTCGCAATTCGGTCCACGACTTCATTCGACATCAGCTTCTTAATTTCGGCATCCACGAGCTCGATGGATTCTTTCGACTCAAGGCTCAAGCCTTTTAAGATAAACCGCAGCTCATCCTGAAGAGCGATCCGATGATCTCGAATCTCGAGCCGGTCTTTTCCGATCATCCTCACAAGTCCTTTATCACGCGCACTGGGATCGTATAGATAGTCTCCGCTACCCAGTAAGTCGTTTAGGATTCCGAGATGAACTCGCCGCACCAATGCCAATCGATTGAGCGCATTTCCAAATTCAGTGAGATCTCTCCCCTTCACGCTGATATGAAAGTGCAGTCCTGCAGTCCCGCTTCTAGGGACTTGACTCAGCCCCGCTCTCGCCGTTAAGTTTTGAAGATTCTCGTAAAACTCCTCCGGATGCAGGATTTTACGCTCCACTCCTGCTCGTTGAGCCAGTAAACGAACATCGTGAAAAAACTCGCTCGGACTGTCCACGTACAGATTTTCTCGATGGCGAAACTCAAGCGCTTTACGATCGAGTCCCCAAAAAAGCCTTTCGAAGAGCCGTTTCTCCTCGGGTGGCAAACTTGCTTTAGGGTGAAGATTTCCAAATGCGTATTGAATCGCGAGGGTCGCTTTTTTGCGCGGAGATAAGCTTTCCCAGTGAACAACGGACTTTTTCACGCTTGGATCGAGAGCATTCCAACGATCGTAAAGCTTCTGCCATGCCACATGCTTTGGGACCCATAGGTCACCTTGTTTTTGAATCGCTCGAGCGGAAAGGCCACGCTGCGAATCGAGTTCCGAAGCATTCTGAATAATCGTACTTTCGAGCGTAAGACCGTGGGTTAATGTCTTACGCAAAACTTCCGGAAGATCGGAAAGCGCCTGAGGATCATCCCTGAGATAATCATCAAAGAAATCATCCGGAAGTCTTTTCACAAGACTTGCTCCAGATTCAGCCTGAAGCCTTTCATAGTCGAAGTAACCCGCTAATTTCGAAAACGCTTCCGGAGAAAGCTCCAGCTCCATCGCGATCCTGAATCCAGGAGGAGGCGCGACAAACGAGGGTTCCTTCGCGAACGCTGTCATGGCCAATAAAGCCAAGCCTAAAAGATACCCCTGAGCCCTCATACAAAACTGCTCGGAATAATTTTGAAATCTCTTGAGTGGGCGTTGATTTTATTGAAAAAATCAACATCAATATCCCAGGCCCCTCCTTTGCATTCTTGGGACTTTATGCAAAATGCGCAAACACTAGGCGGAGAGGTCTCTCAAAATCTGACAGAAGCTTGGGTCGCTCGGTATCGGGCCGATACCTCTCAACTCGATCGAGTTCGCGAACTGACCGCCACGAACGTTAGAGAGAGATTGGATCGCGAAGTCGAAGGCGAGATCGCCTTCTACAGCGAGCAGCCCGACGAAGTCATCTCTCGCCGCTTGAGCGAGCT
>CAZCBS010000225.1:0-7239 GCA_964496965.1 uncultured Bacteriovoracaceae bacterium
TTTTTAGAACTCAACCCTTCAGAATCAGAGCGATCACGATTTGAGAAAATATCTGGTACTTCTTTGCCCGCTCCAAATAGTTCTGCCACTTACACAAACTCAGCAAATGATCAAGAACAGGGAAGATTCAAATGCATGATCAATGCATTAAAATCAGCTGTTTCCTTCTAATTCTCTGATGGTTAGCACTGACGGGACCTGACTTCTCTAAGCTTTGGACATCTTCTGACGGCCGTAGTCCTTCATCGCGTCTTCGGCGGCTTGGACATCGCTTTCCTTGATTTCCCAAACCTTCTTGGACTTCACAATGGAGTACAGCTTTTCAAAGAGAGCTGGGTCAATGAAAGGCGTGACCTTACCGCTCTGATACTCGGCTTCCTTTTCGCCGTAGAGGCCGAGGAAAGTTTTGTCATTGAACCAAGACTCGCGGTTGTGGTCAGCGAGTTTTTGCAGAAGCGCCGCGGATGGGTTTCTTTGAAGGAACTCAAAGAACATTCCGCTCGCTGGCGAGCCTGGATAGAACCATTCGCCTGAGAAAATCTGAATCACGTCATCGCTCTCGTCGCGAAGGATCGGAGTGATGAAGTTTACGCCGCGCTCGATCGCATGGCGATGGAAGGACATGAGGTCTGGGGTCCGCAAAGCGATATGCTGCCAGTGAGCTGCAGCTCTGTGGCCATCGAGCATTTCGCGCACATGGGATGGCTGCGATTTTGGCTCGGAAGGCTGAACGACTGCGATCATCGTATTATCGAGCTTTTCGATGTACTCGCCGCCATGTCCGACTTGCATTGCAAAGGTCAAAGACTCTTCGCCCTGGCCCTTCACCCACTCCTTGCGCTTTTCGTAAAGCATATGCTCTGGAGTGCAACCAAAGATCGTTCTGAAGATCAGGTACGAGACGTTGTACATCTCGGGCTGAACGAGCAAGGTCATGTGATCGACTTTGAAATTCAAATAGGATGGACGTGTCATAAATTCCTCTCGGCGCGGCTATGCCTCGCCTACTTAATTCAGCAAACCAGAGCTGCCAGTTTCCGCAGTCACAGCTGCAGCAGAGCTTTCCACTTGCGCAGCTTGCGAGGCTGCGTGCGTAGCTTGCAGGAAGGTGGCCTGGCGATCGTAGTCCACGTAGGTGTAGCCATGCAGAACGCCTTCGTAGAAGTTCTGAAGCTCCACGCCTTCACGTGGCTTGATCGAGCCTTCGCGAACCTTAGCGTCGATCTGCTCTTTCACGCGCTTTTCGAGATCCGTTGCGCTGTATTGAATCCACGACAGAAGACTTGCGACATTATTCCCTTTGATGACTTCTTCGATGTAGTAGCCACCTGGCTCGGTCTCATCGAGGAAAACGTGAACTTCGTTCACGCGGCCAAAGAGATTGTGCAAATCGCCCATGATGTCTTGGTACGCGCCCATCAAGAAGAAGCCGAGATAATAAGGCTCACCTGGCTTGAGCTGATGGAGCGGGAGCGTGTCCTTAATATCGCGAAGGTCGATGAACTTAGAGACCTTGCCGTCCGAGTCGCAAGTGATATCGACCAGCGTCGCGTTGCGAACCGGCTCTTCATCCAAGCGATGAATCGGAACGATCGGAAAAAGATGCTGAATCGCCCAGTGGTCCGGCATCGATTGGAAAACAGAAAAGTTACAAAGATACTGATCCGCCAAGTGCTTATTGAGCGCTTCGACTTCGTCCGGAACGTATTTGAGACCCGCGGAGTTTTTATGAATCACTTTGCAGATTTGCCAGAAGATATGTTCAACCTTGGCGCGATCTTCGAGTGACAAGAAGCCGAGCTTGAACATGCTCAAAGCTTCTTCCTTACGCTGAACAGCGTCATGGTAGTGCTCAAGAACGTTCTTTGCGGAGAGATGCTTCGAAAGATAGCGCATCTCCTTGACGACATCGTCTTCGTCCGGAGTTTCTTCCATCGAGATCGGAGCAGCTCCGACTTCGATGCTTCCGAAAACGTTCACGATCAGAACCGAGTGATGAGCCACCAACGCGCGACCGGTTTCAGTCACGATGTTTGGCTCTGGCACTTCCTCGGCTTGGCAAACTTCTTGGATCGAGTAGACAACGTCGCTCACATACTCTTGGAGCGAATAGTTCATCGAACTATCGAAAGCCGTGCGAGATCCGTCGTAATCCACCGCGAGACCACCGCCCACGTCGAGGAACTCGAGATTGAGTCCCATCTTACGGAGCTTGGAGTAAATGCGGGTCGCTTCTTTGACCGCATCTTTAACGGTGCGAATATTGGTGATCTGAGAGCCGACATGGAAATGAAGAAGCTTAAAGCTTTCTTCCAAGCCTTCACGACGAAGGATTTGAACAGCGTGAAGGATCTCAGGCGTCGTCAGGCCGAACTTAGCGTTTTCACCGCCGCTCGATTCCCACTTGCCGCTGCCCTTGGAAGCGAGCTTGCAGCGAATGCCAATCTGAGGAGTGACTCCCAGCTCGCGGGCCACGTGAATGACCTGGTAGAGCTCCGAGAGCTTCTCGATCGTGATGATCATGCGCTTGCCGAGCTTGATTCCCATCAGCGCGGTTTTGATGAAAGCGTAATCTTTATAACCATTGCAAAGGAGCAAGGCGTTCGGCGAGGTCGGCATCGAAACGATGGCAGCGAGCTCGGCCTTAGAGCCTGCCTCAAGTCCGAAGTCATACGGGCGGCCCGCGTCGAGGATCTCTTCAACCACTTCACGCATCTGATTCACCTTGATCGGATAGACGCCCTGGAAGCGTCCTTTGTAGCCGAACTCAGCGATCGATTTGCGGAACGCCTCGTTCAACGTCACAACGCGATGGCGGATGATGTCCTGAAAGCGAATGAGAATAGGAAGCTCGAGGCCTTGCGCGCGAATCTCTTCGACGACCGCGGAGAGATCGACTCCTGGCCCTTCCCCACGCTTAGGGTGCACGGTGAGGTTGCCCGAGGGGTTCATGCTGAAATACTGGTCCCCCCAGTTCTCGATGTTGTACAACTTTAAAGAATCAGAAACTCCCCATGTTCTCATGAAAGTCCCATTACCATCTTAGACACACCACCTCAAACGGAAATCATACTCGTTTGTTGAATCAGGAGTGGAAAAATGAAAAACAAAAAGGCGCCGGAACCCAAGTTCCGACGCCTCTCGCGTTTTCAGCCTAGTTTTAGGACCGAATTATTCCTCGTGACGATCCAGCGCTTGAAGGCGAGTATCGCAACGCCCAGTGAATGCGTGATTTGCCGCGCGCTGGATAGGGGTCTGTTGAAACATCCTGCGCATTCCGGGAACGTTCACCTGCTGCATGTATCGAACTTCGGTATCCGATGGGTAATGCGATTGCCCAAGTTCGAACAGAATCGACCAGATTCCGTGCTGCCAGTAGGCATAATCCTCGAAAGTTCCGTCGGCGGGATAGATCACTTCCGTGTTTCTTCCCGTCTGATAGCGGCTTTCCACGGTCGCGGCCTTGACCAAAGCCTCGAAAATGCCGTCGTAGGCAGTGCCTAGATCATGAGAGGAGATTCCCCAAGGATAAACAACGGCTGGATAATAGGTATGAAGCGTGGCCGAGCCCACGATGCCCTCGCGGTTGATGAACTGCGCGAGCTCCGCGGTCGATCGGAGCTTCCAAGGTCCGGAGGTTCCGCAAGGGCCGGGGTAGTCGCGATTGGGATCGATCCGCTGTCCTGCCGCATTGGTTTCGTAGCGATCCCGACGGTCAAAGCCGCCCGTGTTCAAAACCGGAATCACATAGAGAGTTTGACCGGGAATCGGCGCATCGGCCACTGAGGCCGCAAATGCCTTGGCCACTTCGGTCGCACCGTATTCGTTTCCGTGGTGGGTCGCTACTAAAAGATGGCGAACATTGTTTGGGTTGCCGTCGCCGATTCTCGCGCCGACAATCGTTTCGCCGTTATCAGCGATACCGAGAGCGAAAAGCTGCACGGTTCGAGGATGATCCACGGCGAGTCTATTCATAAACTCTTTGACGTCTTTATAGTTGTTGGACAGTGGGATGTTTGTAGAAGCAGCGAACGCCTGGACCGCAAAAAAAAGTGCAAGCGCCGTAAAGCGAATAATGCGGGTCATTCCGTGACTCTCTTTCGAATTACTGCGGTTTAAATATCATCAGCCAGCCTAACAATCCTTGGCTGGTCGAGAGTCTATACCCGCTCGCTAAAATAAAGGAGGCACGCCGCGTTATCGCGCAGCGTGCCTCCCCTATTTTTAACACAAGACTATAAGCCGGGTTCTGTCTTCGCAAATCGCAAGCGACTTGCGGAGGCGATCATTCCTCTGGGACTTGTGTTGCCACAAGCCTCAAGCGGCCTTACCCGAGGGCATGGTCGAGCCGACCTTAACGCCCCCCTATTTGGCCTTGCTCCAGGTAGGGTTTGCCATGCCGTTTCCGTCACCGAAAACGCGGTGGGCTCTTACCCCACCGTTTCGCCCTTACCTTTCGGCTTTTCAACCGAAAGGCGGTCTATTTTCTGTTGCACTTTCCGTCACCCAAAGAGGCTTTAGACCTCCGTAGGTGCCTGGCCGTTAGCCAGTACCTTGCTTTTTGGAGCCCGGACTTTCCTCCCGCGGTGCCCACGATGGTCGATGGGGCAGCCGAAGCTGCCTTCCCGACCGCGCAGATCACTGCCAGCGATCGCCCGTCTTGCATTAACTTTTTAAAGCCTTACCCGCTATTGGTCGCGGTTTCCGTCGCAGCACCTGGAACGAACAAAAGTCGATGGCAGCTTGGGCAAGAATGCATCTGCAAGTTCTTGCGGATCTCGTTGTAAAGCTGCGGTGGCACCATCATATTGCAGCCTTTGCAACGTCCTGCGACAGCTGGAACAAATCCAAGACCTGCGCGAGCGCCGCGAACGCGATCATAAGTCGAAAGGGTGCGCGGATCGACTTGCGAGGAATATTGAGCTCTCTCGCCCAAAAGCGTTTTCAGATCCTTTTCGATCTGGCCGTCTTGAGTAGCGACCACATTGGCTTGCGCCTCGCGCTCTTTTTGGACCTTTTCAAGCTGAGCCGTGAAATCGCCCACCGTTTTGCGGACGCCATCCATATCCCCGTTGAATTTCTTGAGCTGTTCCTCAAGAGTTCCGCTTTGTTTTTTGAGTTGCTCGATCTCTTTATTGACCGCGCCGAACTCTTGCGAATTTTGAACAGATTCCAGGCGAGTAGTCGAACGAGTCAAGCGATCACGATTGATCTCAAGCGCGGCCAGCGTTTGCTTTTGGTTCTTTTCGATTTCAGCAAGTTCTGCGTCTTTTGTTTTTACGCTTGCTTGGATCTTGCCCATCGATTGATCCAAGGTTTTGAGCGCTTCTGGCAGGGCCGATTTGTTCTTTTTGAGCTGATCGATCTTTAAATCCAACTCTTGTAGATGCTCCAAGGCTTTCAACTGCTCAGCGAGCGATCTGGATGACGAATTTTGCTGACTCACGGGTGTCCTCCTCTAAAATTACCAAAATCTCAGTCTGTCTATTTTACCCATGACCGCCTTCGAAATCCATTCCCATCGCGATCAATTTCATGCCCCGACTTTATTTCCCTTATGTCCTAAGCCCCTTGGTACTTTTGGGTTTGGACGAAAAGCTCGGTTGCCTTCAAGCCTGATTGCTCAAGCCATTTCCGCACGGTTTTAACGAAGAATCGCTCGCTTTCAGTGTGGCCGAGCTCCAAAACCCTCATGGAGGAGCTCCGCGCCGCGAGCGCCTCATGATAGCCCGCCTCGCCGGTGATCATCAGATCACATCCTAGCGAAGCCGCAGCTCCCACGACCGACGCTCCTTTTCCCGCCGCGAACGCCACCCGCCGAATCCCCTTTGTCTTTCGACTCGAGCGATAAGAGCGACTGGACCTTCTTGCGGGCTGAGGCTCGCAATCCGTCAATAAATAACCGTTTACTTGGAAAAGTCTTCTAACATCTCGAAGGACTTCTGAAAAGGGCTTGGGCTGAGGGAATTCGCCCCAAAATCCGTAACCGAGCCCTTTGACCAATCCCACGGATGAAGGCGATTGCTCGACAGGATAGAGATCGTAAGCCACTTCCTCGTAAGGATGCGCCTTAAGCATGGCTTGCACGACGGATCGCTCAAGTCCCCGGGGAATGATCGTCTCTAAGCGAATCTCCGTGGCGGACTCAAGCTGACCGGGCTGCCCCAGAAACGGATTCGTGCCCTGAGAGCCACGAAATGTCCCCTGTCCTTGAACGGAAAAAGTGCAAGAATCGTAATTTCCAATATGACCTGCGCCCGCGTCCGAAACCGCGGCACGAACCTGCTCCGCGTGAGAAAGTGGAACAAAAACAGCAAGCTTCAACAGCGCCTCTTGGGGTTTATCCAAAAGCCTGCCCTTGGGCTCAAGCCCGAGCCCTTCTGAAATGGATTCCGCGACTTCCAAAGCGCAGCGATCAAAATTAGTGTGATAGGCCGCGACCGCGATTCCGCGCCGGATCGCTTCGAAGATCAGACCGCTCTTCCCTGAGCCTGCCGTGATTTTCGCAAGTCCCTTGGATTTTGGAAAAATACACGGATGATGATTAATAATGAGCCGATAGCCGCGCTTTTCCGCCGCGATAATAGCGTCCTCGCTCAGATCGATAGCCACGATCGCGCCACGGGTTTGCCAATCCGGATCCCCCACCAGGAGACCGACGTTGTCCCAGGCCTCTGCGGTTCCCGAAGGAGCATGGGACTCCAAAAGACGAACGACTTCACCTACCCTCATTAAATGCGTAGCGGGTAGAGCCCGCCTCGACTTCCCCTGATTGATCGATGCCATACCGACCAACCTAATGAAATGATGGGCAAAAGTCCAAGCCAAGTCAGATTTGGCCAAACTCTTAATAATTGACTTGATAAGTCAATTATTTGTCAGTAAAGTAGTTGAATCACCTTCAACTTCCGCAGGAGTAGTACGTTTATGAAAATCCTCGCGACTCTCAGTATGGCTACGTGTGTTTTGAGCGTTATTATCTGTCTGATTTAAAAGGAATATTAGAAATTATCGTAAATGCTGCTCATGACAGCTTGGATGAGGACCGCGACTAAAATCCCGGTAATGAGACTGGCTGTACTGACGATGAACCGACCTGCTTTTTTCAACGTAGGGTTCTTCATGCCTGGACGTGTGTATAAAACTTTATCACTTCAGTCAACTACTTTTTCTGTGACCGGAAGCCCAGCCTGATTCCACGCCTGAAATCCACCACTTACCACCACGATATCCTTGAGT
>CAZCBS010000226.1:0-7205 GCA_964496965.1 uncultured Bacteriovoracaceae bacterium
CTAAGAACTTTTACGATCTGGTGATCGAAGTGGCGATCATGCGCCCGGGGCCCATCGTCGGAAAGATGGTGCATCCTTATCTCAGGCGACGGCGCGGGCAGGAAAAAGTCGAATATCCGGATCCAAGGCTTGAGAAAATCCTCGGACGGACGCTTGGAATCCCGATCTTTCAAGAGCAAGTCATGTCGATGGCGATTGAGCTTGCGGGTTTTACGCCCGGCGAGGCGGACGAGCTCAGGCGCGCGATCGGAGCCTGGAGGTCTACTGGTTCTATTGAAAAAATGGGTCTTCGCTTGATGGACGGTTTGATGAAAAACGGGCTTTCCGCTGAGTTTGCAAAAAGAGTTTATGATCAGATCCAAGGATTTTCGATGTATGGGTTTCCCGAATCGCATGCGGCGTCTTTCGCGCTCCTGGCCTATGCGTCGGCTTGGATCAAGTGCCATTATCCCGCGGAGTTTGCTTGCGCGTTGATCAATTCGCAGCCGATGGGGTTTTACGCGTCTCATACTCTTTTAGAAGATGCCAGGCGGCACGGTGTTCAAGCGCTTGCAGTGGATCCTAATCTTTCGAGTTGGAACTGCGAAGTGGTCTTGCTTGAAAACGGAAAGAAAGGGATCCGCCTTGGGTTTCGCGTGGTGCATGGGCTTGGCCGAGCCGAGGCCGAGAGATTGATCGAGGAGCGGGAAAAAAGAGGCCCGTATCTCGGGCTTTCCGATTTTCTGTCCAGAACAAGATTGAAAAGCTCTGTGCTTCAAAGTCTTGCTCTTGGGAACGCTTTCTCAAGCTTTGGCGAGAGTCAGCGGCAAACGCTTTGGAAGATCCTTGAGCTTCGCATGCTTTCGGAGGCCGGAGCGCAGCTCAGTCTGTTTCAGTCTTCTTATGAAGCCGGAGAGAGCTTCGCCCTGAAGCCGATGAGTTCCTTGGAGGCGATCCAGGAGGACTATATGGCTTTCGGGTTGTCCACTCAAGGGCATCCCATGCATGAGCTTCGAGGAAAAACCAGGAGTCAGCCGATTGCATGGACTAAAGTCCATGCTCCTAGCGGAAGATCCGTCAGTGCCGCAGGGTTGGTGATCATTCGACAGAAGCCTCCAACGGCAAAAGGAATGACCTTTGCGACGTTGGAGGATGAGTCGGGGTTTTTGGATCTTGCCTTTCATCCACCGGTCTATGAAAAGTATCGGGAGGAGTTTCTTCGGCACTGTTTCATCGAAGTCCGAGGAGCTCTTCAACGGGACGGAAACTCAATCAGCTTGCTCGTTCAATCGCTCAAGCCTCTTTTGCCGATTTCCGAGGACGAAAAAGATTGGGCGCCTCAAGCATCTCAATATTTCAATTCCATGCGAGCCTATGCAGAAAAGCCTAGTGCACTAGGCTAGTGTTCGCGCCGTAAATAAACGGATCGCCGCCTTGAGCGAAGAGTTGATCAAAATCGCTGGCCGTGGAAGCCTCTTGATTGATCGTGAAAGAGATCTGTCCGTTGTCATACGTTCGGGTAAACTCAGCCGCAAAGTCAGCATAGCTCAGCTTCCAGACCGTTTCGCCGCTGAAAAGCTCCGTGCTGGCGCCTTCCAGTTTTCCATACGACTCAAGACGAATATCGCCTGCGGCTTGTGAGTGAATCGTTCCATTGAGGTCCGTTTCGCTTCTGACTTGCTGGGTATTGATGCCGTTCAGGCTGACGCCACCATGCAATTCAATGGCATCCACGTCGTTGAGCTCTTTAAAAGACGGATTTGTCACAAGGTAGCTGTAGTCATAGGAAATCGCCCATCGACCCAGTGAAGGCTCCAGCAATGTGTTGATCTTGAAATCGAGAGTGATGGGACAGTATTTCTCTCCCCATACACGAAGCAAGATGAACGTTCTTTTGATTCCTAGGATCGACTCGATGATCGATAAGTCGTGATAGGAGTCGGGTGCGACCATTCGAATGCGGCAATCCCGCGCTTTGATGCTTTTACGAAGCGAATCGATCATCTGACGAAGCAATGGATCTGAAACGTTGCCGGATGCGGGCGAATGAGCACCCGATGGGCTTTGAAGATTCGCTCGCGCGGCGTTGTAGGCTCGTCCTGCGGATTGAAGTGTGTCGAGGATCTGATCTTTTTGCGAATCAGAGAGCGTCTCTTGTTTGGCGCAAGCGGAAAAAATGGATGCGATCAGAAGAAAAAGTAAGCACTTTCGAGTGACACGATGTGAAGCAAGCAGCAATGAGGGCACAGAAAGATTTGAAACGATTTAGATCGAGAAAGCAAGTTTTTTGAAATTCTAGGGTTCTAGGCTTTTTGTCAAAAGATCGAGCTTTTCTCGTTCTCCTACGACCCAAACGATATCGCCTGGCTGAAGTTTAAGATCCGAATCTGGATTGATGATTCGACGCTGATCGCGCTCGATTCCCACGACCATGGCATCGAAGTCCTCGCGGATGGACGCTTCGCGAATCGTGCAACTCGAAAAAGGAGAGTGTTCGGAGATAAAAAGATTTCGAAGCTGATAGCCTTCAATGGCTCGTGCTCGCGCATAGCGATCCGCAAGCCCTGGCGGGCGCTCAATAATCGGTCGCAAGGTGTCGATCTGATCATCCGTGCCTAAAACGAGAAGCTCGTCTTTCGGAAAAATAATTTGCTCGGGCCTGGGCGCGACCAGAGTTTGTACGCCGCGCTGAATGGCAACGACGCTGACGCCAAAGCGCTTTCTCATTTGCGTATCGGCGAGCGTTTTGCCCACTTGAGGCGCGTTGGGATGCACTTTGATTCGCACCAGGTGTGCGTCCCAAGGAGCAAGGTCTCGAAGCATATCGGGAACAGGTTGCGTCTTGGGGGCGGGAGCGAAGGCGGAAAGAAAACGATTTTCAAACCAGCGATATGAGCCTTCCAGCTGCGGATAAAACGCGACGAAAAGAAGCGCATTGAACGCGGAAATGAACGCCAAAGCATAGCGAGCCGGAAAAAACTCAAGGCTGAGTAGCCCAATCCAAATCACTGTGACGATTCTCGAAATCAGTAAAGTTCCGCCACGAGGAGGAGATGTGGTCAGCTTGGCTTCTTCTGATGGATCGAGATTGGGCAGCGTATGGAGCTTGAAATCTCGAAACACATGAAACATCGCCCAAATAAACGGGGAGGATAGAAGAACGGCGATCATCCAGCTCACGGAAAAGATGATAGGTTTGCTCCAGGGCTCGGCACTGAGACGAGGAAGAACCAGCTCCGCACTCAGGACAAAAACAATCGAAACGATCAATCCGTTCAAAAGCCAGCGAAACAAAAGCCGATAGAACTCCTGAGTATGCGCGCGATTGGCGCGACGCTCTTGCGTCCATGCGGCATATCGAGAAAGACCGTCGCGAAGGCGCAGCGGAAGGCGCTTCTCGAGCCAAACCGCAAAGCGATGCGATACTCGAATCATGTAAGGCGTTGTGAATGCTGTAATCAGAGAAACGGTCACGGCGATTGGATAGAGCCTTGGATTGGTGATTCCAAGAGAATGCCCAAGGCCAACGATGATAAATGAAAACTCACCGATTTGCCCTAGTCCAAACCCGACTTGAATCGAGGTGCGAAGCGTCTGTCCGGTGAGAACGGAGCCGAGAGTCACAAAAATCACTTTTCCGCTGATCAGCACGCCTGTGATCAAAAGAATCGTGGACCAGTGATCGATCGCTGCTTTGGGATCGATCAGCATTCCTACGGAAACAAAAAAGATTGCCGCGAAGACATCGCGAAGCGGCTCCATTCGATCGATGATGCGAGAGGATTCCGTGCTCTCAGCCAGAATCGATCCCATGACAAACGCACCCAGGGCAACGGAGTACCCAAAGTAGGCGGCAAAGACCACGAGCGAGAGACAAAGCCCTAAGGCAATCAGCGTCAAGACTTCAGGACTTCCTGTCTTTCCGACCCAGCGAACAAAGCGGGGCACGACGAAATAGCCCGCAAGAAACCAGCCTCCGATCACCAGAATAAGTTGAACGATGGAAACCAAAAAATCGAGGCTAGAGAAACTATGCGTCGCTCCTAAAGTCGAGAGAACGACAAGAATCAAGATCGCGATCAGGTCCTCGACGATCAGAACCGCGAAAATCATTTCCGCAAAGCGCCGCGTCTTGAGTCCCATTTCCTCGAGCGCCTTGAGAATAATCACGGTGGATGAAATGGAGAGCATGGCTCCTAGGAAAACGCTGTCTCGATAAGGCCAATGAAGAAGAAATCGCCCTGTGACGAAACCCAGAAGCATCATGCAGGAGGTTTCAAAAACAGATGTGAGTCCGGCCGAGATCCCCACCTTGGACAGTTTTCTGAAGCTGAACTCCAAGCCCAGAGTAAACATCAGGAAAATAACGCCTAGGTCCGCCCAAGTTCGGATGCTCGGAAGATCCGAAACCAATCGGAGCGACGGGCCAACGATCATTCCCGCGACAATGTACCCGAGAACTACGGGTTGGCGGATGCGTTGAAAAATAAACGCAACGATGCTGGCGATGGCAAGAATGACAGCGAGGTCTCGAATCAGCGGCGCAAGATGCATACAGGCATCTTATTTGTAACATGCCGGGAATGGCTTGGGGGAGAAAATGATTGAGTTCAGGCACTCTAGATGGGTTCGGTGGACGCACTGGGTGAACTTTCCGATTTTGTTCTTGATGATCTGGAGCGGGATCCTGATTTATTGGGCCAATGATGTGTATCGGCCCTTTTTTCCGGAAAATTGGTACGAGTTCCTGAGATGGGATCATCGACTGGCCGAGGGAATGGGAATTCACTTTACCGTGATGTGGGTCTTTGCCATCAATGGCGCACTGTACTTTGCCTATCTGATCATTTCGGGAGAATGGCGGGAGCGATTTCCTTGGCCGAGACATTGGCCAGAGGCTTGGTATGTGACATTGCATGAGCTTGGACTCCGAAAGGAGCCGCCACCTTCCGGAAAGTTCAATGCCGCACAGAGAATCGCTTATGCCGCGGTGGATTTGATGGGAGTATTCGCTCTATTGACGGGCCTAGCCATTTATAAGCCTGTTCAATTGCACTGGCTGACGTGGATTTTTGGCGGCTACGAGATGGCTCGATTTCTTCACTTTTCGTTGATGCTCGGGTTTCTCGTTTTTTTCGTGATTCACGTCATTCAGGTCGCGCGAGCTGGATGGAGATGTTTTCTGTCCATGATCACAGGATGGGAGCGTATCGAATGAGCCTACCTCAAAAAGGAGTCATGCGAAGTTTTGTTTTCGGAGGGATCTCGGTTATCCTGGGCTTAGTTGCATGGCATTGGATTCATTCAAGCGAGCCCGCGGATGGGATTTCTTGGCCCATTCGACGCGTGCTTGAATGGAATGGGAGCTTGTTTCAATCTTTGTATAGCTCACAGCGACAGCCGGCGCCGATTCAACCTCCTCCGGTGGGGAAGCTTCCCAGATTTAATGGAAGCATCGGACTTGGATCGCCGATTGATCCTGAAAAATGGAGACTTGAGGTTTCGTCGGATGAGGACGATGGCGGAAAAAGTTTCTCGCTGACTGAGCTGAAGTTTTTTCCTCGAACCATCACTGCGACCGAGTTCAAATGCATTGAAGGCTGGACGGACCCCATGTCTTATGCGGGAATCCGCTTTTCTGATTTCATGAAAGAGACAGGACTTGGAAGAAAGCGCGACGGCTCGCTTTATTCATATGTCGGTCTGATGACTCCGCCGAACGAAAATGGCGAAGTCTATTATGTCTCAATCGATATGCCGAGCATGCTTCATCCTCAGACATTGCTTGCGTACGAAATGAATGAAAGGCCTCTGTTGAATCGGGATGGAGCGCCGTTAAGGCTTTTGATTCCGGTCAAATATGGCATTAAAAGCATTAAGCGGATCGGTCAGATCCGATTTTCTGACACCCGGCCACCCGATTACTGGGCCGAGCGAGGATATGATTGGTTCGCAGGTCTTTGACTGGACAGAGGGCCTATAGCAATGCTTCTATGAGAGGATGAAGAAAATCCTACTCGCAGTTTCACTTACGGTTTTTGCGGCCTGCTCAAGTTCCCAAGTGAGCTCCCAGAAAAGGGTCATGTCGAGCGCACCTCCGGTGATTCGCGCGGACTATGCTCCAGGAGAGTTGACGCAGCTTTGCGATCAAAGCATTGCGCGCGCGCAGAAGGCGTTTGATGACGTTGGAAAGCTTCCGGCGACGACTCGCGATATGGATCGTACTCTTCTGGCGTTTGAGCAGGCTGGGGCTGATTTTTCGGACGAGTCCTCTGCACTCACATTCATGAAGAACGTCTCGACTGACGAGAAAATGATTAAAGAGGCCGCCGATTGCGAAGAAAAGGCCTCTCAGTTCATCGTTGCTACTGGGACGCGCAAAGATCTCTATCAAGTGATCAAGATCCAATCTCCTCGCAATTCTTCCGAAAAAAGATTGTTCACCGAGACGATCAAGCAGTTTGAAATGAACGGGCTGAAGCTTCCGGATGCGAAGCTTGCGAAAGTGAAAGAGCTCAAATCGAAACTTTCTTCGCTGGAGAATCAATTCGCGACGAATCTCAATGGCGACACGAGCACGGTGACTTTTACTCCGACCGAAATCGAAGGAGCGACTCCGAGCTTCTTAGGCCGCCTGAAAAAGGATGCGCAAGGAAACTTTATCGTCACGACGAAAGAGCCGGACTATGTCGAAGTGATGCGCAACGTGAAAAGCGGAGAGTCCCGCCGCAGAATGGCCATCGCTTACAACCGGCGCGCCGCGGACAAGAATATCGCGATTCTGGAGCAGGCAATCCAGATCCGAAGGGAAATCGCCAAGACCATGGGATTTTCCAACTGGGCGGATTACCGGCTTCAGGACAATATGGCCCAGAACTCGAAAACGGTTTGGAAGTTTTTAAATGGGCTTCGTGGAAAATTGAAAAAGAAGAATCGCTCGGATTTAGCCAAGCTTCTTGCTTTCAAGAAACAGATTGATCCTCGCGCAACCCGTGTTGACGCTTGGGATGTGGCGTATCTGGAGTATCAGCTCAAGAAACGCGATTACACGCTCGATAACGAGGAAATTCGCAAGTATTTCCCGGCCGACGCCGTTGTTCAATCGATGTTCGATATTTATTCGGAGCTCCTGGGAGTGAAGTTTCGAGAGATTCCCAATGCCAAGGTTTGGGCAGAAGGAGTTAAGCAATACGAAGTGCGCGACGCGAAGTCAGGACAAGCGATCG
>CAZCBS010000227.1:0-7200 GCA_964496965.1 uncultured Bacteriovoracaceae bacterium
GGTTGGGATGACCTTGGCCGGTCATGGCATTGAGAAAGGCTGGAAGAGTGTCAACCAGCGTCTTTCCTTCGCCGATTCGCATTTCTGCGATTCGTCCGCGATGAAGCGTGATGCCCCCGATGAGTTGAACGTCGTAGTGACGAAGGCCGATCGAGCGCCAAGCTGCTTCGCGAACGACAGCAAAAGCTTCGGGAAGAAGCTGATCGAGCGTTTCGCCTTTCGCGATTCGCTCTTTAAACTCGGCGGTTTTTCCGCGGAGCTGATCATCACTCAGAGCCTTGATGGTAGGCTCAAGCTGATTGATCTTGGCAACGATCGGGTAGATCGATTTGAGTTCCCGTTCGTTCTGAGTGCCGAAAATCTTCTTTCCAACGTTCGCAATCGTAGTTTGAATAGCCATAGTTTCGCAGTACCGACTCTATCGAGCTGAGGCGTCGGTGTCACGTGGAAAGAGCTGAAATTTCGGTTGATTTCGTGGATTAAAGACGGCCATGACTAGTTGCGGCAACATACTTTGGGGGCGCTGTTTTTCTACTGCAGCACGTCAGGTGCGGGCCGTCTTATCTGAGAGGCAACGTTCGCAGTTTAGTTCTCAAGAATATAAGAGATCGGATTGACCGGAAAACCGTTCACGCGCACTTCGTAATGAACGTGCGGGCCGGTGGAGCGGCCAGTGTTTCCCATTTGCGCGATGGTTTCGCCGCGGCGGACGTGTTGACCTTTATTGACCAGAAGCTTTTTTGCGTGGCCGTACCAGGTTTCAAGTCCGTAGCCATGATCGACGATCACGGTTTGGCCGTAGCCTGCTTTGACTGCGGCAAAGACGACGACTCCGTCCGCAGGGACGTGAATAAAGGTTCCTAAGCGATTGGCGATATCGATTCCTTCGTGCATTTTGACTTTTCCGCCAATCGGGGATTTGCGGATGCCAAAGCCCGAGGTGTAATAGCCTTCGGCAGGTTTTCGGGTCGGAAGCGCCGAAAGAAACGCTTTTTGATCGCCCAAGAGCTCGTAAAGATCTTGAAGCTCGGTTTCGACATAGAGAGAATCACGGTTCAGCAAGGTGAAGTGCTGATCGAGCTCTTCGTAGTCCCGGCGCAGGAGCGCGTCTTCGGGGTCTTCGAGATCGAGGGGGGAATTGTTCATTGCTGTAGGGGCAGTCGAGGAAGCGGGAGCCGTTGAGACCTTTGGGGCGGCCGGAGTCGCTGGAGCGGTCTGAGCAGTTTGAGCCGTCGGAGCGACTTCAGTCTCATCTGAGATTCCCACGGAGGCGTCCGGAATCTGTTGATTCAGGCTCTGCAAGAGTCCGCCACGATCCTCGATGTTGGTGATGACTTTGAGGCGGGTCGCGAAAGTTTTCACGCGCTCCATCGTGCTTTCGATGGTGGCCACCTTGTTCTTGAAGACTTGAACTTGTTGCCGGAGGCGGCGGTTCTCCATCTTGAGTTGTTTATTCTCGGAGATCTCTCCCATGACTCGCCAATAGTCGTAGAACATGACCAGTCCGAGGAGAATGGTGAAGGCCATTCCCACTGCTGCCGTGCGAACGATCCACGCCGGGATGATGAGGCGCCGGACCTGGGAGGTTTTCTCTGGAACGACCATGATCGTGTAAAATTTGTTCAAATTCATAAAACCTCGATCACGATGGAAGTAATGTTGTCGTCGCCGCCGTTCTCATTGGCGGCTTCGATGAGCTGACCCACGGCTTGCTGGACATGCATTCCGAGTTGAGAAGCGTCGGCTTTTAAAAGCTGAGAGCTGACGATCTCAAGAATTTCTTTCTCGTTGATCAGACCGGAGAGGCCGTCGGAGCAAATGAGAAACACGTCTCCTGATCGAACAGGGACATGGTAGGTCTCGACGTTGACGTCGCGCTCAAAGCCGACCGAGCGGGTGATGACGTTCTTCATTCGATCGGTTTTGATTTCGTCGCGAGAGATCAGGCCGGCGCGGAGTTTCTCTTGAACCAGCCAGTGATCGGGCGTGACTTGCCAGCGAGCCGAATTCTGACGCGAAGTATTTCTAAAGATGTAGCAGCGGCTGTCGCCGACATGCCCAATATAAAGATGGTCGTTTTTGAACAAAAGCGCCGTCGTTGTTGTGCCCATGCCGTGAAGGCTCGGCATTTCGAGCGCGCGCTTGAAGATCGCTTCGTTTGCGCTGCGGATCGCTTGAGAGATCAGGAGACGCGCGTCCCAGGAAGCAGACGACTGTTGTCCGACGTGTACGACTTTAGGAATCACCTTCGTGGCGATCTCGCTGGCGATCTCGCCACCTTGATGGCCGCCCATTCCGTCAGCGACAATAAAGAGTCCCAGGTCAGGATTGACCGCGAAATTGTCTTGATTCTGCGAACGCCGCCTGCCGATGTCCGTGGCAAAGCCCACGCAAAAGCGCTCGTTCACAATGGGGGATGTTGGAATAGAGCCTAATGTATTCACGCCAGGTTTCCATTCTCAATGAGAAAGCCGGATGCCCCAAGAAAAAAAGTTTGGTCGGGTGTTTTGTGTTTCACTTTGAAGAGTGTGCGACAGAAAATTGGCAGAGTAAAGCGGTTCGCTCATAGTAGTTCGTTTGCTAACGGCTTTTGCAAACTATTCGCAGCCATAACTTTACAGTGCGGCGCCAATCCGGGTAAAATAATGGAAGGATTCGGGGAGTTAAACTTAGCGAGGATATCTCATGGCGTCGAGCACTGGTCAGGGATCTGATAAAACAGCTTCAAACGATAAAATGGATTGGAACAAGCTTTTAGGAGATTGGAATTCCGTTCAGGAGTTCCGCAATCTTCACTGGGAAGGACCCTTCCTGGAGTACCTGGATATCGTAAAGAAAAATCCAGCCGTCTGTAGAAATGCATTCCAGCGCGTTTACGACATGGTTCTTTCGTGGGGTACTTCGTCCTATGTCGAATACAAAAAGAACATCGTTCAATACAAGTTTTTCGAAGACCCGATCGATCACGGAAAAGACGCTGTTTTCGGTCTCGATGTGCCGCTGATGAAGCTGGTGCATTTCTTCAAGTCCGCGGCCTACGGCTACGGAACGGAAAAGCGCGTTCTTCTTTTGCATGGTCCGGTCGGCTCCTCGAAATCCACGATCGCACGCCTGCTCAAAAAGGGAATTGAGAGATATTCGCGCACGGACGAAGGCGCCATGTACACCTATCGCTGGGTCGATGACACCGGTTCAGGAATCCTCGGAACTCAAAAAGAAGTCCGAAGCCCGATGCATGATGATCCTCTGAAGCTGATTCCCGATGATATGCGGGCGAAGATTCTCGAAGAGCTCAATCGCGGAAACAAGTCGGAATATAAGATCAACATCAAGGGCGATCTCAATCCGTTCTGCCGTTTCGTGATGAAAGAGTTCTTGAAGAAGTACAAAGGCGATTGGATGCAAGTGGTGAAGAACCATATCCGCGTCGAGCGTCTCGTGCTTTCCGAAAAGGATCGCATCGGTATCGGAACGTTCCAGCCGAAAGACGAAAAGAACCAAGACTCCACGGAGCTCACGGGCGATATCAACTATCGCAAGATCGCTGAGTACGGCTCGGATTCCGATCCGCGCGCCTTCAACTTTGACGGCGAGTTCAACGTCGCTAACCGCGGCGTGGTGGAGTTTATCGAAGTCTTGAAGCTCGACGTGGCGTTCCTTTATGACTTGTTGGGTGCTTCTCAAGAGCACAAGATCAAGCCGAAGAAGTTCGCTCAAACCGATATCGACGAAGTCATCATCGGCCACACCAACGAGCCTGAGTTCAAGAAGCTTCAGAATAATGAGTTCATGGAAGCTCTTCGCGACCGTACCGTGAAGATCGATATTCCGTACATCACGAAGCTCAAGCAAGAAACGAAGATCTACGAAAAGGACTTCAACACTGCCAAGGTCAAAGGCAAGCACATCGCTCCGCATACCATTGAGGTCGCGGCGATGTGGGCGATCATGACCCGTCTTGAGCAGCCGAAGAAAGCGAATCTTTCGCTGATGCAAAAGCTGAAGCTCTACGACGGGAAGACTCTGACCGGTTATACCGAAGACAATGTGAAGGAGCTTCGCAAAGAAGCGATCCGCGAAGGTCTCGAAGGCATCAGCCCTCGTTACGTTCAGGACAAGATCTCCAACGCCTTGGTCAACGACAAGGCCGGTGAAGTCGGCTGCGTCAATCCGTTCATGGTCATGAACGAGCTCGAAGGCGGCTTGAAGAATCACGCTCTCGTCGGAAGCGATGAAAAGCGCCGCGAGTATCGCGAGATGCTCGCCGTGGTGAAGCAAGAGTACGAAGACATCGTGAAGAACGAAGTCCAGCGCGCGATCTCGGCTGACGAAGACGCGATCGCTAAGCTCTGCGCGAACTACATCGATAACATCAAGGCTTATACTCAGCGCGAGCGCGTGAAGAACAAGTATACCGGCATGGATGAGGAGCCGGATGAGAGGCTGATGCGGACGATCGAAGAGAAGATCGATATTCCTGAGTCTCGCAAAGACGATTTCCGTCGCGAGATCATGAACTATATCGGCGCTCTGGCGATCGACGGTCGTACTTTTGATTACAAAACGAACGAGCGTCTTCATAAGGCGCTTGAGCTCAAGCTTTTCGAAGATCAAAAAGACACGATCAAGCTGACTTCTCTGGTTTCCAACGTGGTGGATCGCACGACCCAGGAAAAGATCGACGTGGTCAAAACCCGTTTGATCAATAACTACGGTTATTGCGAAATCTGCTCGACCGACGTGCTGAACTTCGTCGCAAGCATCTTTGCTCGCGGTGATGTCAAGAAGCGGCAGTAAAAGATACTGTGTGCGGGGTGCCGTTAGCCGTGTTCCGAATACGGTACGGTACCCTGAATACCGTTAACTGTACCTTGCATTCGGAAGTAGAAAAACTGAGGAGGGGATAGACCTCGTGAGCATCTACAATATAAAAAGAGATCATTCCCGCTTCCGCTCCATCGTGAAGGGGAAGATCAAGCAAGATCTTAAAAAGTATGTCACTCACGGCGAGATGATCGGTCGCAAGGGCAAGGATCTGGTGACGATTCCTATCCCTCAGATCGAAATCCCGCGCTTTCGATTCGGTGATCGCGAACAGGGCGGCACCGGACAAGGCGATGGAAAGGCCGGTGATCCAGTCGGTCAGGGTGAGCCGCAGCCAGGCCAAGGCGAAGCAGGTAATCAAGGCGGAGAGCATCTGCTTGAGGTGGACCTTTCGCTTCAGGAGCTTGCCGAGATTTTGGGTGAGCAGCTCGAGCTTCCAAGGATCGAGCCGCGTGGCCATAAAACGGTGAAGTCCAAGACCGATCGTTATACCGCGATCGCCAATCAAGGCCCAAACTCGCTCAGACACTTCAAGCGAACCTTTAAGGAAGCTCTGAAACGTCAAATCGCGACAGGGACTTATAATCCGTCTAATCCTGTGATCGTTCCGATTCCGCAAGATTTTCGTTATCGTTCTTGGAAGACGGACGAGCGCCACGAGAATAGTGCCGTCATCATCTACATGATGGACGTCTCGGGCTCGATGGGCGACGAGCAAAAAGAGATCGTCCGAACGGAAGCGTTCTGGATCGATACGTGGCTCAGGTCTCAATACAAGGGAATCGAAACGCGATACATCATTCACGATGCGACGGCTCGCGAAGTGGACGAAGACACGTTCTTCCGAACTCGCGAATCGGGGGGCACGTTGATCAGCTCGGCTTACAAGCTCTGCGAAAAGATCATCGCCACCGACTACGGTCCGTCGGAGTGGAATATCTATCCGTTTCATTTCTCCGACGGCGATAACTGGTCCGGCGAAGACACTCGTTTGTGCTTGGATATTCTCGAGAAAACGCTTCTTCCTCAGTGCAACGTGTTTTGCTACGGCCAGGTCGAGAGCCGCTACGGCTCAGGCCAGTTCTACAAAGATCTCAAAGAGCATTTCGGCAAGGAACATGAATCTGTGATTCTTTCCAAGATCGAGAACAAGGAAGGCATCTTAGGCTCGATCAAGGATTTCCTCGGAAAGGGTAAGTGAGCGATGACCGACTACGGCAGCAGTGCTCTGACTCCGGAGCTGATGAAGCTTCATGACGAAATTCGCGGACACGCCGAATCGTATGGACTCGATGCGTTCGAAATCATCTTTGAAATGGTCGACTCCGATCAGATTAATTCGCTTGCGGCGCTCGGCGGTTTTCCCGTGCGCTATCCGCATTGGCGTTTTGGGATGGAATACGATCAGCTTTCCAAGGGCTATTCGTGGGGCCTGCAAAAGATTTACGAAATGGTCATCAATACGGACCCATCGTACGCCTATCTCATGAAGGCCAATAGCATGGTCGATCAAAAAACCGTGATGGCGCACGTTTATGGTCACGTCGACTTTTTTAAGAACAACTATTGGTTCTCGAAAACCAATCGCAAGATGCTCGATGCGATGGCCAATCACGCGGTGAAGATCCGGAATTACATGGATCGCTACGGCCAGGACGTCGTTGAGAACTTCATTGATCATTGCTTGGCGATCGAGAACTTGATCGATCCTTATCTTCCGTTCGCGCCGGTGAAAAGCTCGGGCGCTCCGGGCTCCAGTCTTTTGGAAGAAGAGAAAGAGCCTGAGGCGCAGGAGCCGGGCAGAATTCGGGTGAATCGTCCTTACATGGACAAGTTCATGAACCCGCCTGAGTTTCTGGAAGAGCAAAGAAAGAAGCTTGAGCAGCAGAACAAACAAAGCCGTAAGAATCCGCCGTCGCCCGAGAAAGACGTGCTTTCGTTCTTGCTTCAAAACGCGCCGCTGGAGCAATGGCAGCATGATGTTTTGTCGATCGTGCGCGATGAGGCTTATTATTTCGCGCCTCAAGCACAGACCAAGATCATGAACGAAGGCTGGGCTTCGTACTGGCATACGAAGATCCTGACGCAAAAAGCATTGAAGGACTCAGAGCTGATCGATTTTTGCGACCATAACGCAGGAGTTCTGTCGATGCAGCCAGGCCGGATCAATCCTTATAAGATCGGCGTGGAGCTTTTCCGCGAGATCGAAGAGCGCTGGGATAAAGGGCGCTTTGGAAAAGAATACGACGAATGCGACGATATGGTCGCCAAGGCCAAGTGGGATCAGAAGCTGGGCTTGGGTCGTCAGAAGATCTTTGAAGTCCGCAAGGTCTGCAACGACGTCGCCATGCCCATTACGAAGATTGTCATCGGGCC
>CAZCBS010000228.1:0-5943 GCA_964496965.1 uncultured Bacteriovoracaceae bacterium
CAAAACTTGATACGGGAAGTCGTCACTCTTACCGAAAATTCCGGGGTCTTGTTCGTAAATTGAATCTTTAACCGCTTCCGATAGAGGAATAAATTCTACGCCCTTGTCTTTGTAGGCTTGGAGAAGAGTCGGCAAGATTTCAGCATCAAAAGCTCCAATATGTAAAAGTAGAATATGAGCAATTGGTCGACCGAAGACTTTGTCTGAAACTGCATTGTCGCGTTTAAGTCGATCCATCGCGGACTTCATAAAGAGAGCTTTCAGCGCATTGATGGATTTTAAGTCATGCTTGTCCTTGCAGCGAGCATAAGGCTCGTTCCACGCCCAGTCCTCGAAGTCATCGGTCACTTGCGCGATTTTGTATCCTCGCTCTTTTAAGTGCGCCCGAACCGCGTTTCTTTTTTCAAGCGTGTCACCCTCATGCAGATAGGGGTAGCGGAAGTAATGCCAGTCGAATTTCTGTACAAATTGAGAGAGCACTTTCTCGTTCGAATCGATTTCTTTTGTGAACTCCTCAGCAGAGATCTTGTTCAGGCTTTTATGTGAGTAAGTGTGGTTGCCCAGGGGGTATTCCGCTTTGATCCAAAGCTTAAGCACTTCGAAAGTGCTTGGGTCTAGTTCGGATTTTTGAGAATTGATAAAGCCATAAACCTCGGGGACTTTGAATTTCTTCAAAGTTTCAAGAATAGAGTTAACGACCTCGACTCGAGAAATGCCTTTCGGTAATTGACCGTGAGTTGGCAGATCGTCAACGGTGATGGCCATTCTAATGTTGGCATTGGCAGTAAATGTGAAAATGCTCGCTGAGACAGTTGCAATAAACTTTAAAGTTTGGATTTGTCGCATTTGAGAAATGCTGACAGAGCAATCGAGTTTTGTCATTTCTTATCGCTTCAAGAAACCGGTGCAATCCAATCCATATCGGCCCATGAATTCTGTTTTTCGGCCCCATTTGGGAACATAATTCAAGTATGGGTTGGCATCGTTCGAGCGCACTGAAGTGGAATTCAGATTCAATTCGTTTTCAGTATGAATTCACATTGACGCTAATGATGATTCAAAATAATGCATTAAGTATGCTGGAGACGAGAAGAAGGGGGAGCTTCGAAGCGCGGAGATCAGATTTGCACGCCTGCCGTGACGAGAAAATTCTCAAGCAATATAACGGAGGAATGAAAAGTACTCAGATTGCTCGAGCCCTTCATTTATCCGTCCGAACCGTTCGAGCAATTCTGAGGCGACTTGGGGTTGCAGTTGAAAGTTCAGAGCGCATTTCTGAGCAAGCGATTGAGCTTCATCACAAAGGCTACTCCTTGTATGAAATTGCCGATTTGCTCGATGTCAATTATTCACTCATTTTTCGAATGCTTAAGAAAAGACTCGGACCCGCTTACACTAAGACTGCTTTAGATGAGACGCAGATCAAAAAAATCGGCGAGATGAACGCCCAAGGTATTTGTCGCCAAGACATCGCGCGCGAATTCTCGGTACCGATTGTCACAATTCATTCTGTGCTTAAAAAGTATTTTCAAATCGAACGCCAGGAAGTCCAGTCACCCAATGAGCAACAAGTGATTGAAATGAGAGCAAAGGGGATGACCTTGGTGGCCATCAGCAAAGAGCTTGGTATAAACTTAAGTCGAGTGGCCACGGTCCTTAGGAAAAGTGGGGTACGTAAATCTCAGAGAAATTGGACTGAAGATGAACTCCTTGAGATTAGAAAAAGACTTGCGGCTGGTGAGGCGGAGTATCGAATTGCAAGTCATTTTAAAGTTACCCAAACTGTTTTGAGAAAAACAATCGTATCCAAGCGGTTTTGGGATGCCGGGGTGTGATCGAGATCGCTTTCCGAATGATTGAATCGTTAAATTAAATCTCAGTCTGTCGCGGTTGTTCTCTTTGGAATCGTTTGAGCTCTGCGATGCAAGTTTCACGGTGTGCAATGCCGATCCTTGCAAGTTCTACATAAGAAATCTTAATTGTATTTGTCTCATTCAATCTAGTGGCAGGATTTCTGGCATGGCAGGTGCAGACTGTGCGCGATTGCTTAACGTTTAACGCGCATCTAAAGAAAGCGCATTTTAGGAGCTACTTATGAGCACAAAATTCCAAACGTCCCCAAAAGTTGACGTTACTGTATCTAATGTGGCGAATTGTACGCTTCATCTTTCGTGTTCAGGGCATGACAAAAGCCATCAACATGGTGCGGATTGCGGGCACCCAGCAGTTTCTCACGACGATCATTACGACTACGTTGTCGAAGGACACCTTCACCATGTTCATGGCACTCATTGCGATGATCACGGAAAGTTCGCAGGTTGATCGAGACCAATTCGTACGGTCCGGCGAGTTACAGAAAAAGTGACCAATCGTGGTTATTGCTGTCGTCTGTGATGCTTGCTAATCGAGCCGTCGAGGTGAAACCTATGACAAGATTTATTCGTTTAAATGAGACTCAAGATGAAGCCGACATCCGGATTCATTACACGTGGGGAAGTGCCAAGTTTGCTCGTTACTTCTGCAGTTACAAAATCCCAGGACGCTTGGTCGTGAATCGCGCATTTGCGGGCCCTGGATCTCAGTAATTTTCGGCTAGCCTTTTCGATGCGCTTTATTTATTAAATATTTTGTCTATGCGTATCGCGTTTGAGAGCGGGCTCCATCAATTCCTAAGCAGAGCAAAGCGGATACAACCAGCAAAGCTGTAATGGATGGGCCTGTAGGTAGGTCATTGGCGAACGAAATCCAAAGTCCCAGAAAGGTGCAGATGGGGCCGATGAGGGCGCTGATGATGGCGACGCCTTTCATGGATCGGCTGAGTCGCAAGCCGCAATAACCGGGAATGACCAGATAAGCGAAGGTCAGCATGGCTCCGCTCATTCGGATTCCGGTGACGATCAGGGAACCTAGGATCAGGTAGAAAAGAGTTTGCCAGACGCCGGATTTAATTCCGCATGCAGATGCCATCTCGGAGTCGAACGAAGTGAAAAGAAAGTGGCGGAAAAAAATGATGATCGCGGCAAAGCTGGGAATGGCAACAGCGAGAGCTTCGAAAAGCTGCCGATGGTTGACGGTGAGAATATTGCCAAAGAGCACATTCATCAGATCCACTTCACCTTGAGGGTTCTTAGCGATCATCAGAATCGCGGCAGATGACGCGAGTAAATACACAATGGCGATCAGCGCCTCAGGTGGGAATCGGCTCGGGCGATGGCTGGCAACGGCCAAAATAAAAGTCGCCCCAAGCGTAATAGCAACGCCCGTGAGCGAAGGATTGAGTCCAACGAGCGCGGCAAAAGCTACGGCCGCAGAGGAGACTTCAGCAAGCGACATGCTGATGAAGATGATCCTTCGCAAAACCACGAAAAGACCCACAAGTCCTGAGGTCAGGCTCAGAACCAGAGAGCCCAATAAGGCGTTCTGCATGAAATCGATTTTTAACCAACTCAGCGTTTGTGGAATCATAATGTCGTTACAATCGGCTTTCCGTTGATTTGTCCAACTTGAATGCGGGTTCCGTAAAGTGCCGTCAGGTGTTGCTCGGTAAGAAGATCCTTTGTTGCCCCGAATTCGATCCGATCCCCTTGGATTAGCCCGATCTCAGTCGCATGTTGGGCGACAACGTGAAGAAGATGAGTCACAAGAACGATGGTCATTCCTGTTTTGGAATGGACTTCGTCGACAGTCTTCATGACAGAGGCTTCGCTCACGATATCCATTCCGTTCGTCGGCTCGTCCAAAATCAGGATGTCAGGTTGTCCCACTAAGGCGCGGGCGAGGAGAATTCGTTGCTGTTGACCTCCCGAGAGCTCGCTAAACAACGCTTGTGCTTTGTGCTCAAGACCTACGCTTCGAATCGCATCCATAGCTGTCGTACGATTATTGGCGGTCATCGGCAGTCCAGGCATCCGGGTTCCATAAAGTCCCATCAACACGATATCAAGCGATGTCAGAGGATAGAGAGCATCGATTGTGTTTCGTTGAGGAACATAACCAAACCGCAGATTGGGCATTCGCATAATCTGGCCGGTTCGCGGTTTCACCCATCCTAAGATGGCTTTCAAGAGGGTAGTTTTGCCTGAACCGTTGGGTCCGACAATCCCCATAAAAGCGCCATGGGAAATGGATCCTTGAACGCCCCTCAGTACAGTTCTTCTGCCGTAGCCGAGATCAAGATTCTCAAAGCGGATGAGTTGTTGAGTATCGGTTTTCATTTTTTCGTTCTATTTCTTTAGGGCCGCGGCGATTGCATGGACATCATGATTCATCAAATCGATGTAAGTGTCGGTTCCAGGAGCGCCGCCACAAAGTTGCGGAGTTTTCACGACTTTCGCCCCAGTGCTTCTTGCGATGAGATCTGGTGCCGCGCTCGGATAATAAGGCTCTTGAAGAATGAGAGACACCTTGTCGCGCTTGACGATTTTGATGACCTCGTCTGTATGCGAGCCCGACGGCGGAATGCCGGGTTTGGGTTCCACTTGGGCGACGACATCGAGTTTGAAATGCTCGGTAAAGTATTCCCAGCTCTCATGGTAGGTGACGACCTTGGTGCCCTTGAAGGGAGCAAGGTCCTTCTGCCATTGAGCATCGGCGGCTTGGAGTTTTGAAAGGAATGCTTTTGCGTTCTTCTGATAGGTTTCTTTATGTTCGGGATCGACTTTGACCAATCCGTTCAAAATATTTTTTACGACCATGGGGATGTTGTAAGGGTCCATCCAATAGTGAGGATTTCCCTCGGGATGAACATCTCCCAGGCGTGCAGTCACTCGTTCGGTCGGCAGCCCAAGCACTTTAATGCCGGTACTGGCGTTGACGACTACGATATTTTCATTGCGAGCATTTTCGATCAGGGGACGAGCCCAGAAATCAAGAGACATTCCGATACTCACATAGAGCTTGGCTTGCCCAATCGACATCAGAAAGCTTGGACGAACTTCCACGAAATGTGGGTCTTCAGTCCCGCGTGCGATGCTTGTGACTTCAACTAGATCTCCGCCGATGCTCTCCGTGATGGATTGAAGCGGCGTAATCGAAGCGATGACCTTCATTTTGGCCAGGGCTGGCGTGGAAAGCGTGAGTATTGCTATTAATACGATGAATTTTAATTTCATAAATTCTTTCCCTATTTATTACAAATTCGTGTGAAGCGCGTGAGGTCCCATGCTCCAGTTGACCTGGAACCAGATTTGATTTTCCCAGTAAGGACCTGCGGCGCCAGGCAACTGATGGTAGCCATACTGCACTCGCAGGTAGTTGGTCTCGGTTGGGTAAAAGCTAAGAATGCCGTTATGCTGCTGTTCTTTTCCACCGTAGATCGGATTCGGATCGTTGACGATGTCGTAGCGATAGCCGATCTTCCAGCGGGGCGACAATTGATATCCCGTATAAGCGTACATTCCTTGTGCGATAAATGGAGATCCAGTTTGTTGTGGATCCTGGCGATTCCAGTAGAAGCCCGAGAGAAGTGTATAGGCATCGGACACTGGGTTCGGTGCGACTCGGAGTAAAATGTCGGTGATGTAGGTTCGCGAATGAAGTCCGTTCGTCAGAGGCGCCTGGACCGTCGAAATGTTCCAAACGAGATAGCTGTCTGCTGCTAAATCAAATGAGGTAGAGGCGCGCAGCGTGTAGAAGAGGCTTTGTCGGTTTCCCCCGTAGAGAGCCGTCGCGGGTTCCTCATTGTCAGGATTGGCAAGAACGTTTCCGCTCAGTAAAAGATAGTGATCCCAGGGATTGGGCACTAGGAACGAAAGATTGCCTCCGGTTGCCTTAAGTCCCTCGGGTCCAAAGAGATGTTCCAAAATGAGAGGAAAATCAACGAAAGGGTAAGCGTGAGGATGCAACGGATTGAGAGTGTCAATGTCCGTTCGCGCCTTGCCAATCTTTAGGTTGGCACTGAGCGGGAGATTGAAGAAATTCATGTAGGCTTCCTCAACGTCCGCC
>CAZCBS010000228.1:5953-7187 GCA_964496965.1 uncultured Bacteriovoracaceae bacterium
TAAAAGACGCTTACGGCCAAAGTCGGATACTTTTACTACGAAAAAGCCTTTCGCGTAGGGCGAGACGTAGCCTGCAGAATCTATTTCGACCTCGCGAATATAAACCGGTCTTGGTGTGGGTTGCCCTGGAATGCTGAGAGCGGCGGGGTTTCCACCAACGAGATCGCCCAGGAAGCTGATATCCGGATTGAGATTCTGTATTGCCGACGAAATGGGTGAGGAAGCGGCTTGATTGGGTTGAGACTTTTCACCAGTGACAATTGAAGAATTGTCTGGAGTCAGGTCAATGCCGAATGGGTTAGGAGTTTCGCTGGGTTGCGGTTGAGTTTCAGCCCATGCGACCGATGGGGTCAGGGTTGCTAGATAAACGACCACCATTTGTGTTGTGATGGCGGCGAGAAGACGGGATGTCCTGATCTCTGTCAGAAGCATAATGTGTGTCCCAATGTCGAGAATGGTTAAGTGCCCTGAATTGACATTTGTTAATATGCAGAATATAAGGCCTGGATTCAATTAGGGGAAGTATTATGTTGAGAAAAAATAGTCCAAGGCTTGTTGTGCTCGCGCTCTTTCTTGTCTCGTGCGCAGATCAAGTGAACTCGTCGGACGGCGGCACTTCGACATATCCGCAGAAGTCCGCGAATCAGTCTCAATTACTTCGCGCGGCCCCTGCTCCGGAAGTCGCGCCGACTCCATCTCTGCCCTCTGAAGCGATTGATCACGGGCTAAAGATCGAAGTAGTCACTCCGGCTCATCAAAAACATTGGTACCAATTCAAATCAGAATTCTCGCGTACTGTGGCTTCAAAAAATATAGCACTTTCTCAATTTGTTCGGACTCTCGAAAATACGGATCTCAAGCTTCAAATTACGGCTTCTGGCGACGTTTTCGGATCGAGTCCAGTCAAGTTCTCGCTCTTTCGCTCCGGTAAGGAGGAGGCGAATGCTGAAATTGAATCGCCAAAGTCCGATGCGAGCTCTAAGACGGTGCTTTCATTTTCTACTCCGGCACTCAATGACGAGAATCGCAAGTCAGGCTTTGCGAAGTTGAATTACGATCTCTTCATCGATGCCAACGGAAAGCGAGAGCATGTACCGTTTTCGTTTTTGATTTTTGACGAGTCGTCACCCAGTCTTGTCATTCCGAAAAAAGACGGTGATTGCTTTGTTTATCATCAACCCGAACGCGCGTCGTGTTGCTATCAAAAGTGCACGCGTTCAACACAAAAAAGCGT
>CAZCBS010000229.1:0-7154 GCA_964496965.1 uncultured Bacteriovoracaceae bacterium
AACAGCCAGGCGCTGGAGCGTGCGGGTTTATCGTTTTGCGAATGTGGGAAATCATATTCACCTACTGATTCAGGTGCCAACGCGCGAAGCTTGGAAGCGATTTTCAAAAGAGCTTTCGGGTGGAATCGCCCAAATCGTCACTGGGGCTCAGAAAGGCCGAGCCCTTCCACGAAACACCAATGATAACGCACCTGAAAGCGCCCTCCGGGCTTTCTGGGACCACCTCCTCTACACTCGAATCGTCAGCTTTGGACGCGACTTCACTGGCGTCGCGCGATACGTGATTAAAAATCTATTTGAAGCCGCGGGAGTGCCGATGAAATCCCTTCTCGCAAAAGGGTTGAAAATTTATTTTGTCGATCAGGACGGCCAAATCAGCACCGCGCCCTCTTAGAGCACTCCGTTCATACGAACTCACCCTTACAACTAGCGCTTAATTCCTCGCCGCGCTCGAAATCATCGAATACTGCCTCGTTCCGCCGCCTTCGCGGCGGTAGCTGTG
This sequence comes from uncultured Bacteriovoracaceae bacterium, assembly GCA_964496965.1. Lineage (GTDB taxonomy): Bacteria > Bdellovibrionota > UBA1018 > UBA1018 > UBA1018 > CAZCBS01. The sequence goes on from CAZCBS010000229.1 coordinate 503, forward strand.
AAAAGCCTCATTGCAGCGAGTGCAATGGCGAAGCAACTCGACTTCGGACATTCCGATTTGCTCAAGTTCTTTGGCGTTGATGGCCGGAAGATCCAAAATACGATGCCTAGGAACCGCGAGCTTTTCTCCGAAAGAAGAAAACTCATTCTCAAAATCTTGCGCGATTTCTTCGCTCACTTCGTAGCAGCAAGGACCGATCGCTGGGCCGACGGCAGCAACCCATTCAGACGGCCACTCCCCATGAGCGCGAAGTTTTTCCCAGAGCACGCTCAGGATATGCGCACGTGTGCCGCGCCAGCCGGCATGAACGGCAGCGATCGCTTTGCCATCTTTTTTTGCGAGCAAGATCGGAACACAATCCGCGGTGACGACCGCGATAGGTAGACCCGCTTCGCGGGTCCAAAGTGCGTCAACTTCACCGCAGTTTTCATTGGCCGCTAAAACGTGAGCCACGTCAGCCTTGTGCACCTGTTTCCAAGAAGGCTTCAACGCATTCCAAGCAGGGAGTAGCTCATGAAAAACAGGCTCTTCCCGCGTACCGAACCCATGAACAAGACCTGGAACTTTCGAAAGAAGCGAGCTCTGAATCGCTTTCATTTCTTCTCTTCATCTTTCAGTTGAAGTGACATCTCACCAAACGAAATGATCCCGAACGGATTGACCTTGAATCCGGTCACGCGCTCGGAGACCAAATGATTTTGTACATAATGGAAGATCGGAACGACCGCTGCCTCGTCATCAACCAGGATCTTCTGGGCCTGTTTGATTTTTTCCGTTCGAGCAGCACCAGGCGCCATGGCGGCGATCCCTTGAACGAGCTTATCATACTCCGGATTGCTCCAACCGGCGTAGTTGTTGGGATTTCCGGTCATAAACACTTGAAGTGGATTAATGGGATCGGCAAAAGGCGTGAGCCAACCAAAACGAAAGATCGGTGGCGCATTCGTTTGGAGAGATTTGACATATGCTTTCCATTCCATATTGGAAAGAGAAGTCTTGAGGCCCAGGTTTTCCTGAAGATCATGCTGAATCTTCTCCATGATCATCGAATTTTTCGCGCCGGTATCGAATGCAGCTGAAACGGGTGACAAAGGATGCTGAGCAAGCTCGCCGCGGACTTTCGAGATCGAGCTGCCAAAGATCGCCTTCGGATCTTGGTACTCTAAGAAGCCCTCGATTCCGCGCGGGATCCAGCTGATCGCGGGCATTTCGCCAGAATCCATTGCCTTGACGATTTCTTCCCGATGAATCGCTCCGGAGACCGCGCGCCGAAAGTCGCGCTGATCAAAAGGCGCTTTGTGCGTATTGAACGCGATGAAATACGTCGCATAGAAAGGATCGCTTCGAAACGAAGGAAGCTTCTTCAAACGCGCGATATTGGATGGCGAAAGCCGAGTCAGAATATCGAGCTGCCCTGTCTCGAAAAGATTGAGAGCCGCGGATTCGTCCGTGATGAAAAGAAAGTCAATGAGCCGAACTTCGGGCTGCGCGCCCCAATAGTAAGGATTGGCTTCGATCAAAAACCGCTTTCCGGGTTGATAAGCGGCGAAACGATAAGGCCCCGTTCCAGGCGCTTTATCCTCGCTCCACTTCCCGCTTGATTCCATGAGCATGTCCTGGCGAACCGGCAATGCGGCAGGCAATGTCAAGGCATGGATAAAATACGGCGCAGATTCCTCGAGCTCGAAAACGAGTTTTCCTGCGTCCTCGAACACGCCGATTGAACGATCGCTCAGGCCTGAACCCAGTTTTAACTTACCGGCCCGATAATCTTTCGCGCCTCGAATCGGCAGCAGCGCCATACTGACCTTGCCGCCCTTTGAAGGCTCAAGGGCCCGGCGGATACCGAAAACAAAATCTTGCACGCTCAGCGGCTGACCATCCGACCAGCGCAAATCCGGCTTAAGCGTAAACTCAAAACGTCGACCATCGGGCGAAACCGTGTACGACTGAGCTAAGCAGTTTTTAAGATGACCTTGACAATCGTATCCCACCAGGCCCTCTCGAAGTTCCGCAACAAGCTTAAGCCCATTCCCATCCTCAACCTCAGCGGGGTCCAAGGAAATCGGTTCAGCATTGAGCTGAACTTTGAGCACACTCTGCTGCCTCAAGCGCGAGCGATCGCTTGAACAGCCCTTCGAGCAGCCCGCTAATCCCAGAACGAGGCTTAAAACCGTGAATCCAGTCACCACAGAACGTTGAAACATACGTCCAAACTAGCAAAGGGCTCGATCTCATGCTACCCAAAGAAGAGGTGCCTTCTCTATGAACTCCCTAACGCAACTCATTACCCAGCTTCTTTCTCCTGAAACCGGTGGCGCATGGGGATCGGTCTTTGCCGTTCTTCTGGCTTATCTCGGGGGAATCCTCTCAAGCCTCACTCCCTGCGTTTACCCGATGATTCCGATCACGATCGGAGTGGTGGGTGGAGTGGGTCCGGCTCGCCGTCGTTGGCAGGAAATCTGGATCCGCGGAGCGGCCTACGTTGGCGGAATGGCCATTATCTATTCTTTCTTGGGAGTTTTGGCGGGCCTGACGGGAAAAGTTTTCGGAACCCTGACCAATACGCCAGGCTGGTACATCGGACTCGGAGCGGTCATTACACTTGCGGCTCTCACCATGCTGGATGTGATTCCCTTTGATCCACAGATGATGTGGGAAGGGTTTAAGCGTAAAATCGGAATCAAGCAGGCGCCCGTCGCGCATAGCCATTCTCATGGACACGGACATGGTCATCCTATGTCGATGCTTGGAGCATTTGGCCTGGGAGCGTCTTCGGGGTTCATCGCCGCGCCTTGCACCACTCCGGTTCTTACGACGATTCTTGCTTATATCGCTAAAACACAGTCGATTGGTCTGGGCTTAGCGCTCATGTTGGCCTTTTCCGTCGGACTGGGAACGATTCTTCTGGTCGTTGCCGCCTTTGCGGGCGCGCTTCAATCGCTTCCTCGATCCGGCCAATGGATGAAAAATATCAAAACAGCGAGCGGAATCATTCTTTTGATCTTCGCTGAATATTTGCTTTATCGCGCGGGAGCCTTAGGGGGCCTCTAAAAATGTCGACTCCACAATCTCAGAAATCACCCATCCAATTCTATTTCATCATGGCCCTCGCCTTGATCGGCATCGGGCTGTCGGTCTATCTCTCGCAGCATTTCTACCAAGTGCGCGCGGGAGCCGTGGGCTTTAAATCGATCTGCAATCTCGGCTCAAACATGAACTGCGACGCGGTTGCGGCCAGTCGTTACGCGGAAGTTGCAGGAGGGATTCCTCTTTCGAGTCTCGCGACAGGATGGCTATTGGGAATTTTCGCCGTCGCGGTCATGGGAATGAGCGCGGCTTGGCGTCGAGTCTCGAGCCGCATCTTGATCGGAATGGGCGCATTCGGTGTTGGAACCAGCCTCGCCTATCTCTTTGTGATGTTCGGCATCCTTCATACTTACTGTTTGTTTTGCTTGCTCTTGGATGCGGTCAATATCCTGATCTTCGGAACCGCACTGTCCTTGAAATCCAGTGCTTCGACATCTTCCGGCTCCGAAGCAGAAGAGCGCTCGGCTCGCAAAACGATGATCCTCACCGTTCTTGCCAGCGTCTTTGTCGCGGTCGTCGCAACCAAGGGAATGGACACTTCGGATCTGAAATCCGCGGATATCGATCTCTATGTCCAAGGCGTTTTAAGCTCTCCGACTTTGCCTGCGACCGTGGGCGGCAACTCCCCCATTCTCGGCCCAAAAGACGCTCCGATCACCGTGATCGAGTTCAGCGACTTTCAATGCCCGCACTGCCAAATGGCAGCCAAGCAGTTCAATGCGGTTCTCAATCGCTACCCTGGTAAAGTTCGAGTCGTTTTCAGAAACTTCCCGCTCGACATGGCCTGCAACCACAATATGAAGAATCCGATGCATGCCGTCGCTTGCGAAGCGGCACGCGTCGCATACTGCGCCAATCAGCAAGGCAAATTCAAAGAAGTTTACGAAGACATTTTCGAGAATCAAAACGAGCTGAAGCCTGGAATGCCAGCTGAGCTTGCGAAAAAATCGGGCATCGACGAAGCCAAGCTCAACGCTTGCGCTCAATCTTCTGAGACTCAGATGGCCATTCAAAGCGATATCGCGGAAGCGGATCGACTTCAGATCCAATCGACACCGACCCTCTTTATCAATGGCCACAAAGTCGAAGGCGCGCTTCCACTCCCGGTCTGGGATAAGCTCGTCGAGGCCTTGGCGAAGTAATTCGAGTCAGTATGGAAAACTTCGAGCTGATCGATACGCATTGCCATCTCAACTACGACTACGCTCCTAAGTCGACGGAAGATCTCGTCAACGAAGCCAAAGCACAAGGAGTCGGGACGCTGATCACGATCGGTGTCGATCCTGGAACGCTCGATACGGTTCAAAAGATCTCCGAGAAGTTCGAAAACGTCTATCACACCGTCGGTTATCATCCGCATGACTCGATTGCGATCCAAGACGAGGATCTCGTCGCATTGGAGAAAGCCGCGCTTCATCCGAAATGCCGCGCGGTCGGGGAAATCGGTCTCGATTATCACTATGACCACTCTCCTCGCGAGGTTCAGCAGAAGCGTTTACAAGAGCAGCTGGAGATCGCTCTCAGGACGCGACAACCGGTCGTCATCCATTCGCGCGAGGGCGAAGACGATCTGCTTCGCGCCTTGACCGCCTACGCGGCCCGAGTAGAGCCTGGCGCGATTCCTGGAGTGATCCACTGTTTCACAGGAACGCGTGAGTTTGGTCGGGCATGTCTCGCATTGGGCTTTTACATCTCCTTCTCAGGCATCCTAACCTTCAAGAATGCCGAAGACCTTCGAGAAAGTGCGCGTGAGTTTCCTCTGGAACGTATTTTGGTCGAGACGGATTCGCCTTATCTGGCGCCTATTCCTCACCGCGGCAAAAAATGCGAGCCTTCCATGGTCCGCTTGACCGCCATGAAGCTTGCCGAGATCAAAGGGATCTCGCTTGAGGAAGTCGCGCGCGTCACCACAGCGAACGCCCGCCGCTTTTTCAGAATTTAGCCTTCAGGCGTTTGAATCGCCCAGTCTGGCTTGAAGAAGTATCGTTCGTAATTGCGATTAAGCGCCGTCCATCGTCCCGGAGTCGCGTCTTGTTCGATAAAGCGCGCGATCGAATTCACCTTCGAATCGAGATCGTCGATCATATGAACGATCAACGCTTCGATGCATTTCGGGCGTTTTGGCGAACCGTACTCAAGAAGCCCGTGATGCGCGAGGATCACATGCTTCACCAAAAGCTTCTTTTCCTCTGGAAAAGCCCCTGGAAGCCGACCCGACTGCGCTTCGAGCTCTCGGATCTTTTTATCGACAAGCTCGACTCCCATGACCAGATGGCCGATCAAGCGGCCTTCCGTCGTATAATCCGTCACGCGATCGTAGGAAAGCTCCCAGAGCTTTCCGATATCGTGGAAAAATCCACCTAAGAAAAGCAGGTCGCGATCGACGACTTTTCCGTAATGGCGCGAAAGATGATCCAAGATTCCCGTGATCGAAATCACATGCTCCAAAAGCCCGGTCTTATAAGCATGGTGCATGCTTTTCGCGGCAGGCGCTCGCTTGATTCGATCCACGATATCCGCATCGTCGCGCAGAACTGATTCGGCTAAAGCCTTATAGTAGGGATCCTGCATGCTCGCGACATAAGACATCAGCTGAGAATAAAGCTCGTCCGCGTCCAACTCGCCTTCGGGCAGGTAGTCTTTGATCTCGACATCGTCTTCTCGAAGAATCTGAAGCTTGTTAATGACGACCTGGCGGCGGCCTTGATAAACCTGGCACTTTCCGTCCACCCAGACAAAAGCATCGCGCACGGCTTGGCCGGCATGGCGATCGGCATCTTCCCAAAGACGAGCCTCAATCTCACCCGATTTATCCATTAAAATCAGATTCATATAAGGCTTGCCGTTTTTTCCAACGGCGAGCGCGCTGAATTTAATCAAGAACGGGGAAGAAACGGTATCTTTGTCTTTGAAATCTCGGGTGAACTGGCTTTTTTTCAACATAAAGAGGCACCGTCTTCGCACATCCTGTAGGGACCTGTCCAGCGGCCTTGCATCGGCCTGCTTTTTGACCTAGTTTCGGAGTACTTATGATCAGCATTTTCAATCCGGTGATGTCTTCGGCTTCCGCGCCTTTTCATTGGTCTTGGGCAACCTTGACCGGACCCGATGCCTTGGACTTTCTCCACCGGATTACAACAGTCAGCACTCAGGCTATGAACGTCGGAAATGGCTCCAAGGGCTGCCTTCTGAACGCTCAAGGCAAGCTTCGGGCCTTTTTCACGCTTTGGAACTACGGCGAGGGCGAATATGGATTCGAGTTCGACGCCGGGAATTCCGACCATTGGAAAACCGCCCTCTTTACCGCGATCGATCAGTACACCTTTGCCGAAAAAATCACGCTGACTGATGTCACCGCTCTGGAGAGCCGATGGATTTTCGCGGATACCGAAAGCGATTCGGAGCTCGCGGGAGCGCTTGGAATTCCTGCTGGCTCCGAATTTTCTGAAATGAAAACACTTGCCGTCGACGAGGAAATCAGGATCTGCCATCACGGCAAATCCGATTTTGGTAAAACCTGGATCAGTGCCTGGGGTCGCCCGCAACGTTTAGCTCAATGGAT
>CAZCBS010000230.1:0-7054 GCA_964496965.1 uncultured Bacteriovoracaceae bacterium
GCCGTCATGGTAGAAACGAAGTCCCCGGACCCGTCGTAGCTGAAGCCCGCGGCCTTTTCCCAGGGTGAGCAGTAATACGCGCTCGCGATGTGGGCGATGTGGTGCTCCAGATGGTGCTCCTGAAAACGCATTTGTGACAAGTCGACATCGAGTGCTTTCGCAATCAGTGACCTCACATCTCGCATTGCTTCCTTCCGCTGACGGAGGCGGATGAAAACCGCTTAAGCAAAGCGGTGACCTTGCCCGAAAAGGCCCAGCCAAAGTCCTTCGAAAAAGAAAAATTCTTCCAAGGCTGCCACCCCATCGAAGCGATCGCCGCCACCGGACGCGACAGCCTCCGGTTTGGCCCGATGAAGCCCGTCGGGCTCGACGATCCAAAGACGGGCCGACGCCCGTATGCCGTGATTCAGCTTCGCCCCGAAAATAACGCGAAAACGGCCTATAATATGGTGGGCTTTCAAACCAAGCTCAAGTACGGCGAGCAGGGAAAAGTCTTTCGCCTCATCCCCGCTTTGAAGAACGCTGAGTTCATGCGCCTCGGGTCCATTCATCGCAACACGTACATCTGCGGGCCTCGAGTGCTTCGCCCGGATCTTTCCTTAAAAGGCCATCCTAAAGTCTACTTCGCGGGCCAGGTCACCGGTGTCGAAGGTTATCTCGAATCCACAGCTTGTGGACTGATGGCCGCGACTTTCATCGAGCAAAGAGTTCGCGGACTTCCTCACTCTTCTCCTCCTGGAAATACCGCTTTAGGCGCGCTCCTTCGTTTCATTCTCACGAGCGACCCAAAGAGTTATCAGCCCAACAATATGAATTTCAGCCTATTCGACCCGAACCTGTTTGAAGGGCTTTCGAGCGAATCCAAGCTGGGGCGAGACGAGAGCCGAAAGCGAATGGCCGAGCAGTCGATTCGCAACTTTTCGGCTTGGTGGGACGCGCGCTAGGCGTTAGCCTTATAGTTAGAAAACCCAACCCATGCTCGAAAAATTGAGAGGCCCGTTCTTCATTGCGCTTGCAGCACTTCTTTGGGCAACGGATTCGCCGTTTCGCGCTCCGCTGACCCAACGGATCGATCCCGTTTCGATCGTGCTTTTCGAGCATCTTGTGGCGCTTTCCGTCCTTCTCGTGATCGCGCTAGTCAAAAATCGCAGCGCGCTTCTTCAGCTCAAGTTCGTGGATTGGATTTTAGTTTTTCTCATCGGCGCGGGAGGATCGGCGCTCGCGACGTTCTTGTTTACCGCGGCGTACGCGCATCTCAATCCGTCAGTCGTGATCTTGCTGCAAAAGCTTCAGCCGATTTTCGTGACTCTTGTCGCGTATGCGTTTTTAAAAGAGCGTCCTGAAAAGAGTTTCTATGGCTGGGCCGCCATCGCCTTGATCGCCGCTGTCTTTTTGAGCATGCCGTATCTTCAGGCCACCGCGACTCTCAAAGGCATGCTCTCGCTCAGTCTCGAATCCCAGGGCGTGCTCTATGCTCTTTCGGCAGCCGCTCTTTGGGGAATCGCCACCGTTTGCGGAAAGATTTTGCTCAAGCGCCACTCCCCGTTGGTCGTGACGTTTTGGAGATATGTCTTTGGAGTCATTGCTTTGTTGGCCATCACAAGTGTTTCTCCCATTCAGCACGGGGTGAGCTGGGAAATTCTTTCGTCCGGCGTATTCAAATCGCTTCTTTATATGAGCCTCGTCTCTGGCCTGCTCTCGATGCTGATTTACTATCAGGGTCTTTTGCGGACTTCCGCGAGTGTCGCTACATTTGTTGAGCTACTTTATCCAGTAAGTGCAGTCCTTCTAAATCTCTGGCTGCTTCACGCCACTCTCTCTCCGCTGCAAGCCTGCGCAGGAACAGTCTTAGTTTTTTCTGTTCTCAGACTCTCTAACTGACCAAAAAGCTTCAGTGCTTTCTGACTCCGATCAGGGTGCTTCTGTCCATGCTTTCTTAACGCAATCAGTCATTCAGTGTCACAACGCACCTGCTGCGGAGCGATATTTTTTACACTACTTATGTAAAATCAATAACTTACGTCTCTTTCTATGTAAAAAATAAGTTGGCAAGCAGGTTGCTTTACGGCACACTGCAGCCGATTAAAACCGAATGAAAGAGGAGATTGTAAAATGATTCAGATGAGACGTTCTTGGTCAGCCGCGATGGCGGTGACCGCAGCCCTTATGACCAGCGGAAATGCACTGGCCGATACAACGGCTACGGTTGCGACCCCAGCAGCCAATGCGTCTGTCGCTAACGTTCCTGCAGCAAGTGCCTATCAGAAGATTTTGGATCGGACGACTGTGACCTACATGGGCATCTACTACGGCTCATCTCCCGGAAAACTTTCAGATCCTGTTCAACCTGACGAATACGGTCGAACCAAAGAGAACGCAAATAACACTCCCCAAGAACTCGATAACACTCTGGTCACGATGTATAAGATCACCGATAATGGTCTTGCGGCAGGTCTCGGCCTGAACGGAAATTTTTACGCCTACGGAAGAGGATTCGAGATCGTCGATCCTTATCTCAAAGTCAGCAAAGCGAATCTCATCAAGAATGGAAACTTCAGCTATACAGCCGACCTCCGCACCTATCTTCCTGTTTCAAAAGCTTCGCATAACAACGACAGATTGACTCGTATTCGGTCATTTTCAACGGCGAATTACGACATTCCAAATTCTAAGTTCAGCCTGCTTTCGTATAATGACTTCAACTATTATATCTACGGCAGCGACGGTAAGGCAAATGCGAGAGATTCCTTGATTGCCGTTCAACCCACCATCAACTATCAGGCAATGGCTCCTCTCGGCGTGTTCCTCGGCTACGAAATGGATACAGTCCATACGAAGGACAAGGGAATTACGGACTGGAATGCTTCCGACACGTACCTCTATTTGGGCGCATCTTGGGACGCGACGTCGAAGCTCAATATCTCTCCTAGCCTTGCCATGCGCACAGGCGGAGCGGTGAATGCGGACTCCACCCAGATCCAAGCGCTATTCATCTACAAACTCCTCTAATTGAGCGAGTTTCCTAAACTTGATCAGGCCCGTAGCTCTCCTTGGAAAATCCAAGAGGTCTACGGGCCTTTTCGTTTCTGAAGACTTCTAAATTGAACGCTCTGTGAAGTTATGAGAAGCAGACACGAGTGAAAGGATCTTCGCGCGTGTGTCGAAGCGGTTTTTAGCCGCCGGATTCGCTTGCGCGTACAAAATATCATGAAAACCCTGACTGAATTCGCCGTTGTTTCCATCAAAAATGCCGCAAAAACCAAGCAAGAGCTCACCACAGCCGGAAAGACCGCTGAAGAGCTTCCTGCCGCGATGGGTGAAGCTTTGAAGCTTGAAGGCGATAAGCTCGGTTATTTGATGAACGCCGTCGAGCTCGTCGGAGAAAAACTCGAAGACTTGAAGCGTGTCGTGGTTTTCACTTTGGCTGAAGGCAAAAAAGCTCCGCACAGCGCTGTGCAAAAAGGCGAACACTATTACAGCACCGAATACTACCCTTCCCTCAATCCTCCAAAGGGGCGTGGACCTCAAGGCGGACATGGCGAAAAAGGCCGTGGTGGAAAAGACGGTAAAAAAGGCAAACGCGGTCGCGGTGGACGCGGGGGTCGTGGCGAAGGCCGCGGTGGTGAACGTTCAGCCGGTGGACCTGGCGAAGGCCAGAGTCCAAGACCGCCTCGCCGTGGACCTCGCCCTGAGCGCGGCCCAAAACCAGCCGCTCCAGGCGCGGAAAAAGACAAAAGCTGATTGGATTTCGGCTCGTTAGATGTGATAACCCGAAGTCATGGGCGCACAGTGGAAACATGCCGGAAGAGTCAGTAATGCTTCGAAGAGAGGCGCGGTCATCAGCAAGATGGCCAAGGAAATCGCGATCGCTGCAAAAGGCGGCGCGGATCCAGGCTATAATGCAAAACTGCGCATTGCAGTCGAAGCAGCCAAGAAAGCATCCGTTCCTCGCGATGTGATCGATCGCGCAGTCAAAAAAGGCGCAGGCCTTCTTGAAGCCGTCAGCTATGAGCTCGTCGTTTATGAAGGATTTGCCCCAAATCAAGTCCCAGTCATCGTCGAGTGTATGACGGATAATAAGAACCGAACCGCTGCGGATATTCGCTTTCTATTCCGCAAAGGCCAGATTGGCGCAAGCGGAGCCGTGGGCTGGATGTTTGACCGAATGGGCACCATCGAAGCCACTCACGCCAACACAGATTTGGATCTCGAGGGAGCTGAGATCGAAGCCAGCGCAAAAAACGTCGAGAAACTTCAAGAAGACCAAAAAGAAGAAACCGGAAAACCGCTTCTGGGCGGGCGCTTTTTCACGGATCCAACGGATCTGGATGCGGTTCGCACCGCTCTTCAGAACGCTGGCTGGAACGTTTCAATGTCGGAGCTGGGTTATATTCCCAAGAACTACGTCGAGCTCTCCGAAGATCAGCTCAAAGAAGTCACAGAGTTTCTTCAGTCCGTTGACGATAACGACGACGTTCACCGCGTTTACGCCGCAGTTAAGTAAAGCTGCGAAAGTCCGTCTAAAAAAGCTTGGCAAAAACGCGGCAAATCTTGAGATCCGCGAGAAGTAATCACGTTCGTATCGACGATGACTTCTTGGTTCTTCCAAATCGCGCCGGCGCGCTCGAGATCTTTCCGGATCGACTGTGCGGAAGTCAGCGTTCGTCCCTGAGCCACGCCTGAGTCAGCCAGAAGCCACGGGGCGTGACCGATCATCCCGATAGGCTTTCCGGCGGCAAAAAAATTCTGCAAAAAACCCAGATGCAGACGCGACTCCCGCATGTGATCGACGCTGACCACGCCGCCGGGAATCAGAACTCCTTGGTACCGCTCAGGACTTGCGTCTTGAATAAGCGCGCGAGGCGAAATCAGATGAGTCATTCGCATTCCGTTCATGCCTTGGATTCCGCGCTGCATCTGATTTTGAGTTTGGGCCAATATCTCGACTGTGGCGCCTGCCGATTGCAAGTCTTGCAAAGGCTCCTCAAGCTCAATCTCCTCAAAGCCATCGGAGATCAGGACCGCCACTCGGATATCTTGAAGAAACACTCGTCCAGATTTCGTCATAGTTGCGGCGGTCACAAGCAATCCGCGTGCCTTTTTAAAAGAGCGGTCTACTTAGCGTTTTGGAATCCAATCGTTCGATTGCGCGAGCCATGCCGCGGCGAGCAGGCCACCAAAGAGCAAAACAGTCAGAACGATATAAACCAGATAGGGATGCTTCCAAATCGAGCCTTTATGCTCGGGTTCTGGCGACTGAGAGTTCATTGAATAACGGGTATCACGGTTTTGCCGCATGTCGCAATGCCGGACTCAGTCCACTAGCTTCGGGCGAAGTCATGGGGTATCGTACGGGCAACTATGCCGCAGCGTTTGCATTCAGAAATGGAACCGATTCCAGAATATCTTCATCCTTACATCGCACATCAGGACGCTTCTCTTTATACTCCGATCGATCATGCGAGCTGGCGCTTTATTCTGAAAATCTCCCAGGCGTTTTTCGCCAAGCATGCGCACCCGATGTATCTCAATGGATTGCGCGAGACTGGAATCTCGACGGACCGGATTCCTCTGATTTCCGAAATGGACCAAAAGCTTCGCCGTTTCGGCTGGCGCGCCGTACCGGTGTCAGGATTTATTCCACCTGCTGTGTTTATGGAATTTTTGTCGCGCGGCGTGCTGCCGATTGCCTGCGACATGCGCAAGATCGAAAACATCTCGTATACGCCAGCGCCTGATATCGTTCACGAAGCTGCGGGTCACGCTCCCATCATCGCTGAGCCTTCCTATGCTGCTTATTTGAGACACTACGGAGAGCTTGCCGAAAAAGCGATCTACTCCAAACAAGATCTCGATGTTTACGAAGCCGTCCGAAATCTTTCGGACGTCAAAGAAGATCCCGCATCCACTGAAACGCAAATCGCCGCCGCCCAAAAGCGGCTCGATGGTGCGGCCGCGGCAGTGGATCATGACACCGAGGCCACCCAGCTCGGCCGAATGGGCTGGTGGACGATCGAGTACGGTCTTTTGGGAGACGAAAAAAACGCGAAGATTTACGGAGCGGGACTTCTCTCTTCCGTCGCCGAAAGTTACAACTGCCTCAATCCTGAGATCAGAAAAATCCCCTTCAGCGTGGACTGCGTGGACGTAACTTACGATATCACCAAACCGCAACCGCAGCTTTTTGTCGCGCGCGATTTCAACGCACTCGTTCAAGGACTGGATCAGCTTGCGGAGCGCATGGCGTATCGCCGCGGTGGAGCGGAAGGCCTGGAGAAAGCGCGAAAGGCAGCGGTCACAACGACGACCGTGCTTGAAACCGGTTTGCAGATCAGCGGCACATTGGCTCGTTATCGCCAAGACTCCGCGGGTTCTTTAAGCTATTTGCATTTTCAAGGACCGACACAGCTTTGTTTTGAAAATCGTGAGCTCGATGGACAAGGCCCTGACTATCATCGAGAAGGATTCGGTACTGCGCTGGGCTGCGTGAAAGGATCGAGTCGCACGCCTGCTGAGCTGAGCTCCGCGGATCTTGAAAAACTTGGATTCAAGTCTGGATCTCGTGGCCGAATGGAGTTTGAATCCGGCATCACCGTCGAAGGCGAGCTGGTATCGCGCCTTGAGCGCGGCGGAAAGAATCTGATTCTTGCTTTCCGTGGCTGCACCGTCAAGCTTGGATCTGAAATCTTGTTCGCCCCAGCTTGGGGCACCTACGATATGGCGTGTGGGTCCAAAGTCGTGTCCGTATTTGGCGGCGCCGCTGATCGCAGCCGTTATCTTGCGGCCATTGGCGGATTGGGTCACCCACCTGCCAAGCCGAAAACCAATTTGACGGAAAACAATCGCGCTCTCAACGAACTGTACGCGCGCGTTCGCTCGCTGCGAGATCGCGCTCAAAACGCGGAGCTGGGATCAGAACTCTCCAAGACTCTTTCCACGATCCCCACGATCCATGACGAGCTGGAGAAAAACTACCGTTCGGACTGGTTGCTTCGTTATGAGCTTCTTGAGCTGGATCACCAGTATCATCTCAATAGCTGTTGGGAAGAAACGG
>CAZCBS010000231.1:0-6969 GCA_964496965.1 uncultured Bacteriovoracaceae bacterium
TCCCCACGCGCGAAGCTTGGAAGCGATTCTCAAAAGAGCTTTCAGGAGGAATCGCTCAAATCGTCACTCAAGCTCAGAAAGGCCGAGCTCTTTCGCGAAACGCAAATGGCGAGCTCCCCGAAAGTGCCCTCCGGGCTTTTTGGGATCACCTTCTCTACACTCGAATCGTCAGCTTTGGACGCGACTTTAACGGCGTCGCTCGATACGTGATTAAGAATCTTTTTGAAGCGGCGGGCGTTCCGATGAAGAAGCTTCTCGCTAGCGGATTGAATATCCTATTTGTCGATCGGGATGGATTGATTTCTAGCGCGCCTTCTTAAGCGTAACGGGCTTTGTTCGCCTCGACATAAAAATTTACTGGATATATATTTTACTTTTTTTGACACGCTCTTTTGTCGAAAGTCCAGTAGGGTCTTTCGGCTACCTTTCGGCAGAAAAGTTGCAGCGAGCGGCGTTCATGATGCGATCACGGAAGACGCTTCGGTCTATATTACGTTTTATGTTTGTCGCGGCGCTTGTTGTGGGAGGCGATGTATGGGTCGCCAATGCCGCGCAATCCCCGTACGCCGCAATACCACCCTCCGCCGCGATACCACCGTACGATTCAGTGCAACAGCGAGTGATCGACGGAATCATTGACGATGGGGAGATCCTCATTAAAGAAGGCGTCTCGGATCCGGTTCCGTATATCCGCGAGCAGCTGAAATATACGCTGGGCCAACTCAATTGGGAGGATGCGGCGCCGAAGCTTTCGAGCTTTGAGATCGAGGTTGGGCAGACGGAGTCTGATGATCCGGAAGGTGGATGGAATCGGGTTCATTATCGCGCGCGTGGACATATTTCTTGGAGCCGAAAAGAGGAGGTTCCGAGCGAGATGGAGCTGGTTCTTCCTGCGCGGGGGGATAGTAAAGGCCTGAATCAGTTCATCGATCATTATTTCCGGAAATGCACGAACGATCCTCTTGCCGAGCGGCGGGGGTATTTCTTTTTCTTCTATCCTCATTTAAAAACTTGTCCGATGTCGCGCTCGGATGATGCGCAGTTGAAGCGTGAAGAGGGAAGAGTGGTGCGGTTTCCGATGCGCTTCGAGAAAAACAGCGCGAACTCGCATGACAAGTATCCGGAGTACGGAAGGATCTGGGCGGACCATAAACTGACGGTCACCGCGATTTTTGGAAAGTATGAGCCCGGGCGAACGGATGATGGCGATCAGGGGATTCAGGCTTATAATCGGTTCTATTTGCTGATGCTCAACAAATATGGACGTCCCACCTCGATGAGTCACTCGGTTTCTGGCGTACCTGGAGCGAGGTATCCAAAACTGAAAATGGTATGGAAGCACGGGGACGATTCGGTGGAGTTGTATCTGGCATTGGTGAGCGCGGTTTCGAAGGTCGGAGACTCGTTTATCTCTTGGTATCAAAAGCGAACTCTTGAGTCCGATGCGGTGATTTACAGCGGCCACGCGGGATATGGCGAGAACATCGACGGGCTGGTCAAATACGCCGCTTTTGAGCCGAATCGATATCAGATTTTCTTTATCAATGGCTGTGATACGTTCACTTATTTGAACGAAGAGCTTTTTTCGGCGCATGCGGTGGCGAATCCGGATGCGCCCGGGGCCAAGTATCTCGACATCATCACGAACTCCGTTTCCAACCACTTTGACCAGATGGCCGACGCGTCATTTGCGCTGGTTGAGGAACTGGTTCGCAAAGAAAAAACCTATCGGGACATTTTGAAAAAAATAGACCCGAAACAAAGAGCCGTCGTGGACGGCGAGGAAGACAATACTTGGCCCGAGCCCTTTAGGGACTGGTCGCGGTCTTAAGCCGGCTTAGGAATGATCGGCTTTCTGCTCGCCTTCATGCTCACTGGACTTTGAAGGGGACTCTGAAGACTCCGCGCCTTTTTCTTTTTTCTCATGCTTGCAAGAGTCGCAATGACACTTCTTGGCTTTCCCTTTTTTGCCGGCATGCGCGCATTGCTTGGACGAGCAATCGCAATCTTTGCCTGCGAAGACAGGGGCGGCGACAAATAGGCTGAGGGCAACGAGAAGTAAAGTACGCATAGAAAGGGTTCTCCTATGAACTTATTTTATGTAAAAAAAGACAGGCCGTCGCCATCTTTTTACTTTTTTTGAGGATAGCCTTCCTCGGAGACGATTCCTTCGCGAAAAGCGCTTTCGAACTCGACCCAGGTGCGGATATCCTCCGCGCTGACGCCATGGGTCTGGAGCGTTTCTTCCAAGATGCGGAGCCTGCGATCGAAATGGCCCTTCAAAATCGGCGGCAAGGTTTCATGAGTCTGAGCGGGTGCTTTTCCGGTATAGGACGGGGTGGCGCCCATCGCGCGCATCAGAAATCCTTTTTGCATCTCGGCGATTTGATCGAGATCTTTGCCGTTAAAGAAAAAGCCGATCAGGATGTCCGTTGACATTCGGCGATAGAAATCTCGAAGAATGGACCTGAGACCCTCTTCGCCTCCGATATGCTCGTAAAGAGCTTTGAGCGCCGGTTTGCTGACGGAAATCTCGCGCATTAGAAAGCCTGGGCTTTTGCTTGGACGAGAGAATAAAAGAAGACCGCATCGGGATCGTTCTTCAGATGCCCGAGCTCTCGCTGCATCGCTTCGACGGTTTCGACGGTCGTTTTTCCTGCTTCAAGAAGTCCCGGAGCGCCACTGAGAAGCAGGCTCGTCCAGTACTCAATCATTTCCGCACGACGTTTAGGTGCGCGATTATCGTAGAAAAGAGTTTTCACTTCGGTCGAGACGCTTTGAAAGCCTGCGTCCAAAAGATAGTTCGCAAGCTTGGCTCCGACAAACGGATCGCCGCCGAGATTCCATTGATGATCGTTAAACGCAAACCAGTATTGAAGAGTGGCGGGGCTGTACGGATGTAGATACAGCGTGGCGTTCAGGACTTCGGAGCAGAAAATCACGCTTCCAGGCTTCAAGGTCCTGCGCGTTTCGCGAAGGATATCGACCGGGCGTTGAACATGCTCAAGGAACCAGCAGATAAAGGCGCCGTCAAAACTGTTGTCGGCATACGGCATATGAAGCGCGTCGCCGATATCGAACTTGACGCGTCCGCGCGCCGGATGTTTTTGAAAATGATTTTTAGCTCGTGCGACTTGCTTCTCGGATGCGTCGATTCCCTGGATTTTCAAATCGGGAAAGCGCTCAACGAGAATCGAGGTCTGGGCTCCGACGCCGCATCCGACTTCAAGAATTTGAGATTGCTGAGTGAAGTCGACGTTCGCGTAGACCGTGCTCTCTAAGAAACGAGCTTGTTTGTAGAGACGATCCTGCTCTTCTTTGGAATATCCATGAAGATAGCCACGAGAGCCTTTGAGGGAGCTTTGGGAGCGAGCTTTGGTTTTCGCCATAAAAAAAACGGGGCTCGCGAAACGACACGAGCCCCGATCCAATTCAATCAGACAGGAAAATCGCGATCCATGACGGTCTTGCGGCCGTCTTGCTTGGCGTGTTCAATCGCTTGATCGCACATTTTGCGGATCTTGCGAGAAAGCGCGTCCATGACGGCAGACGATGTGTTCATGCCGGAATGGGTACGAATGTAGTTCTTCACCTTGGAGGCGACAACGAGCACTTCACCCGATTCTTCTCCGCCTGCCGTGTTGTTTTCTTGGTTCTCCATTCTCTTCTCCTTTCAATATTCAGTTCAATAATCAGTGTAAAAAAATTAATCCGCGACGCTCAGAAGCTGAATGTCGAAGACCAAAGTCGCGTTCGGTGGAATCACCGGAGGGCGACCTTCAGGACCGTAAGCCATTTGAGGAGGAATGATCAAACGGCGCTTGCCGCCGACTTTCATTCCCGTCAGGCCTTTTTCCCAACCTTCGATCACTTGTCGAGATGCTGGGTCTTTGCTCATTCGAAACGAAAAAGGCTGGTTCCGATCGAGCGATGAATCAAACTTCGAACCGTCGGTGAGCGTTCCCGTGTAGTGAACGGTGACCATTTTTCCAGGTCCTGCTTCTGCGCCGGTTCCGACCACCGTATCTTCGATCTTCAGTTCGGTGACTGGAGCGACAGTAGCGGTCTGAGCTGGAGCCGTTGCGGACGCTGGAGTGTTTGCGGTCGTTGGTTGAGTTTGAGCTTGCTCTTCCGTTTTTTGCGCGGATTTTTCCGAGCTTCTAATGGAAAGCCAAGCTCCGACTGCGACAACGACGATGGCAATGATTGCGAGTGTAGCTTTATTGTTCATACGTTCCTCTTTGCCACCCTAAGATTGCACAGCTTTTCAGGAATCGCGAAGTTTTTTTCCCAAATCTTTGACCCACTCCGCCGTAACTTCGGAGAGATCAGAAATGTGATGATGAGCTTGCGAAACGTCTTGGCGGAAGTGATTGGTTCCCGTGATTGCCACGACCCAGGCACCCGCTGCACGCGCTGACGCAATGCCTGCGGTGGAATCTTCAAAGATCAAAGTGCCTTGAGCGGAGAGGTTCATTTGAGAAATCGCGGAGAGGTAACCGTCTGGAGCCGGCTTGCTACGCGGATAATCCTCAGCCCCCAAAATGATTTTGAAATGTTGGCGAATTTTTAATTTCTCAAGAGCCCACAAAATTTCTCGGCGATGCGATCCTGAGACCAGGCCGATAGGATAACGCGCCGCAAGCGATTCGACGGCTTGAACGCTTCCGGGCACGATAGCGAGCTCGGTTTCGAGTGAGAGGCGATAATTCTCTAAAACTTTCTGCACCGCTTCTTCTTGAGGGATTGGAAGCTCATACTTCGAAAATAAAAACTGAAACGCGCTATCCCAGGTTCGGCCTGTCACGTAGCTTGCGTCTTCGGCAGTGACGGTGATGCCCCAGCTGTGAAAAGTTCGCTTGATGGACTTCGCGGCGGACGGCTCCGTATCGATCAAAGTTCCATCCAAATCAAAAACGACCCACTCAATATCGGTTTTACGATTCGACATAGATGCGTCGATTATGGCTCGGGAGATGCACCAATCCAATCGAATTCATGCATCTCAACAGAAGGAGTGCCTCATATGTTACGCGATATCATCGGAAAACAGAACTTGGTGACCTGTGAGCCGGACGCCAAAGTGAGCGATGTCGCTCGAATCATGGCCGATCGAAACGTAGGCGCCGTGATGGTACTGACCGGTGGCAAGCCCAGGGGAATCGTCACGGATCGGGATATCGTTCTTCGATGTATCGCTAAGAATGTCGATGTCGGCGATTGCACTGTCGAGCAAATCATGAGCGAGTCGGTTGAGATGGTGAAAGACTCCGACGGATTCTTCGATTGCATTCGAAAGATGCATCATGCCCATGTACGTCGAATGCCGGTTGTCGACCATCAGGGCAAGGCCGTGGGCTTGATCTCCTTTGGCGATGTGATGGCTATTTTAAGCAAGGAGTTTGTCACGCTGTCTGAAGCCGATACTCCGTTGGATCAGCATCAAGACAAGCCGCAGCTTAAAGTGGCTTGATGGTTTTCATGAAGTCTGGATAGACTTCAAAAATCGCCAAGCTTTCAGAGCCGCGACGTTTTCGGGTGGAGAAGGTCGCGTAGACTTTTTGTCCGTTTGAAAGCGAATAAAGCTTCAGCGTGCGTGCAGCACCGTGGCGGTCTTTGAAGACCAGCTCCGTTGCGGGAGATTTTGTGATCAAAGCATCCGTTTTTATCAGTTCATCGGCATTGTCGATGAAGCGAAGCACGCGAAGGTGCGTGGCTTGTTCGAGAACGGCATCAAGATCGACTGGGACTGGCTGATGTTTTGCGTCGACCCATCGGCTGCTTTCTCGTTGAGCGTAAAACGATGCTTTCGCGCGAGCGCGGCGCACTTCCAGCTCATCGACATCATCGCTTGAGATCGTCAGCACGGTCGGAAGTCGAAGTGTTTGAAAACTCGAAATCATATCGAGCATTCGAAGCAGCGCGCCTTGAACAATGAAAACTCTTCCGGGCGCGCCGCCAAAGCTGGCGTACAAGCCTTGAAACGATCCGTCTTCGCCTTTGACGGGACCGCCGACGCGAACTTCATATTCTTTGAAAACCTGTGCTTGCAAAGTCTTCGGAGCGCCTGCCGAGGCGGGGGCTGTCGATGCGGTCGTGCTCGAGCGAGGCTCCGAGACTCTCCATCGAAGCGAGAAAAGCGGAGTCGCAAGCCCGAAAGATTCAGGAGTGCCTGAAACGGGAGCTTCTTTGACTTGCAGGGTTCGAATCGTATCTAAAAGATGAAGGATAAATCCGCCATGCGCTTTTCGATCGCCCGCGTCGAGCGAGTCGGGCCCCATTTGAATGGTCCAGAGCTCTTCGTTTTCAGGAGTCGGGATTCCATCGCGCTGAATTCGAGCGGCCCATCGATCCCCGCTGTTGGGATCCGCTTTGACGATCAAGATTTCTGAAGTCTTCTTGTAATCAAACTGCAACGCAGGATGAGCGCCTTGACTCGATTGATTTCCCAGGGGGGGCGTTTTAGCGCTATCCGTCGAATCTCGATGACAGCTGCAACCGTTCAAAAGAGCGACGCTCGTGAACACCAGGCTGACGGCAAGAGTCATAATCGGTCTGAAAGTCTTCATAAGATTGACATCCTAGGGGCGCATCGATAGGGTTTCAAGGAAATGTTCTCGCATCAGAATATTCTCAGTATGCTTTGGTCTGGCGGATTCGTAATGGTTCCGCTTTTGATTTGCTCGTTGGTCTCCTGGGTGGTGATCCTTGAGCGAATCTGGAGCTATCGTCGACTCGGCCAGGATTTGAAATCGTTTCACCTCGAAGCGCTCAATGCGCTTTTGCGAAATGACCGAGAGGCACTCAAGCGGCTTTGTGATCGCAACGAGGACCTTCCGACTTCGCGTATCCTGATCACGGCGTTGGAGAGGCTGTCTTCCAGCGATCCGAGGATTCGTGCGCGTTGGATGGAGGCGGTCGATCGAAGAAGGCAGCTTCTCAATCCAGATCTCAGAAGCTATCTTCGGG
>CAZCBS010000232.1:0-6927 GCA_964496965.1 uncultured Bacteriovoracaceae bacterium
AGAAGGCTCGGAAGAGGCCACCGATGATATCGAGCAAAAGCTGGCCGCGATGGCGCTTCCCGAAGAAGCCTCGAAACAGGCCAATGAGGAGCTCAAGCGCCTCAAAAGCCTTCCCTCCAATTCGGCCGAATACCATGTGATTCGAACCTATCTCGAGTGGGTGATCTCCCTGCCCTGGACCCAGGCGTCCGAAAGCGTGATCGATATCGCTCAAGCGCGAAAAATCCTGGACGAGGATCATTACGGACTTGAGACCGTCAAAAAAAGAATTCTGCAGTATTTGGCCGTCGCACGACTGAAAAACAATCTTCACGGGCCGATCTTGTGTTTGGTCGGACCGCCAGGCGTTGGAAAAACCTCGCTCGGGCATTCGATCGCAAGAGCTCTCGGGCGCAAGTTCATTCGTGCAAGCTTGGGCGGGGTCAGAGACGAAGCCGAGATTCGAGGCCACAGAAGAACTTACGTCGGCGCGATGCCCGGTCGAATCATCCAGAGCATGAAGCGAGTGGGAACGAAAAATCCCGTCATGATGCTCGATGAGATCGACAAGCTTCACACGGATTTCCACGGGGATCCTTCGGCCGCGATGCTCGAGGTTCTCGATCCCGAGCAAAACTCGACTTTCGTCGATCACTATCTCGATGTGCCTTTCGATCTATCGGACGTCTTCTTTATCGCGACCGCCAACGTCACCGAAACGATCCCGGCCCCCCTTCGAGACCGAATGGAAATCATCGAGATGACGGGCTACACTTCATTCGAGAAAATGCATATCGCCGAGCAGTTTCTCGTGCCCAAACAGATCCAAGAGCACGGCTTGAAAAAAGATTGGCTGAAGCTTCCTCCTTCGACTATCGAAAAGATCATTTACAGCTACACGCGCGAGGCGGGAGTCCGAGAGCTTCAAAGAAAAATCGCGTCACTCATGCGCTATGCCGCTGAGAGAATCGTCGAGCAGGAGTTCCAAAATCTTCAAGAGTTCCACATCGCTCACGTCAACCCCATCGATCTTTCGCCCGAAAAAACATCCGATATCCTTGGGCCTGAGCGTTTTTATCCCGAAGACGCCGTTCAGACCAACGAGCCTGGCGTCGCGACCGGACTGGCTTGGACTCCGCACGGAGGCGACATCCTTTACATCGAAGCGAGCTTTCTTCCTGAAGGCCGAGGTCAGCTCACCCTCACGGGTCAGTTGGGAGATGTCATGAAAGAATCGGCCCAAATCGCCTTGTCGCTCGCTCGAGGAGAAAGCTCGACCTACCTCGGAAAGAAATTCGACTTCGGCCGACATGATCTTCACCTCCATGTTCCCGCAGGAGCGATACCGAAAGACGGCCCGTCCGCTGGAGTCACGATGTTCGCCTCGATCGCATCGCTCCTTTTGAACAAGCCGATCGCGCAAGGGCTCGCCATGACGGGTGAGATCACTCTTCGAGGAAACGTGCTACCCGTCGGCGGAATCAAAGAGAAAGTACTTGCCGCGCATCGGGCCCATTTGCAGACGATTATCATTCCGCAGCGCAATCAAGCAGACCTGAAGGAAGTCCCCGAAAATGTCAGAGACGAGATCACGTTCATCCTCGTGAAATCAGTGGATGAGGTCTTAAGCCACGCTCTGAAAATCCAAGCTCCGCCGATTACGCAGATCGGCGCCGCCGCCTAGGAAAGGCGCTTCCAGGCGCGTGATAAGGCACCGTGGGAGTCGCATCGCTTGGATCTTCTTCCGAAGTGATCACATCGGGATCACCCGCATAGCCGACTTCACCCGGCTCGAAGTTGCGAGTTCGGATTCGATCGACTCGCACAGGACCATAGAATAGACCCATGGTCGCGCCAAAAAGAAGATGCCCGAAAATCAGGGACAAGGGAGTGAGCGCGCCCAGACGTGATCCCAAAAATCCCAATCCGTTGGGATAGAGATGAAGTCCCATCTGATCATGAACCGTTTGAAAGAACGGCAACACAGCGATACCAACGAATAAAGTATGAGCCAAACCGATTTCGAAACCGACTCGCGCTCCGGAGCGATCGAAGATGTATTCGAATAGATACGCGTAGAAAATCCCGAAAAGCCCGCCAAAAATCAGGTTTGCGACCGCCCCGACGAGCCAGGCTCGAGGCGCGAATTCCATCGAGTTTCTCAAGATCGTTCCGACGAAGAGCTCGAGATTAAATGTCGTGAACCCCATCATGTAAAAGATATCGAGCCAGGCCATTAAAATGGCCGCTCCAAGCATGCCGCAGAAAAACGCGCGTCCCCAGCTGATGGGTTGTTCCAGAAGATAAATCGAGCTCACTTTTTTTGGCATAAATCAAACAAGCTGCAAGCGCGATACCGGGCTTGACCGCGCTTGACCGAGCTGCAGTCACGCTACTTTGCTTTCGTTTTCGCGCTCGGAATAGAGATCCATCCGAGATCTAAGCTCCACCGGCAATACCTCGGTTAAGCGGACCTTGAACTCACCTGGAATTTCTTCCACGACGCCCCAAAGAAAAGCATCCGTAATTTCGCGAATCGTCTCATCATCCTCGTTGACGCCCAAAGCAAGGGCCGCTCGTTCAATAAATGTTGGATAACCAATGCTGGATTCGCCGTCCGAGTCCGCGCTTTTCTTTAAAGAACTCAAAGCAGCCTGCTTTTCATCGGGAAGCATCCGGAGCATTTGACGAGCTAAATCGGGAGGCAATCGCTCCAAAAGCAAAGCGGCGAGTCTCGCCGAAACCCGCTCGATCGGAAAACGATCCTTGTCACGATGCCGCGACAGGCGGTTGGAAATCGATCTTTCGCTATCGCGAAGCCAATCTACGGGGCGCGAAATTTTCTCCATTCATGCGGAAGTGGTGCAAGGCGTAAGCCAGGATTATACCCCGATCTTAGGGCAATAACGCGCAATCGGACACTCTTCGCACTTTGCTTTTCTAGCCGTACAGATCGCGCGTCCATGAGCGATACAGAGATGCGCAAGCTCGGTCCAGTCCTCTCGAGGCGTGATACTCTCGAGATCTTTTTCGACTTTGACGGGATCGGTATTTTTCGTAAAGCCCATGCGACGAGCCAGGCGGCCCACGTGCGTGTCGACTACCATTCCAGGGACATCAAAGACATTGCCGAGAACCACGTTGGCGGTTTTGCGGCCCACGCCACGAAGCTCGACCAGCTCCTCGAGCGTGCGCGGGACCTCGCCACCGTGATTTTCGATCAGCGATTTGGACATTTCCTTGAGTGAGATCGCCTTATTGCGAAAGAAGTTCGTCGATTGAATCAGCTTTTCGATCTCTTTCAAAGGCGCCTTCGCCATTTCCACGGGAGTGGGATACTTCGCGAACAGCGCGGGCGTGACTTTATTGACCCGCTCATCCGTACATTGAGCGGACAGAATCGTCGCCACCAAAAGCTGAAACGGCGTCTCAAAATCCAGGCTGCACTTCGCTTCGGGATACTCGCGCCTGAGGATCTTGATGATCTCGTTCATCCTTCTCTTTTCAACCACCGCTCCACCTCTTCGACTGATCCGGCATTGACGACCTGTGCGGTCGGCAAAAGCGCTTTTCTCGCCATCGCGATTCCGTAACGAGTGTCCTCAAGTCCCGCGACCTCATGCGCATCCGGATTGATCGAAACGCGGGTGCCGCATTTTCTCAGCTCAGCTCCCCATCGCCAATCGATATCGAGCCTTGCCGGATGTGCATTGATCTCGATCGCGACGTCATGTTTTGCGGCCTCGGCGATAATGCGCTCCATATCAATATCATAGCCAGGGCGGCCCAATAGCAGCCTTCCCGTCAAATGCCCAAGAAAGGCAGTTCAAGGATTTAGTATCGCCCCAAGAAACCTCAACGTCATGGTTTCGCGATCCATCTTAAAACGCGAGTGAATGGAGGCGACGACAAAATCGAACTTCTTTAAGACCTCAGGCTCGTAATCCAAAGACCCGTCGGCCAAGATATCGCTTTCGATTCCCCAAAAAATGCGGATATCCGGATACTTTTGCTGAACTTTGCGAATTTCCTTCTCTTGCTCCAGGAGATCCGGGACTTTGAGTCCCTGCGCATAGAAAGCCGATTGGCTATGATCGGAGATTCCGATGTAAGACATGCCCAAGGCACGCGCGGCCCGGACCATTTCCTCAAGCGTGGCGCCGCCGTCCGAGCGAGTCGTGTGATTATGAAAAACTCCGCGCACGCCGTTCCAAGACAAAACGCTTTGAAGCTTTCCTGACTTCGCCAGTTTCACTTCCTCGCCCGTCTCTCGCATTTCGGGCGCAATCAGACCGATTCCTAGCTTTTCGTAAAAAGCTTCTTCAGTCGCGGCATCAAACGAGGCGGGGCTTCCGAGCGCTTTCCAGTGGGCGTCAGTTGCCGTGGTTCGAGCCAGCTCGTAGCCGAATCTTTCTTGAGGCGCGCGCAAAACCTCGAGTGCGATCTTGCATCCACTCACGATGCGGAACTTTTCGAGCGCACTATCGATTTGCGCCTGATGCTCGGTCCCTTCCACCAAAAACTGAAGCTTTGAAATCGTTTCCAGTCTGCGCCTCAGCTCGCCCGTTTCGCTCACGCGTGCGCCACCGACTGCTTCCGCGAGCATTGGCAAAAGCATTTCGGCGCATCGAAACGCTTCATCCAAGCGCTGCTGGCCTTGCGTGGTTTTGATAAAGCCGATTCCATCGAGGATTTTTTGCTGAACTTTTTCGCCAAAGCCTTTGAGCTTCAGCAATCGATTTTCGCGACAGGCGTATTCCAGCTCGCCGACCGACGAGATACCGAGCTCCTCGATCAGCTGCATCGCTTTTTTGGGTCCGACCCCGGGTATCGCGGTGAGCTCAAGTAGTCCTGGAGGCAAGGACGCCAAGAGCTCATCGCGTACCGTTGATTTTCCTTGGAGCAAAAACTCGGTCAAAACTTCTGAGATGCCTTTTCCAACTCCGGGAAGCTCCGTCAAAGTCCCCGCCTTTGCCCGCTCTTTCAGGTCATCTTGACCCGCGAGAACTCCGGAAGCCTTTTCAAACGCTCGGATCTTGAATGGGTTCTCCCCTTTCAATTCCATCAAACGCCGGATTTCGTCTAAAAGCTCGATTGCGCTCTGCATGAAGCCTGTTTTCGCACAGGGCTGAGCCCTGACACAAGCTTTACTGCGGCGTAATCACAGGCTCAGGCTCACCAGTCATTCGAAGGACGGGCTCGTTTCGGTCTAAAAGGAGCGCTTCGAGCGAAGAAGCGATCGGAAAAGCGTGAAGGCCTTCTCGCGAATCCGCCCTGCAGGTCTCATGAGAATGATCCACGACCACCAACCGATAGGAATGCTCCGGCGCATCTGCCGATGTCATGCCGATATAGAGCTCCGTTCCGCAAACATCGTGGCGGACTCTGGAAATTTCGAAATTGATGACCTGACGATCGATTCGAAGCGTAAACCCCGTAAGCGCGGGAGAACCATCTTTCTTCGTCATGATGAGCTGAACTTGCCGCGCATTCGTCATGCCTGGCTGAGCTTCAACAATGTCCATTCGGGATTGAAGGACCGGACGCTCCCAGTCGTTATCTTGAACTACCGCATGCGCTGAGATCGATCCGAAAAAAGCGAGTACCGCAGCTAATGCTCCGCATGAAGCGATACGAGAAAATTTAGAGAGAGTTTGAGTCACGACAAACTTCCTTTCTGCCGCAAGATTCCGTTCCACGGCCTGATGTCCAGGTTTCGCCTTGAATCGTCCTTCAAAAGAAATCGGCGCGGCGGGGGGGTCTGAGATGTAAAAAAATTCAAATGCCGAAAAAGGAAATCTGGGGGGGGCGGCACTCGGCCACGCGGATTTCTTTTGAAAGAACACAATCAGGATTACAAGAAATCCTCAATTAAGAACAATTATTCATCTTTATCGAAGCTCATTATTAATTCTAATGATCTCTTTGTAAAAAATTCTCCGCCCCTAGCGTCAAAGAGCACCGCTTCCGCGTCATTTTTAAATAATCGATGTAAAATCAAAGCCTAACGAATACCGCATCGCGGCACGACAATTGAAGCATTCTCTTTTGACGCGCATTCAAGCGCGCACAAGAACCCATGGAGGGTCCACGATGAAGCCCGGTAAAATAATAGTGCACATCGGATTAGGAG
Organism: uncultured Bacteriovoracaceae bacterium; assembly: GCA_964496965.1. Lineage (GTDB taxonomy): Bacteria > Bdellovibrionota > UBA1018 > UBA1018 > UBA1018 > CAZCBS01. The sequence goes on from CAZCBS010000232.1 coordinate 6,113, forward strand.
TTCTTTTTCTGGCTCACAGCGCAGCGGCAGAAAAGCCCTTTTATGCTGCTACTTTTAAGTGGAACCCAAGCCCTCGATCCGGAAAAACGCTTCAGTTCACGATCCTCAAAAATCATCACCATGGGTTTAGCGATTCTCGATGGATCGCCAAGATCGACGAAGTCTCGCGAGATGGACAACGCGTCGAAGCCATCTGCAGCATTCTGTCGCTTGAAACGTATTCCCACGGCAAGGCTCTTTTGATCTCCTCCGTGGACATGAGCTGCAAAAGCACTGGACTAGGCGCATTGTCCTCTCCCGCGACCGTGTATTTCCCCGATGCGAACGCCAAATCTACGGCCCGCAATACGGCCATATTGCGATTCGGCACCTGGCTGCAGGGCTATCAACAAGCCGCGCTGACAACCCAAATCGACCAAAGCGCTCGCTTCAATGCAGGCGTAGCGGGCTCTACCCGCCTCGACACAGAGCTCATTCGCGAATTCAATCCGGAAAAGCCTCGACCAGGCGCCGCCCCCGTGAAACTGGCTCGCGCTCGATGAGATTCTGAGCTATATCAGAGCCATGCAACCTATCAAAATCGGTATCAATGGCTTTGGTCGTATCGGTCGTAAAGTGCTCCGCGTCGCGCTGGAGCGGGGAGATCGCCAGATTGAGTTCGTTGGCGTGAACGATCTTTCCAAACCGGAGCAGATGGCTCATCTGATTAAGTACGATTCGGTTCATGGGACTTTGAAAGAAGACGTCCGCCTCGAAGGCAACACACTTCATGTCGGTCCGTATAAGATTCGTCTTTCGGCGGAGAAGGATCCGTC
>CAZCBS010000233.1:0-2981 GCA_964496965.1 uncultured Bacteriovoracaceae bacterium
ACGAAGAGCAAACAGCTGCTATTCTCCCGACGTGCAAAGCGTTCACGGAAAGCGATATGAGCGAATTCGAACAGTCGATCAATGACTTCAAGGACCGTGTCAAAGTCGCATTAAATCTGTCGACCTTCGACGATCCCTCGAATAATCCTTACTATTACGCACTCAAAACTAACAAACTCGTTGTCAGACTCGCTCAATATCTCTCCTTCCGAAAGAGCCATTCGCATGAAGTGATTTCTCAAGCCGGCTACGCCATCACTGGCGACGTTTCCGCACTCAAAGATTTTTTTAAAAACGCTCCCATCCCATCTCAACCAACGGCAGATCAACTCCACGAACTCACGAGTCCTGAGATCAAAAATCCCAGCTTGATCACATTTAAATCGATCAATGACGTCCAATCGGAACTCATGCTACTCGACCCAAAACAAGACTCCCGCCAGCGCTTACTCTTCGATACATTAAACACATGTCGAAGTGTTTTCGCTCGATTTCCAAAAGTCCGTAACCAATTCTTTACGACCGAATCAGAGCTGATTGCTCTCTTGAAGGCGGACAGAACCTCCATACGTTCCGTTATTGACAGGGGATACAACATACAAACATCCGAATTAAAACAAATCTGTCAAAGCATCCGTTTTCTAGACGAAAACAGCAATACCTCGAAGCTTCCGAAGAGCGACTGTGAGCTCATGATTGTGGATACCGGAACCGAAGTCTCAAGAGCTCTCAAACTCCCGCTCAGCACCGCTGCTGAGATTTTAAAAACTCCTGAGTCAAGGGAAGCCATGCTGATGGCAGCATTCGCGCCCTTCTCATCCGCGGTCCATGGACTTGCGATGAACCGTGGAACCGGACAGCCCAATTCGCAACCCTCATCGCTCCCCTCAGGTGGACCTTCGTCGCTACCTACTTCTCCGCAGCAACAGCAGCAGCCACAACCCACATCCCTGCGCGAACTCGCCACAGCTCTTGCCGCCGAATCTTGCGTAAAGTCCGTCTATGTGCCGGAACCTTGGCTTGCAACACCGGACAAAACCACTTACCGTCCTAATAAGTCCAACACGATCTCGGTCGACTACGCGACGGAAACTTGTGACAAACCTTCAGGAGCGAAACAATGAACTCTGACTGGCGCCGCTTTTCCGCAAAATACATCTCGGCATTCAGCGGGATTTTCATTCTCACGCTCAGCGCTGCCCACGCGGAAACGCTGAAGGAGCACTATGCCAGCTATTGCCAACAAGATCGCAATAACAAGAATGGGTATGACGCCCCTGTTAAGGACGAAATCGCGAAAACCCTAACTAAGCTCAGGATTCTCATTCACGCCACCGGAAAAAAATACGGCGTCGATCCCCGTGCCATCGCGGGATCGATTCTCGCCGAGCACTCCATGAACACCGGCGCCAAGGATATCGCAGAGAACTTCCTGGTCAAAATCGGCGCCACCCCGACCGGCGAGATTTTTGGAAAGAAGTTCACGTTCGGTTTTGGACAGCTTCATTTTGAACGCGCCAAAGCCGCTGAGGTCATCGCGGCTAGCATTGAAAATCGAGCCATCTACTCGGATCATGAGATCTCGCAAAACATTCTGACGCCAGAGGGCTCCATCAACTACATCGGAGCCCTGATTAAACAAGCCCAAGATATCTATAAGGCAGGAGGCTACGATATCAGCAACGACACGGCCGTCACCACCACTTTATACAACATTGGCAAGGTCCAAGAGCGGCTCATTCGCGCAAAAAAAGAAAATCGCGCGCCAGGACCCAATTATTTCGGATGCTTTGTCGCCGGTCATATCTCGGAGATCGAATCCATCATCGGACCGCCTCCCAAGATCGAGGCCACGCATTTTGAGGAACAGCCTGCAAGTCCTTCTACAGCTTCAACTGCGTCCACTCCTGCATCGGCAGAAGCTTCCAAAGCAAAACCACCGATTCAATACTATCTGACGAAAGCAGATCTTAAACTGAGCAACGGCCCAAAAGATTGCTACGATGAGCCGATGTTTCCGGTAAACAATCGCCCCGTCGCATCCGGTTCTCAGCTAAAACTCATTGGAAAAGCCGTAGACTGCGATCTCAAGCCCTGGGTTCTTGTCCGATCGACTGATGGCGCTTCAGGATGGATCGAGAGGAAAGAGCTTCAAAACGCAAGCAGCATGAAATCATTTGCCGCAGAAAACTGCTCGCTCGCTCAACCGAGTGATTGCAAAACCAAGCTTCAAAAAACCTATTCCTCGTTCTTTCGCAATGAAAACTCAAACGGAGAACTGAGCTTCTCATTGCGATCCTCAGGAGGAGAAGTCCAAAAAACATCAGGGCCGCTCAAATACTCTGGATCTTCCAACCAATTCCTCTCCAATCTGAAGGATAAAAAAAATTACGAGGCTTATCAAAAAATCAGACCGTTAACCGATAGCGAAATCGGTGAAATCGAGAAAGAGATCGAGAGCTATAAGAAACGCGTCCAGGTCGCATTGAAGCTCCCCGCATTTGACGACCCAGCCAGTAATCCCTACTATATTGCGCTCGACAACAACGCGCTCTATATGCAGATCAAAAAATATCGCTATTACCAAAAACAAAACCTAGCAGATGATCAGATCGATCAGTACTACGCGCGGGTGGTCGCCAACGCTGCTGCATTCAAGGCTTTTTTCAAAAACGCTCCAGTCATTCCTAAACCGAAAGAAAAACAACTCGAAGACGTTTCATATCCTGGATCGAACGATTTTAATTTGGCGGTTTTTAGCAGCTTGAGCCACCTCAAGCAAGAGCTTCGCCAACTCAACCCAAGCGACGACATCCATCAACTCTTTGATACATTCAATATGTGTCAAAGCACTTTCGCTCAATACCCAAAACTCTATAACCAATTCTTGACCACTCAATCCCAGCTCATGGATGCCAGCAATTCCCCCGACTTCCTCAAATCGGTCGGGGTCACCATCCGGCGCCACACCGGTACGAGAG
>CAZCBS010000233.1:2991-6832 GCA_964496965.1 uncultured Bacteriovoracaceae bacterium
AACTTGCCCTTAAAAGACATCTGCCAAAGCATCCGGCTCCTCGACACCATGGATGAAAAATCAGTGCAGCCTCAAAGCGACTGCGACCTGACGATTTTAGATACCGGCGCTGAACTCGCGAAGGCTTTTAAAGTTCCGCTCAGTACCGCGGCCGAATTACTCAAAACTCGAGAGTCACGCGAAGCGATGCTTTTTGCAGCGCTCTCCCCTCTTGCAAAAACAACAAACGATGTCAGCTATCTCAGAGCGCATGCGAAAGACCAAAAGCCTTCTTCACAGCCTTCTTCACAACCTTCCTCGCCACCTCCGGCACAATCCCCGTCACAACAGCAGTCGCAACCGACGTCTCTGCGCGAACTGGCCAAGGCTCTTGCATCCGAGTCCTGCGTCAAGTCTGTCTATGTGCCGGAGCCTTGGCTTGCGACTCCGGATAAAACCACCTACCGTCCTAATAAATCGAATACGGTTTCGGTCGACTACGCGACTGAGACCTGCACCCAACCTTTGGGAGACAAACAATGAAAAACTCGAAAATTTTACTCGCTAGCCTGATCCTCTTCTCGCTATCCGCTCTTTCCGCTCATGCAGCGGAGTCTTGCAAAGCAACTCGCTGGCCTTACGCGAGAAACCAATCCAAGCGAGATATCGTGAAAACTCTCAAGATGATCCGTGATCGCGACGTGATCGAGCAATATCTTTTCAAAGAGCTCTCTGAGCCAGAATCCGGACCGCTCGCCTACTATCTGCACTCTTATTTGACCTTCACGGAAGAGAACGAAGATATGCTTGGGTTTTACGAGCTTCTCGGCTGGGGCGCTGAGCTAAAAGACGAGGCTTCGACTCCTCGAAAGCTTTCTCTCAAAGAGATTTGCGACTATTACGAGAAAGCGAAAAAGCTCACTCGCGATCCCGCAAGCCCTAAAAAAGCTTCAAAAAAAGGTAAATCGAAGTAAATTCCGCTGGAAAACCCTAGCGAGAGATTAAAACTCTTTCACTTGTCTTCATTCGCGCAAGGGATTAAAAATGACCCTATGTGCCGAACCCTATTGAATCGATTTTTTCCTTTCGCGGTCTTGTTGACTTGGCTTGCACTCGCCCACTCAGCCTTCGCGGCTCCGATCACGCCAGCGAACTTTCCGGACCTTGTCGAAAAAGTCCTGCCGGGCGTGGTGAACGTCAGCTCGACAACCGTTTCAATCGAACCGGTTTTTGGAATGGATGAGTTCATGCGCTTTTGGGGCATCCCTCAGGAGCGAAAACAAACCTCTCTCGGTTCCGGTTTCATCATCAACAAAGATGGCTTCTTGATTACCAACAATCACGTGGTCCGCGACGCTAAAGAAGTGATCGTCACCCTTTACGACAAACGGCAATTCAAAGCCAAACTGGTCGGCTCCGATCAGAAGGTCGATATCGCACTTCTTCAGATTCGCGACGATCAACGCAAAGTACCGGGCAATCTCTCTCCTGTCCCGCTGGGAGACTCGGATGCGGTTCGAATCGCTGAAACGACTTTCGCTGTTGGAAATCCTTTCGGCCTGCAGCACACCGTCACATCCGGAATCATCAGCGCGAAAAATCGCACCATCGGTCAAGGGCCGTTCGATGACTTCATCCAAACGGACGCCTCGATCAATCCCGGAAACTCCGGCGGACCGCTCTTTAACCCGAAGGGCGAAGTGATCGGCATCAATACCGTGATCTACTCACGCACAGGACAAAGCGGCGGTTTAGGCTTTGCAATTCCTATCAATGAGGCCAAGCGCATCATTCCTGACTTGCAACGTTACGGCCGTGTGCCACGTCCCTGGTTAGGGGTTTTGGGAGAACGGATGACGCCACAGCTTCAACAATATTACAGACTTGGCGCGGCCAAAGGCGTTCTCATCTACAATTTGGTGGAAAGCGGACCCGCCGAGCAGGCAGGAATTCGCCAGGGCGACATTATTCAGACCATTCAGGGCGCGGAAATTTCCGAGCCTTATGATATCGAAAGAGCGCTCGCTAAGCTCAAGCCGAAAGATACGGCGACGATCCGCGTGCAAAGAGGCCGCTCCCATCAGGACATCCAGATCAAACTGGATGAGCTGCCAAGACTTGAAAACCTCCCACAGGGGATTATTTAAATGGAAACTAGAAAACCACACCACCTTTCCAGCGGCGCGACCGCGGCTAAGTTCAGCGACCTTCCGCACGATTATGTCAAAATGGTGAACGAGGTTTTCGCCACGAACTTTGACGAAGGCCTGAAGGCGCTGGCGAAGCTCAATCCGGCCGAAGCCTATTTCACGACCACCGGTCGCATCTATGTCGACGAGATCGTCGTTTGTGTTTCGTTGATGCACAAAGAGCAAATGGCCGCGACCAGCGTTTACGCCAGCTGCGATTACGATCCAAAGGCCAGTTCGCCAACGATCCAAGATCTTTTGGCCGCTTGCGTGGACGCGACTGGGGCCGTGTATAGTCAGCTTCTTTCGCCTGAAACCCCGGAGGTTCTCGAGCAGCTGGCGAACGAGTCGCTTTCCGCGCTGGAGAACATTCCGTTCGAATGGACGGAGTTCAAAGTCGAGCGCCATAAAGTTTATCTGAAAGTCGACAAGGCCAATCCCGAGATCGACAAAATGGCCGATGATTGGCTCGAAAAACATGATCCAGAGTTTCGCGCCGAAGCGGAAGAAGAGCAGAAGGAAACCGAAAAACTCTTCGTCACTGGCCCAAAAACTCGCGGTTCGACGACTCATTAGGAGGTGCGCTGCCAGCGCACCCATTACAGACATAACAGTAACTCACAGGCGCTCCGTACGTTTCAAAGTCCGGAGCTTTTGCGCGATTTGCTTCGCGCACAATAAACCGATATACTTGTCGGCCCATGCTGATTCATAGAACCTGCAACTTAAGAACGAGCGCCTTACCTAGAACAAACATCTGGCCTAGAACAAGCATCTGGCCTGTCGTCGCCGTATGGGCCTTCTGGGCCGCGAGCGCAGCCCTGCTGAGCTCATGCGGAAGCGCACCCACTAAAAAAGGTGCAAGCGATTCATCACAGACCGCTCAAGCCTCACCAGAAAGAGAAACACCCAAACACGAAGGCATTCAACGCGGACTCGCCTCATGGTACGGAAAACGCTTTCGCGGAAGAAGAACCGCAAGTGGCGAACGCTTTGATCCGAAGCAGCTCACTGCCGCGCACCGCACGCTTCCTTTAGGATCTCAGGCAAAAGTCACTTGCGCCAAAACAGGAAAATCCGTGATCGTCACGATTAACGATCGAGGTCCCTACAGCCCCCATCGCGTGATCGATTTGTCGCGTGAAGCGGCGAAAAAGCTTGGGATCATCGCGACGGGCGTGGCTCTCGTTGAGGTCGAGCCGGTACGACCGCAGTGAAGATCATTGTCATGCAAACGGACCGAGTCATGCAAACGGACGGAACTTCGAATCGGTCGGCCGACTAAGAAAAAGCAGAATGGCATATTTTTTATTTGACGACATCCAATTCAAAAAACGGGCTATTTCAAGAACCGTTATTTATTTCGAGCTCCAAGCAAGCGCTCTTGCTCACCATGAAACCCCTCCTTAAAAAATCTTCTTTCAAGCCATTTTTAGAAAACAGCTCGACTTGAGCCAATTGCGCGCTTTACAGCGGGGCAAAAATCTCATGGTAGAAGCGAAGAATGAATTTAAAAAACTTATCAAACGAAGATCTTCTCTCCCAAACTCAGCACTATGTGCAAAGCGAAAGAGAAATGACATTACTAGTCCTGCATCCTATCAAAGAAGTAGAACGACGCAGGCTCTTTGCGTCTCTTAGTTATTCAAGCCTTTTTGAATACGTCACACGAG
>CAZCBS010000234.1:0-3548 GCA_964496965.1 uncultured Bacteriovoracaceae bacterium
AAACGGGACGCTGCAGCCCCTCTTTGCGAATTGCAAAGCGCTTGCCGATCCCCCCCGCCAAGTGCTCGGCGAAGTGCATCGCGGTCTGATCGGTGTTCCGATAGTACGTATGAGTGATCTCGAGCGAGGCTTGCAAAGTGTTCTGGATCTTCAGCGAGAACCACTTATCGAAGCTCGAATTGATGTACATCGCCGAAATAATGAACAAGACCAGGGTCGGGATGATGGAAAACGCCAAGAACGAGATCACCAGTTTGGTTTTAAGGCGAGCTCCCAGGACCTTTCGACGGCGCTCGAGGAAAAGTTTGCCGATATTGCGCAGAACCAGCCAAACCAAGGCAATGAGCAGCACGATATTGAGATTGAGCAGCCCGAAAAAGAAGATCGAGTTTACAAACGGCAATGTGCTCGAAAGCTGGCTTAATCTGAATTCGCTGACCGTTAATGCGATAAAGAGCGTGCTCAAAACGAGAATCATGATCGCTTCGCGGCGACGTTTTCGCCGCTCGCGCAGATCGATGGGATCCATTTGGCTTTCGAGTTCTTCTGTCCTTTGCGTCTTCTGCATCGTAATGAAGACATCATAAACGATCGCGAAAAAATATGCACGCTACGCGTTAACTCGCTCGATGCAAAAACCTTCTCGGAAATAGCTTCTTTTCTGCACGATTTAAGAGACGAGGATTTAAATTTTCAAACAGATGAAAGAGAAGAACGAGAGTTGAATCGCATTTCAAAAACTCAGTCGAGTTTGCTTCTACATCGTGAACGCAAACTTTTTTTTATTTTTTTGTTATCTTTTCTTGATCTCAAGAACTTTCAATGTAACATCATACTTGAGTAGAGCGTTTTTTGCTAAGCAGAGAACGGAGATACTCGAATCGAGTCGGCAGTGAGAACTGACCGGCACCCATATGGAGGAAAAAAAACATGGCCACTAAGAAAAAAGCCACCAAGAAGAAAGCTACTAAGAAGAAAGCCACCAAGAAGAAGGCTAAGAAGTAATTTTTCTTCTTAATAAGAAGTTCGAGAAGCCCTGGACCGCTGGTTCAGGGCTTTTTCATTTTTCGGACTTCGCGATCGTTTCGCTCAAAACAGCGGGAAAACCAGGGCCTCCGTAAATCCAGCCCGAGTAGATCTGAATCAAGTCAGCGCCTAATCTTCTTCTTTCGAGCGCTTCCTCTTCCGTCAAAATTCCGCCTACCGAAATGATGGGAAGCTTGCTCGCGGCTCGCGCCGTGACCAAACTTTTTCTCGATGCCTCGGTGAGCGCACCGCCGCTCCAGCCTCCCACCTTCCCAAGATGCTCTCCACCCAAGGTATTGGTGAGAATCCATCCGTCGATCGGCTCTGATTTGGAGGATTCGATCTCTGAAATGAGCTGCGCCAAGCTTTCGCCTTCAAGTTCCGGAGCCAGTTTGAGCAAAAGCGGCGGTCTGCGAGACCATTGAGCGATCACGGCGTTCACTGCGCTCAAGATTGGGCGCAGAGCTTCAATCGTTTGAAGAGAGCGGAGGCCTGGCGTATTGGGCGAGCTCACGTTGATGACCAGATAATCGGCCAAATCCCTGAAGCAAGACGCCGCTTTCGCGTAATCCGAAGCCGCATCTTCGAGCGATGTATCCTTGTTCTTGCCCAAATTGACGCCAACCCGAAAATGCGGAGGCAATTGGCCTTTGACCGGAGCAAGGCGGCGCGAAACCACTTCCGCTCCAGCGCCATTAAAGCCCATTCGATTAAACACAGAGGCTCTTGATGGATCGCGAAACAAACGGGGACGCTCATTTCCAGGCTGAGGACGCGGGGTGACCGTCCCGATTTCCGCAAAACCAAACCCTAACGAGGGCAGAGCCGTGACAAGCTCGGCGTCCTTATCAAATCCGGCGGCTAGTCCAACGCGGGAGCGAAATGTCATTCCCAAGACCTGAGGGAGTGCGGACTCAGAATAGTAACGATCCGACGCACCGCTGACGGCCTTTAACGTATGGGTCTTCTCGCCGATCTCAATCAGACCGACAGTCAGGCGATGGGCGCGCTCCGGATCCATCCGAAACAGAACGCGACGGATCCAGCCCCATAGAAAACCCCTCACACCTTTCACTTTGCCGCCTTTTCGAAGGCCTGCATGAAGAACCCATCACAAGGACCAGGTCCCAGATATCCCCCCTCACGCGCGGTAAAATCAGGATGACTCTTCAAAAAAGCGTCGACGACGGCACGAGTCTCGGCGTGCCGGAAGGTGCAAACTCCGAAGACAAGCCTTCCACCAGGCGCGACCAAATCAGAATAAACCGAAAGAAGCCGCTTTTGGATTTCTGGCATTCGAGTCAAGACTTCCTGTTCCTGTCTCCATTTGATGTCCGGATTTCGCCTCAACACTCCCCAGCCGCTGCAGGGAGCGTCCACCAAGACGACGTTCGCGGTTCGACGAAAGCGCTTCAGGGATTCGGCCTCTTGGCCATCTTTAAGCGCAATCGTTTGAATATTGTTAAATCCGGCGTGTTTAGCTCGTCGACGAAGCGCTAAAAGCTTTTTATCCGAGGTATCGTAAGAATAGACGCGGCCCTTTCCTTGAAGAGCATCGGCCATCGCCAAGCTTTTTCCTCCTGCTCCGGCGCATGCGTCCACAACGGTCCATGCCGAGGTGTTTTCAGGAAGTTTCGGAGGTTTCCGAGAAGGACTGACGGTCCCCGGCTCTTTTGAAAGGATACTTCCATAAAGCTCCGGCCAGAGCGCGAAGTAAGACATGACCTGCGAGCCTTCGTCCTGAATCTCAAAGGCGCCTTTTTCATACCAGTCATTATGAAGAACGGGAGCATATCCACCCAAACGAATGCCGTTCGGAGAAAGGTCCGAGATTTGCGCGCTCACCGGAAGCTTGCTTCCCTCTTTGAGGCCGACCAAAACATCGGCAACCTTAAACTTCCGAGAAGTCCGCAACGAGAGCGGCGCCTCGTTCGCCAAGGCATGAACGAGGCCTTGTGCGATTTTGCTTCCCCACTCTTTTTCCCATTCTTCGGTCATATGAGGAGGAAAATCGTCCGTGACCGGATCAGCCTGAACGGGACGCTGGATCATGCCCTCATACATCCGCTGCGCCAAAACCGAGGCAGGCCGCCACGTTTTGATCTTGTCGACAGCCAGCTTCCACGGCTCGCCAGCGGGAACGCCAATTCCCATCGCTTCCGCTTGCGAGGCAGGGCGAAGAAGAATCGTCGGAACGATTCTCGCCAGAATGGATTTCATATTCTTGGCTTGTTTGGAAAGAGCCGAATCAAGATGCACAGGGCTTGAAAAAAGGTCAGCCCAGATGGCGTTAAACGCCTTTTCGACGGCTTCACGCTTCATGACTACTTTTCCGACGGGCTGTGCGGACGCGATTCTTGAGGAAGCGTGCTTAGGCGTGATGGCTGGCTTGCGAGAATTGGAACGGGCTGGCTTTTTCATTTGAGGTTGTCATACCGCAATGCGCCGTAAAAGCCCAGCTCAGATCGCCGGACGGTCGAGAACGAACGTCTCGATCGCCCGGCGCAGGTATCTAATGATTA
>CAZCBS010000234.1:3558-6831 GCA_964496965.1 uncultured Bacteriovoracaceae bacterium
TTTGGAGCGACTGCTGGTTCTTGAGTCCTGAAAGCGCTGGAACGGGGAGTACGGGAACGGGCTGGTTTTTTCATTTGGCATTGTCATATCGCAATGCGCCGTGAAAGCCCAGCCCAGATCCTTATATTGCTTAAAGCAGATTGAGATCAATTCGAGGGAGCAAATCTGAATTCTCAGAGCTCTCCACGTCGTTTGAAGGCTGAAGATGATCTCCCATCACTGCCATTCCTCGGACGCTTGCACCGGCAACCGTCGTATATCGTCCTGGATTGAGTGTCGTGTCGTTTACAGCGTCATAATTCAAAGCGAGAATCACGCAAACAGAATAGCCCGCCTGATAGCAGGCTTGAAGAGCGCCACCCAAAGCAGCCGATTTAGCTCCAAGACTTGTCAAAGTTTGCATGGGCTGACTCGAGTTCACTCGTCCTGTATTCTTAAAAACTTTCCCCGCTCTCAACGAGGAGATCCCATCAACAGCGGTCACGACCGCGGTGTATTCCACGTAGCGCAATCCATTTGCTTTTGTATCGACCTCGGATTGCACGACGTTTTTCAAGACACAGAGATCAAAACCTGCATCACGGCATTTTTTATAAGCGGTTTCGGTGGCATCGAATGCGATGGCATCGGTGTCGATCTCGCTGAAGTTCCCGGACTGATGCCATTCAGACTCACCGGTAAACACAGTTTGCGTTCCGTGTGCCCATGCAGAAGTGACGCCCACTAACGCAAACGCTGCCGACAGCGACAAAAGTTTTCTAAATTTCATGAATCCCCCTCGAATCATTAAACGATTAAAAAACGATAGATCTTTTTAGCTAGCACTGGAAATACGAAATGTCATCTCGGCAGTATCCATTTGCTCAAGACGCAAAGAGGGGACTGACTATGAGCCTTAAAATGAAAATGAGTGCGGCAAGCTTAACGGGTCTAAGCTGAACTACCCCACCGCTCTCTTCGCTTCGACCCGAGGAAAAACAGAGCGCGGTCCAGCAAGACGAAAAGTGAACTCTAAAATTTTCTCGCTCACCCAATCCGGATCATCGAGATTGGGCCAATGGCCCGCGACTTCGTTTTCGAAAAAGTAGGCTTCGGGAAGCTCGCGGACCATTTTGAGCGCGATTTCGGTTTCATTGATCGGGTCGTGCGTTCCCCAAAGCAAGAGAACGGGAATCGAAGACTTGCGCAGCTCGTCTCTCCAATACTGCCGCTCAAACGGACCCGGCCATGAGATTTCAAATGCGCGGAAAGCGCGAATCAAAGAGGCTCGGGTGTAGGAGTTCTGCCAGGGATTCAAAAAAAGCTCCTGCGCGAGCGAACTGTGTCGGGCCATTCGCGATCTGAGCAGTAGCTTTTTCAGCCTACGCCTCATGCTCCAACCAAAGAGACCCGCTCTGATTCCGTGAACAGGTTCCGAAACCGCCGAGCAATTGATCAATACGATGCCCGATACTCGCTCGCTCATCTCGAGCGAACAAATCTGCGCGATTGCCCCTCCAACGTCGTGTCCGACAATCACGGCTCTTTCTTCGTGATGAACAAATCGCTCAACCAGGTGGCAAATAATCCGCGAATGTTCCAGCAAGGAAAGTCCTCGTTCATGAGCGGAAAACGACTGGCCAAATCCCGGCAAATCGATCGAAAAACAGCGAAATCGAGGAAAGAGCCGGTCGATGATGGGCCACCAGATTTCAGCATCGCCGAAACGTCCGTGCAAAAAGAAAAGAACCGGATACAGCGCGCCACCGTTTGAACGCTCCGTCACTGCGACCAAGCAATCTCCAAAGCTAAAATGATGATGTTTGACATGGGATAAATGCGAGGCGGGGTGCACCGAAACAAGGGACATCCCATTTTGCGCTGCAAAGAAAAGACCGATTTCTCGATTAACCTTCACCCGAACGAAGCGATTCCATCATGCGCCGATAGCTGGGATAGCGCTCCAATGCACGCGCCGCGCAGCCTTCTTCAGTTTCATGAAGGCAGCCAGGCGCCTGACACGACAGATTTCGAAACTCCGGAAACTGATCTTTTAGCTGCTCGGGTTTGATTTCGGCCAAGCCAAACTCACGAACGCCCGGGGTATCGATCCAGTCCGAGCCTTCAAGCAAAATCGCGGCAGTCGTCGTATGTTTGCCTTTTCCGGTGGCGCTGCTCACGTCACCGATTTTTCCGACTTCGCTTCCTAAAAGCACCCGAAGAAGCGAAGTTTTTCCCACGCCGGATTGGCCGCAAAAGGCCGCGCCCTTGCCGCGAACTCGCTCCAGCAACTGCTCCAACCCAATTCGCTGCTTTGTGCTGATTTCAAAAACCGTGTATCCCAGCTCTCGGTAGATCCGCGTCGGCTTGGGCGCATCAGGCGCGAGCTGGTCGACTTTGTTCAGACAAAGAATGGGTTCGATTCCGGCGTAAGTTGCAGCCACTAGGTATCGATCCACCAGTCCTGGAGTAAACGCGGGCGTCGTGGCTGACGTTACAATCACCAAAAAATCGACATTTGCCGCAACAACATGCTGGGTTTTGCCTTGATCCTCACGTCCTGGCGCAGGGCGACTCAAATGATTGCGTCTCAGGCAAACGCCCTCCACGATTCCGCTTTGAGGATTGAGCCGCTGAGCCAAGACTCGATCTCCCACCGCGACCGGGCTTCGCTCTCGGATATCTCCTTGTTGAAACACCGTGGCACGGCGATAACTGCAGAGAATCTCGCTCCGATCCTCATCCAGTCTCACCCGACATTGATTCGGAAAGACTTCGGCGACTGTGGCGTTGGCTTGCTCTAAAGGAAGTGGCTTCGCTTTGTCAGTTTTCTGTTTGGATCCGCTGGCGCGACCGCGCTTGGAACCCCCTTTATGGGCTCCCTCATGATCCAGCCAATCTTCCGAGTCTCCCCGGTACTTAGGCATTTCGTATTTCCATCTCTTTAGATTATATATCCTACTATGGCAAAAACGTCCTTCCCTAAAGACCAGATCAAAGTCCTTCTCCTAGAAAACATCCACGCCCGCGCGCGGGAGATTTTCACCGAAGAAGGTTACCAAGTCGAGCTCCTTCAAGGCGCTTTAGGGGAAGCGGAACTGATCGAAAAAATCAAAGACGTTCATATTCTGGGAATCCGAAGCAAAACCCAGATCTCGTATGCCGTCTTCTGCTTGAAAAAAAAAATAATGACCGTCGGCTGCATCTGTATCAGCACCAATCCAGTAGATCTTCAGGCTGAAAAATTTCGCGGAATCCCAGTATTTAATACGCCATTCGGAAACACTCGACGCG
>CAZCBS010000235.1:0-6828 GCA_964496965.1 uncultured Bacteriovoracaceae bacterium
TGCGGCGAGGGACCTTGGACTCGTTCAAGAAGGGGACCCGGAAGAACTGACGCGCCAGTTTACGGACCTCTGTTACGCGATCGTCGAGCCCTTCTTGGGCCGTGAATGGCTTCAAGGAAGCCTTCCGGATTCGGCGGGAATCTCAACCGAATTCTATGACGCTCATGGAATTTATGATTGGGGGCGAACTGATCTTCCTAAGCGAGTCGCGCGCCTTGGGGCGAAAATGATTTTCGCGTTCAGACTCCGTGTTCCTCCGCGCGAGCTGGTGTTTTTGGACAGAAAAATGGGGGGAATGTTCATCTTTTTGCATGCGCTCCGGGTCAAAGCTGATGCAAGAGATTTGCTTGAACGGTATTTGAGCTGAGAACGGCTTGAGGGTATACTCCGATTATGTCAACGATTCTCCATCGGCTTTCACTTTGGGCTAAAGAAACTCCAGAGGCTCCTGCGCAGCGATTTAAAAAAGACGGCGTCTGGCACACGCTGAGCGCTCGCGAGTTTTGTAATCGTGTTTATTATCTCTCGCTGTTTTTGGAATCGCGCGGCCTTTCCAAGAACGATATCGGCGTGATTCTTTCGGTCAATTGCCCTGAATGGGTCCAGATCGATTTGGGAAGCGTCCTTTACGGAATGAAATCCGCCGGGCTTTATCCAAATTCGACGATCAAAGACGTTCACTACATCTTGAATCAAACCGAGGCGTCGATCGTCACGGTCCAAAACAAGGATTGTTGGAAAAAGATCGTCGGCGAAAACGGCGAACATCAGCTTCCTGCTCGAGTCAAAACCGTGATCGCTCTGGATGGCGATACGTCGATCTCGCCGCTAGCGATTTCCTACGAAGATGCGATCGCGGAAGGACGCAAGCTCGCCCAGTCGACTCGAAAAACCAAGATGTCCGAGCTTTTGGGGCAAATCGATCCGAACGATGGGCGTTTTATTATTTATACTTCGGGTACGACCGGAAATCCCAAAGGCGCGCTTCTTTCGCTCGACAACCTAACGTATACGTCGGATCTTGTTTCGGCCTTTTGGAAACTTCCTTACGCTCGCGGGACTCTGATTTCCTTCTTGCCACTTTGTCATGTCGCCGAAAAAATTCAAAACCTGGGTGTTGGAATTTCTCAGCGCTACACGGTGAGCTTTTGCACCAAGATCGATCATGTCTCGAAAGAGCTTCCTGAAGTCGAGCCGACGCTTCTTCTTTCCGTTCCACGGCTCTGGGAAAAAATGATGGAAGGCGTTTGTCACAAGGTCGAGTCATCGTCTGGCATTCAGAAGAAAATGGCGCTTTGGGCGCTCGGTGTCGGGAAACGCGTTTCTGAGGCCCGTTTTTCCGGACGATTCGTCAATCCCAAGGATTTGATCGAATATCAGCTTGCCGATCGACTGGTACTTTCGAAAATCAGAAAAGCGATGGGCCTGAGTAAATCGGAGCGATTGGCCTCGGGAGCCGCGGCTCTTCCTGCTCATGTGTCGCGCTGGTTCCGCTGCTTGGGGCTCGAGATTTTGGAAGATTACGGCCAGACCGAATCCACCGGCGTGATTTGCATGACCGAACCTGGCGTCGAATCCGCGGGAACCGTCGGAAAGCCCGTTCCAGGCATTGAGTTGAAGCTTGCCGCAGACGGTGAGATTCTGACTCGCGGACGCCATGTCTTCAAAGGCTACTACAAAGATCCTGAGTCGACCGCCAATACGCTCAAAGACGGCTGGCTTCATACGGGCGATCTGGGCGAATTCAACGATCGGGGTCTGCTGCGGATCAAAGGCCGAAAAAAGGAAGTTCTCAAAACCTCTGGCGGCAAAATGATCGCGCCCCTTCCGATCGAAGAAGCGATCAAGGCCTTCCCAAAAATCAGCCAGGTTTGCATCGTCGGCGACGGCCGCAAGTATCTCACCGCGCTCGTGACTCTTTCTGAAGAAGCTTTGAAAGAGGCGAGAAAAGCTTCAAACGGTTCCGCTCGGGTGATCGAGAGTTCTGAGATTAAACAAGAAGTCTCTAAATATTTCGAGCAGGTCAATCAAACGCTGGCAAGCTTTGAGCAGATCAAGCGCTTTGAGATTCTAGCGAATGAGTTTTCGATCGAGTCTGGCGAAATGACGCCGACTCTGAAGATGAAGCGCGCGGTGGTGGAGTCGCGCTATCAGGACGTCATCGATCGGATGTATGCATAAAAAAAGGTATGCCATACCTTTTTGTAGCGCAGGTGCGTCATGAATGCTTATGAGGCTGGCTCGAGAAAGGTCATTCCCGCCGTATTGATCTACGTGCGAAGCGCGGATGATCGCGTGCTGATGATCCATCGCCTTGGCGGAGTCGGGGGGCAGGGCAAGGCTGGTGATTATCATGCGGGCAAATGGAACGGCATGGGCGGAAAGCTGGAAGCGGATGAGTCCCCCTGGCAAGGCGCGCGCCGCGAGCTTCGCGAAGAAACGGGACTGGATCTTTCGGAGCAGGATTTGAAGCTTCTCGGCACGCTTCAATTTCCAAACTTCAAGGCGCATAAGAATGAAGATTGGCTTTGTTTTGTTTTTACGGCTCGTTTAAACGAGAACTCCGCGCAAGTTCGGATCGCGCCTTGTGCCGAGGGAGCTCTTCACTGGGTTCCTGCTTGCGACGTTTCGTCACTGAATCTCTGGGCTGGGGATCGCTACTTCATCCCCTATGTGCTCGATGAAAAGCCTTTTGTGGGAATGGTTCGTTATCAGGGCCAAGATGTCGTTGAGCATCGGATTGAAGTTTTAGTCTGACTTTATATGTAGCTCGTGCCGCGGTCATAATCTCTGAGCTTTTTCGAGTTCTTGACTCAATCGACTCGGGCTGTGAGATAGCTACGAATTTTCCGCTATTGTGATACTGATGCGTAATTTAACTTAGTAGTTTCAATCATTTTACAGTCCAACAGCAAACGCAACTATTCGCGGATGACTGTTGGCCTAAGGTATCCGTTGCGCATCTTGCCTTTGCGAACGTATTTGATTGAGCAGAGAACTATGCGAAGAGCCCTGAGCTTCTCGCAAGCTCAAGGCTCTTTTCGTATGCTAATTTACTTACTTCGCGTCGGCATTACCGGAGCCGTCAGCCTTTAAAGCGCCGGAAGTCGTTGCCGCGAGCGACCTTTGGCTCTTTTGAGTATCATTTTGAGCGACGCGAGCGTCTTGGCTTTGGGCTGAGCTAAAAAGCCCAGGCTTCTTTCCACAATAAACCATCTCGTCGCCGACTTGAATGCCACTGTCCAAGGAAGCCACCAAGTAATCAACGCCCTCTTTCATCGATTTCATGTCAATTTGGCTCAAATCACCGGAGCAACTATATGCGTGTCCTTTGATTGAGACACTCCCACCAATTGCCAGATAATGTTCTTTTTTCACGGGCACTAAGTTAGAGTGATTCGAGAACAAAAGATCACATTCTTCCATGTGGTTTCCAATCGGATGAGGCGCGACGCTGGTGCCGCAGGCTACACGTCCTACGCCGTCTGCTGCGACAAGGGTCCCAGCAGTAGTCATGCCGAGGACTCCATAAATCCCAGCAACTTCGACCATGGCACCAGGCATTCCTGCGATAACGCCCAAAGGACGTCGAATGAGCTTGATCGTTCCGCCGACGACTCGGGCGATGGCGGGTTTTCCGCCCTTCTTCAGGATCTCAGCCGCGGCCTCATCACCGGCTTTAGTAACTGCTTTTTCTGCGGCTTTTTGGCCTTTCACAATCAACTTTTCCGAGGCATTTCGGTAAGGACGAATAATCAAATTGTCCATTTCGGTACTACCATTTTTGCCGGTGGACAGGAGCTTATATCCAACTCCAACTGAGCCAGTAATTTCCAGAGCGCCAATTCCTCTTTGCACTTTAGTATTATTGATCGTGCTAGTGTCGACCACCTGATCGCCAACTGCGTCGTCAGCAAAGCAATGGCCAGTCATCGAAATCAGTCCCAAGACACAAATAGTAAACTTGTAGTTTTTCGTCATAATAAACTCCCTGATATAAAACTCTCTCTTGAGCATAAGCGTCGCAACTACCGTGCCATAAACCGCCTTCTCAATGACGCCGAGGGAGACAGTGATTTTCGTCATGGTTACAAGTACTTACGCCTTGTTAGTTTACAAGAATTCGAGGGAGGCGCTGTACAAGGGCTGAACACATGCCAAAACTTGGAAGATAAAAATCCTGTTCTCGAACCCTCTCAAATGATGAAATAGGCATGTGCGAGGGCACTCACTTTGGCGATCCTTAAAAATCGGAAGTCTATCGTTCGAAGGCAGGCCATACTGGCGCTTCTCACATGCTTTGCCTCGACGTTGAATGTCCACAGAAACTTTGAAGTCCCCTCCGCATTTGCAGGGCCTCATAACGTAGATGGTTCGGGATCGCGAGAGATGCTCGCGCATTCATTACTGAGTTTAGCAGAGTTTCGACGACTAGTGAGCGAACTTGCCCCAAAGGTCAACTTATTCAGACGCGTTTGGGCACAAGATCCGGAAGCACAGTTCTATGGAGGAACTTCGCGCGACTTTCTTTATTGGATCATCAGACAGTTCGACGGCTTGACCTCACGTCAGCAAGTCGAGACTAAGCTTCAGGACCTCCGCGCTTTGCCCAGCATTCACGTGAGAGATTTCATTTCTTGGGGATCGGATATCGACGTTCTGACTCAAAGAGGAAAGCTCGATGTTTCACCTGAGGAATTCGGTGTGAAAAAAATCGACTTCATCACTCACGATCGACTCGATCCCAATACTACGATGGGGCGCTCCGAAATCCAACAAGGCTACATTCCTGCCGAGAAGGTCATCGTAGGTCGATCGGGCTTAGCTCCAATCGGTATTTTTGGCGACGGCGCTCGAGAGGTTTTCGAAGGAAACCTTACTGTTCATTTCAGTTCGCCCAAAGAATTCGCCTCGACTCATTACGCACAACAGAAGCTCAACCATCCCATTTTGCTGGCGCTTCGCTACCTCAGGCTCCTTGCGATGAACTATGGGGTACGACACTCAGGAAAAAATCCGGTCGCTGCGGATTTGATACCTTCAGACCCTGAGACTTCCAATCATATTCGCGACATCGTTCGAAGCACGTCAATGGATTCCGATTTCAAGAAATATCTTGCGAAAGATCAATTCAAGAAATGGCTCGAGGAAACCATCCAAAAGAGCTTCAAGTATCCAGATGAAGCGCGAATATTGATGAAAGAGTTCGGTGTCGACAAGCTTGTCTCAAATTATCATCTCCAGCCGATCAATCAGTATCTTTTTGCGAAAAAACGGGACCCTTATGAATTGTCGGATCACTTCCGTCAATACGGAGCAAAAGAAGAAGAGGTCTTGCTGGATTCCATGACCGCACTGAAAGGAACGACCCTTTCTCACGGGACAAAAACAGAGCAGGTATTCCGTTCGATTCTTTTTGATGGCGTTTTGCCGTCCTCCTCTGGAACTGCCGGCGAAGGCCTTTACGCCGTGCCTGCTCACCGCTCGGATTTCGCGGCTAGCTGGGGAAAGAGCAAGGATCGTGTGATCGATTTTCAAGTAAAGCCAGGTGCGCGCTTCCTGGATATGACCAGAGGCCCTGGAAAGGCGTTGAAGGAGGAGTATTTCAGGAGAAATCCACATGCGACAATAGAGGACCTCTGCGACTTCTTTGGAATTGACATCCTTCGTTATCCTTATCTCGCAGAACCCGAAGCTGTCGTTGTCAAGAACAGCAATGTGCTCGAAGCTCCTCAGGGCCATTCGCGTCAGCTTCTTTCATTCTCAAAAATCCTAGAGCAAGCGGACACCATACGTGACCTACCTCGGTACTCCGAGTTTTTGAGGACGATCGAGCTCAATAGCTTGGACGAGGAAGAGCACATCGCGTTGATGCAAAAACTGAGGTATCCGCCGGGCATTGATTCGCAATGGCATCGACTTTCTCAGAAGCTCACGGAGGCAAGGTTTCCTCCGGGCTCAAAGGCTCTCGCCGCTAAGTTTTTGATGAGTCTCGAGGAAATCGGAATGCTCACTGAGAATGATCCGAAATCTCCGAGATTCCAGGAGAGCTTGAAATCCTTTTTCAATACGGTAGATCGAATTGTCGAATTTCCCGAATTAGGTCACGATCAAATCAAGGCTTTCGCCAAGAGCGTCTCGGACCCTTCCGTTTCGGCTCAACTCGACGTCATGCTGGAAACCTTGAATACCAGGCTCAAGTCACCATACCTTGCCCGTAAGCAGTATCTCAGTACGATTCGGGAGGGGTTTTCCCAGCAGATCGCGAAAATCAAAACTAGGGGCTGGAAACTTGGGCTGCTCGAGTTTTCACCTACGATTTTTGGAACGATCGTGAGTGCCAATGAATGGGTGAAAATCATTCATGGACATGGCGAACCAATGATCGCAATTGGAAGTGCCGCCCTTGGACCCTCGTTGATCGCGGGACAGACCCTCTTCAGTGCCTCGGTCGAGAACAAGCGCTACGCCAAAGCTAAAGCGACTGATGCCTCAGTTGCGCAGTTTCGCGAATTCGTTCGTAACGAAAAAGAAGCTCACGCTAAGACTTGCGACAACGGAATCGCGGAGTGGCTTCGGACGGATTTAGAAGACTACGGATCAAAAAGATGAACCGCCGGAAACTCAATTGAAGTCGAAACCGATTGTCTCAACCATCAATGGAAACCACAAGATCCGCCATGTAATTTCCATTAATCTCCCATCTTTTGCGCTGAATTCGACGAAGAGATCGTCCATGTAGGGCAGGCGCGAGGCGTTTTTGGACAGTTTTCGAGCAATTCGCGGAGCTTTTCTTTTTGTTTGGCGACGGGAATAGGCATAGCCTTT
>CAZCBS010000236.1:0-6810 GCA_964496965.1 uncultured Bacteriovoracaceae bacterium
TTCAGTGGCCACGGAAGGCAGCTATTCGGGCATTGAGTTTCCGTGGCCGTAGACATCGACTTGTGGATCCGGCTCTTTTCGCGTGGCAATGCGACGGATGTCGTAAGGCTTGAGCTGATAAAACGGATGCGGATAAAATCCAGAATCGATCACCGCCACGCGGATCTTCTTTCCCGTGATGCCTCGCTGGTGCGCGATATCGGCTCTTAAGATCGTGGCGAGTTGGTCGGGAAGCCTGACGTGATGTTCGCCGATCTCCAGAGGAGGGGCTGCGGGAGGCGTAGTCTCTGGAGCGAGTGATTTTCCGAACATCCGTTGTTAATTAAATAGATGAAATTTATTTAATTAACAGTAACCGGAAAATGAACCGTGTCCAAAGAAATTCTGCGGTGTTTCTTGCGTGTCTCAGCGCCCGTTCGTTGCCGAATCGAGCCGCTTCTGAAGCGTGGCAGTGAGCGCCGCGCCCGCGAGAACCATGAGCCAGATCAGATAGATCCAAAACAAAAGAATCGGGACCGCGGCAAGGCTTCCGTAGATCTTGTTGTAAGAGGCAAAACGGTCAACATAAAGGTCGTATCCCACTCGTGTGAGATTCCAGATCACCGCAGTCCAAAATCCGGAAATGAACGCGAATTTCCACTGAACTTTCGTGTTCGGAACGAACTTATAAATCAAGGTCAGAAGACAAGCGGCGAGGGAGAAGGCGCCGCTCCAGCTTGGAAGCAGCTTGCTCAGCGGAAGCTTGGTGGAGGTCGCGATGCCTAGTCCGATGGACATCGCCAAAGGACCTAAGGTGATGAAGAGCCAGTACGAGGCGATTCGATGAAACCAGGTCCGGGTGTTCGCGGTTTTCCAGATTCGATTGAAACTGTTCTCGATGCTCAACATCAAGCTCATGCTTGTAGCGACAAGGCCGATAAAGCCGCCGGCTCCGATCGTTCCGACGCTCACGTTATTGATAAATCCTCGGAGCCTGAGAATCACGTCCTCGCTCGTGCCTTGCGAGAGATTGGAAAGAATGAACGGCTCAAGCGTATCGTAGAGTTTTTCGAGTCCGCCGAAAGCCCTGAAAATGACAAAGCTCAGCGCAAGCACCGGAATGATCGAGAGGATCGTCGTATAAGCCAGGCTCGAGGCTGTGATAAAAAGCTGCGCGTCGTTGATCACGAACTGCGTGTCGCGAATGATTTGCTTGGCCTTGTGATAAATTCGTATGGGTGTCATTTATTCTCTCGGTGCTTTAGGGCTTCGATTTCAAAAGAGAGCGATAGGTTCGAAGCGACTTTCGAAAATCCTGGCGCCGTTTGTCCCAAGGCCGATTCCAGGGTTGCTTGGGTTGAAGAATCGCTTTGCAAAGCTCAAGCAAGCCATGGACATCGTCCAGATGAACGAACTCCGGCGCAGGGCCGAGCGCGCCGCGAGAATCCGGCCCGCCTTCAAAGCATTGATTGTGATAGTTTCCGAGGGGAACGGAAATTCCGATGGAAGGAATTCCGTAAACTGTTGCCGCTGTGGCTTCGCAGCTTCCGCCGTCCATGATGCGACGTTGATGCCGGCCGGGAAGAGCCTTTTCCGCAAGCTCCGTGAAAACGCGAAGCTTACCAGGATCAAATACGGTGTAGCGATCTCCAAGTCGAACGACGGGCCCTTTGCCGAATTCCGCGCCAGGAAGCGCGCGCGAGGTTTCCAGGCTAACGGCCATCAAATGACGGCGCGAGCGATCCAGCCAACCGAGATCGAAATGCGCGATTGCGCCGATGAATCCGACTTCTTCGGCTCGAGTCAAAAGCCCGAGAAACGAGGTGTTCTTCGTTTTTTGCTTCTTGCCTTTGCGCTTGCCGAAAAGATCGAGAGCCGTGGAGACGATGGCAAAGCATCCGACCAGATCATCCGCGGCCTTGGTGTAAAGAGTTGAGCCTTCTTGCCAAACCGGAGCGCGGAAGCCAAAGCCACCAAAGAGCTCGCTTCCTTTTGGAGAGCGTTTTTGAATTTCGGCTAAATCGCTCCAGTTGAAGCGGACTTCTCCCGAAACGATCATCTTTCCGGACGAATGAAGAACGGCATTTACGAAAGAACCAGATGTTTGCCAGCCGGAACGATCCGCAATCCAAACTCTCGCGCCTTCGAGATCCGCGGTTGGAGAGCCGCCGTGCCATCGGACCGCAAGTTTTCCGTCTTTTGTCCAGCTCTCTCCATGAAATCCGGGATGGTCCATATGCGCGATGAAAATGCGCAATGGCTCGTCGGTTTTGACTTGGAGCAAGGAGCGATATTCTTTTTGGTTCGCAGCGCCAATGACGATATTTCCCGCAGGATCTTGAAAGTGGGGAACTTTTTCGTCTTCGAGTACATGTGTCAAAAGCGAGATGACGTGGCCTTCACGAAATGGGGACGTAGGTTGGCTTAGAATTTGATCCAAGAGGGGTCGGCGCATCAGGTTTTCCATCGTTGTCATATTAATCGAGATACCGCAAAAATGAAAATTCCTCATATTGTGATCGTCGGTGCCGGATTTGGTGGGCTCAATGTCGCAAAGGCATTGCGAAAGGCCCCCGTGCGCATCACGGTGGTGGATCAGAATAATTTTCATCTTTTCCAGCCGCTGCTCTATCAAGTCGCAACGGCAGGGCTTTCTCCCGCGGATATCGCAGTCCCGATTCGCTCGATATTGCGCAAGCAGTCAAATACGGAATGCTTGCTCGATGAAGTGGTCGGAGTCGACGCAAGTCGTCGGCTTGTTTTTTTGAAAGGGCGAAGCATTGCCTATGACTATCTCGTTCTTGCGACAGGCTCGAGCTACACCTATTTTGGGCACGATAAGTGGCTGCTTGATGCGCCGGGACTGAAAACCGTGAGTGATGCGACACGAATTCGAAGGAGGATTCTGAGCGCTTTCGAGGCTGCTGAACAAGAGTCCTCTCCGGATGCTCAAGCTGCGCTTCTGCGGATTGTGATCGTGGGAGGTGGACCGACCGGAGTGGAGCTTGCTGGAGCGATTGCGGAGCTTGCTTATCGCGCGATCGCCAAAGACTTCCGGCATATCGATCCGAAGTCGACTGAAATTATTTTGCTCGAAGCAGGTCCGAGGATTTTGGCCGGATTCTCCTCAGAGCTTTCGAAGGCTGCTCTCGATGAATTGCATCAGCTGAACGTTAAGGTCAAAACTGGAGCACGAGTCCTGGATATTGATCGAATGGGCGTGACTCTGCAAAACGAGCGAATTGAGGCACGAACCGTGATTTGGGCCGCAGGCGTCGTCAGCTCGCCAGCGGGGAAATGGTTGAACGCCGAGATGGATCGGCAGGGACGAGTGAAAGTCAATCCGGACTTGAGTGTTCCAGGGCATGAGAACATTTTTGTGATCGGCGATTGCTGTCATTTCGTTCAAGACGGAAAGCCGCTCCCGGGAGTCGCGCCGGTGGCCATGCAGATGGGAAAGTACGTCGCGGATGTGATTCGTCTGCGCGAGCAAGGAGCCATCGACGTTCAGGAAACGCCTTCGTTTCGATATTGGGATAAAGGAAATCTCGCGACGGTGGGACGCCGATTTGCCGTAGCCGAGATCGGTCGTTTCAAGCTGAAAGGAATGATCGCTTGGTTAGCATGGCTGGTGGTGCACGTTTTTTACCTGATCGGTTTTAAAAACCGAGTTTCCGTCGTGCTTCAGTGGATCTGGATGTACGTCACATTTAGTCGGGGCGCGCGCTTGATCGTTCCGCCGGAGGATCATTCGATCGCTGAAGCGCGGAAGTTATCGCGCTCCGCATGACCTACAGGCATGCTCATTGCTCTTGAAAGTAACGGTTATGGCAAAGCACAGCAGTAATGGCATCCGGCGCACGGCGAAAAAAAAGGTCATTCCTATCCATGAAGCAGCTCGAGCGTCCAAAAGGGGACGTCCCCATCGGGGCATTCATCAAATCGGGATTGGGCATCTTCTCGATTTTCTCAGCGAGATGTTGGTTCTGCAGAAGAACAGTATCCGACTGATGACCCTGGCTCGAGATCGAGCGCAGTCTCCTGACATTCGCCAATGGATGGATCAATTCGTCGAGAGCACTGAAATGCGCTCGGATCAGATTCGAACCATGATTCGAGATTTGGGCGGAAATCCTGTTTTCGTGAGCCCGGCGGCGCAAGTTCAGCAACAGCGCGTGGAAGCTGCTCTTCAATTGGCGGTTCCGTCGCGCCTGCAGCAGCTCTGTGATATCGAAAACTCTTGGTACGCATCTCTTCAGGAAAACGTCCATCTCGCGTTTTTACGCTCAATCTTGCCTTTTTTAGACAGTGTTTACGCTCAAGACCGACTCGAAGGATTGCTCGAAGAAACTGCTCGCGAGCAGGAAGATCGCCTCGAGTGGCTGCAGCAGGCGCTTCATCGATTGCTGCTTCAACGCGCGGTTATGCCGAGCGAGGGTCCGCGCGACAGCCACGACTGGTACAGAGCAGCTTGATCGCGAATCTAAGTTTCGGGATGTACGGGAGTGGGGATCGGCTCGCGAATGGGCTGAATATGCCGCTCGGGAGGGCTGATTTCGGGCGAGCGTCCGGGGTGAGGCGGTGTTGCATCCGGAGAAGGCTCGGGAGTGATCTCGGGCGAGTGCCGACGAGGCGGCTCATCGATTTCCGGCTCTTGACGCGAAGGCGGCTCGATCTCAGGAGATTTCTGTGGAAAAATTTCTGGCCGCTCAAGCGTAGGAGCGACAAGGCTCGCAAGTCTTTTGAATTTAAGGCTCATCGACGCGACCTATTGCAAATCGTGATCCTCCAACACGAGCGCTGCAAGCAGCCGACAGCGAGCTGCTGGCTCTCGGCTTGCAATTGAACGGAGTGTAACCCTTTTCAATGAACTTTTTTCAGGAGGAACTCCGTCATGAAAAAGATAACTTTCCCGCTGTTCGTCTTTGCGGGCGCCTTGTGTGCCCTGCAGGCGCAGGCGGATGATAAGAAAATTGATTGGAATTTAGTGCCTGGCGGTCGCCATGGAAGGAACGATGTCACTCGCGATTTCGTCACGACTCCAGATCCGCTGAACGTGATTCTGAGTAACTCCTTCACGGCTTGGGATCCTGATCAGAAAATCATCGCGCAAGCTCAAACCACGACCGGTCGCGATCAACGTCAAGCCGTCCTTGGAAATCCAAACGCCCCAGTCGCCGCTTCGAATGTTTCGTATACGAGCGAAACTGTTGTGACGACTCAAGCGGCTCCTTCCGCCGAATCGAGCCAGGCTTCGCAAGGAAATCAGCCGGTTTACTCGGAAGGCGCCACTACTGGCAGTGCCGCCGGTGCTCAGACTCAATCCCAGATGAATCAAGCTCAGCAGAACGTCCGTTCGAGCGGTGAGAGCGCCAGCAATGTAAACCCCGAAGCGAAAGCGAAATTGGCTCCGCATACGCTCATGATCGAAAGTTCCTTGAGCAGCGCCATGGACCAGGTTCGGGGTCTGAAGGGCGAGATGGGCGTGGCAGAAGGGATGAAGGCGGCTGATCAGAATACGATTCAGAGCTACAATGCTTTCGTAAAGGAAATGAACAACGATCTTAAAGTGGCTCGCACTCATGTGAAGCAACTCAAGAGCGATGTGCGCAGCTATCCGGACATCGCCAACAGTGATGAGTATCGCAACATGAGCCCCGCTTTTCAGGACCTTCATAAAACCCTCTCGTCGTGGGAAGGCAAGGCATGCAATGCGAAGTACTGGAATAATCAGCAGCAAGCCATGGCTGATATCGACAAGCTCGAAAAGCAGCTGGGCAATGCCTTGAACAAGGTCAAAAACTTCAGCTCAAGCCAATTGAATGCTTCTTTGAGTTAATTTCAAAGCCGATCTCAGTTAAACGCCGATCCGATCTTTCGGGTCGGCGTTTTATCTTTGCGCGTTCGCTCGAGGCGGCTATCCTAGTGAAATGAAGAGAGTAGGATCGATCGCGCTGATTTTAGGCATTCTTAGCACTTCTTGCATGACTACGCGACCTCATCCATGCGTCGAAGGCGGAGAGCCCGCGCGCGACGTTCCGTTCAAAGGCGATCGCCGATGCGCGCAAAAGCGCGGCCCTGACGGAAAGTACATCAACAATGGATACTATCAGGAATGGCATCCCAACGGTAAGCTCGCGCTCGAAGGCAATTACAAGATGGGAAAAAAAGACGGCGTTTGGAACGAGTACGATGCCACCGGCCACAAAGTCTCGTCCAAGTATTTCGACGAAGGCGTTGAGGCTCCGGAGAAAATGCCGCGGTGATTTTTATTCGTTAACGACCGTACCGGGGAGCGACGAGAGCCAGAGCTGTGAATCCGCTCCGATCACATGACCGTCCACTGAGAGCGGCGAATACGTGTTTCCGTCGGAGCCCCTAATTCTCAATCCAGCGAAATCCATTCGGGCGGACGATCCCGAGTGGGCTGTAATGCGAATGCGTTCTGGGTTCTCTTTAACCACGATTGTCTGGCTATTCCCCGTTGCTAGCGGAGGGATGACTCCCAAAAATTTTCCGCGAGAGGTGGTGATCACGAGTTCACCGGCTGATTCATTGCGAGAGCTTCGCAAAGATTTTCGTGTAATCGTGACGCTCTTCATTGCCTGAGCTTCGGGTGCACTCGATGTCTCCGGCCGGTCGAGTCTCGCCCGATCAAGTCTTGCTGCAATGATTCGAGGAGTGCGCCCTGATTTCCAGTCGTCGCCAGGCAGATTGTACTCGGCTGGGCCATAAAGGCTGCGATCCGGATTGCCGATGAAGTCGATTGATTCGTTGAGCACGAAGTTCATTCCCGCAAAAGGCAAGACGATCTGATGAAATGAAACGATC
>CAZCBS010000237.1:0-6748 GCA_964496965.1 uncultured Bacteriovoracaceae bacterium
TATGGGAGAAGGCAGATTTCCAATTCCGATTTCTGAAGCTATCTCTGGATTTTGGGAACGATCGGAAGCGCGGCTCCGTTTATCGGTCTCTTTGGAACCGTCGTGGGCGTTCTCGAATCGTTTCAACAGATGGCAGTCAAAGGATCGGGCGGTTTTGCCGTAGTTGCGGCTGGAATTTCCGAAGCTCTGATCGCGACCGCTGCGGGGATTGTGGTCGCTGTGATTGCGGTCATGGCGTTCAACGCTTTTCAAACCCGTTGGAATGGCTTAGTGCTGACGATCCGGGTTCATACAGAAGAATTTTCTGAGATCCTTTCGAGTCTCGAAACACCGACCTCAGGGGGAAGCTGACCGTGGCCATTCGCTTAGGAGGCGGCGGACACAAGTCAGGAGATCGGTACGCGGACGAGGGTTCGGCCGATATCGTCGCCGAGATCAACATCACTCCGCTGACCGACGTTTTTCTCGTTCTTTTGATCATCTTCATGGTGACGAGCTCGGTCATGACGCAGTCGGGAGTGGACGTCCATCTTCCTCAAGCGAGCAATGTCACTGCGCAAGCGCAGCCCGAGGGAGTGATCATCACTTTGCTTCCTTCGGGAGATATTCAAGTCAATGATACGAAGATCTCCAAGGGTCAGTACGAAAACTTGGAATCCAGCTTGAAGACGTATTTCACGAAGACGACTTCACGGCTCGTGATCATCGAAGGAGATCGCCAAGCCTTTCTTGGAAACGCGATCGAAGTGATGGATCATGCCCGAAAAGCGGGCGCCGAGAAGTTTGCGATCGCGACTCAGCCTGAGAAATAAGTGGTTTTCAGTCAGCGCATGAGAGGCGCGCAGGCTTTTTGAAATGCTTCCATGATATGAAGCGAGAACGTTTCGTAGGAAGTCTTTTCGATTTCCTGAAGGACTGACTTGAGCGGGACTCCTGGACGAAGCTGAATGAGCCGCACCAGCTCGTCGCTGAAACCGACAATCTCGCCGAGTTTATGGATTTGTTGCCCGACGAGCTGATTCGGAAAGCCAGAGCCACTGCGACGCTCATGGTGTTGCGCGACGACTTGAATCGCCACGGGATGAACCGATCCCGAATC
The DNA here is from genome assembly GCA_964496965.1 of uncultured Bacteriovoracaceae bacterium. Classification (GTDB taxonomy): domain Bacteria; phylum Bdellovibrionota; class UBA1018; order UBA1018; family UBA1018; genus CAZCBS01. Next base: position 1,100 of record CAZCBS010000237.1, read on the forward strand.
TCGGAGAAGCTGCGCGCCCAGGGCCGGATGTTGATGGTAGAGCTCTTTTTGATCGCCGATCATCTGCGACAGATCCTCGGACTGAACGGCTGGGGGCATGCGAGAAAGTCCGATGTCGTGCAAAAAGCTCGCGAGGCCAAGAATTTCCGCCGATTGCTCGTGTTCCAGCTCGAGTGGCTTAGCGAGCATGAGAGCAATCACCATCGTGCCGACGCTGTGCTCATAGGCGGAGACGTTTTGCATCAGCGCCTGAACGTCCTCGGTCTTATCGAGATCGAGCTGGCCCAGAAGTCGCCGCACGTTGTTGGTGAAGTCGATGATTTCCTCAACCTGATGCTCAACGACCTTTCGATGATCGCGCAGAACGCCGAGGATGGAGTGTCCGCGATTGAGCGTCGTCGCGACCTTGAGAGCAGGGGACAATCCGGTGTTGGTCAGAAAAGTCCGCTCGAGGAGATCGCAATACTCCAGGCATCGAAGATGCGGTTTGCGTGGAAAGTAGAGGTGAGTCACGCCTTTTTTGAGATAGTTTCGGAGCTGTTCTTCGGGAATGGGGCTTCCCGCACTATGAATCTTGAGAAATTTTTCGCCGCTGACGTGAATGTATACGTCAAAAAATATCTTCGATGCGAAATTAAATCGCTGGATCGGGATGGAGACAAAATCTGGAGGAGGAGTTTCTTCGAGAGCGGATGGGGGCTCGATTCCTTCCTGAGAAAGATCGATGGTGGGGCATTTGAGCTGCTGAAAAAAAGTTGGCACATTCTGGCGATCGATGGCGCCTTGGATGGCCAATCGATTCATCTCTTGGGTGCTAAATGGGCAGTTCGTGCCTTCACTTCCGTCGAATAAAATATAAATCGGAGTGCCAGGATGAGTCTTGTGACTCATATGAATGAGTCGCAGAACTCCCGGAGGAGTTAAAATAGCATTGAGATAAATCGCTCCAAATTGGAGAGCATTGTCTGAAAGATATCGGACGGCTTCGGGAGCGCTTCGGGTGATAATCGGCGCTCGAAGCGAATCTTGGGCTTGTTGCGCTTCCCACCCCTTTTGCCATTCGGCTGGAAAGCTGGGATCGACGATGAGAGCGAAGCTGAGGTTACTGGCCCCTGAAGAAGTATTCACTTAATCAATAGGTTCACTCGAAACCGAGCGGCACGCAAGGAATAATCGAGTGTTTTATTCTTAATAACCTATTTTCTATAGCTTAAATGAGCTAGTCGAGATTGAGTGCGCGAACTTCAAAATCCGACCAATCAGCTCAAGCGCTGCCAGATCAAAGCAACCAAAGCAACAAAGCCGATCAACCCAATAAAGGAGAGGTAGGCTTCATACGCTTTGTTTTTAGCGGCAAGCTCTTTGGAATAGCTGTGATGAGCAAGCTCAGGATTGACCTTGAGGAGGTCTGCCTGGCGGGCTCTCCATGGGCGAGGAAAGAAGCGAGGGACTAAGCGGCAGTATTCCAAGTAGGGTTCGCCGAAGATTCGCTGAAGCTTCGTTTCTTCATCCAGAATAATGTAATGATAGATGACGGCGAAAAGGACGGTAATCGCCAAAAGAAGCGCCCAGGCTTCGATGGCAAGCGCGGTTCCGACGGCCATCAGCCAGGTGCCCAAATAAAGCGGGTTACGAACAAAGGCGTAAGGCCCCCCGACAGCGGGGCGATTGTCTTTCCGCAGATAACCGCTCGCCCAGTATCGAATCGTCGCCCCAATGAAGCAGATCGTGATTCCTGGCCACTGAGGAAAGCGACGCGCTGAAAAGACCAGCAAACCCGCAAAAATCCAGGCCAAAACAATTCGTGTTTTGCCTTGAACGAAGCCGCGGAACCAATTTGGGGGGGTTGATAAGCTCTCAGTTGTCATAGGTTGAAGTTAGTTAAAACATATCTGAAATCAAAATCCACCGAAACTTGAGGTTAGAAAAAACTTGGGCTATGGTGCCTCTCTATGCGTCATCAATTAGAAAGCGGAAAGACTAAGTCTTTCTCGAAGTCTTCAAAGGGTGGATCATTCCGCCTCGAGCCCAAGCTCCTTGTTCAGATCCATGATTCGATGGTCAAGGCGCGTGTGCTCGAGCAACGCTTGATTCGCATGTACAAACAAAACGACGGTTATTTCTGGATCGGTGGTCCGGGAGAAGAAGCGTTCAGCGTTCCGCTGGGAATGCAGGTGAAGAAGGGCCAAGGTCTCGACAACGATTACCTGCACCTTCACTATCGCTCGAGCCCGATCATGATCGCGATGGGAATGGATCCGATCGATCCGATTCGCCAGATGAAAAACGTAGCGGGCGATCCGTTTTCTGGTGGCCGCAATTTCGTGAACCACTATTCACGTCGTGAATGGAACGTGGTTCCCGTAACCTCGACGATCGAAACTCAATACGCAACCGCGATCGGCACCGGTATCGCTCAACGCCGTCACGGCGGCAGCGGAATCACCATCGTCAACGGCGGCGACGCAGGAACGGCTGAAGGCGAATTCGCATCTTGCCTCGTTTGGGCAAGCCGTCCGGGCAATGAGCTTCCGATTCTCATCATTGTCACCAACAATAACTGGGGGATCTCGACTCCAGGTCAAACTCAGCACGGCGAAACTCGCATTTCCGACCGCGGTAAGGCTTTCAACATCAAGTCCGCCACAATCAACGGCAACGACGTCGAAGAAAGCTGGTTCGCTTTGAAAGAGGCGATGAATTACATCCGCAAGGAACGTAAGCCTTATATGATCGAAGCGATGGTTTCTCGACTTCACGGACATAGCTCGGCGACGGGCGGCAATTTCGTGTCGAACGAAAGCGATTGCTTGCGCGGCTTCCAAGACAAGCTTGAGGCTGCTGGCGTCATGACCCGCAAGCAGATGCAAGATCTGGAAGATCGCTACACCCAAGAAATGCTCGAGATGTCCCAGAAGGTTCGTGAGGAGCCGCTACCGGATCCTTCGACCATCTACGATCACACTTACTTTGGACAGAAGGGCAGGTACTGGTAATGGCAAATATGGCACAGGCCATTCGAATGGCCCTCCACTATGGTGAAGAAAATCTCGGACTGAAGGACGTTTTCGGTGAAGACGTCGGTCCTCCTCTGGGCGGCGTTTTCACGGTCACTCAAGGAATCAAAACAGGCTGGAACTCTCCGCTCGACGAGCGCGGAATCATCGGCGCCGCAATCGGTCTCGGCTTGGCTGGCGATCGCTGCGTGGCTGAAATCCAGTTCTGCGACTACATCTACAACACGATCGATCTTTTGAAGCTCGCAGGCATGCAAACCTGGACTTCGGCTGGCGATTGGGCGCTCCCGATGACGGTGATGACTCCGGTCGGATCCGGCATCCGTGGCTCGATCTATCACTCGCATTCTTTCGATGCGACGATGACGCATATCCCAGGCTGGAAGATCGTGATGCCATCGAATCCTCTCGATGCTTACGGACTCATGATCGCTTGTTTGAAAGAGAACAATCCGACCATGTACCTCAAGCCGAAGGCTTTGTTGCGTATCCGTGGCACGGAGCAGATTCCAGGCGAGCCGCCGCTCACTCCGGAAGGCGAGAAGCAGCTCAAGGAAATGATCGACATGCCGATTCTCGGCAGCGAAGCCCATAAAAAGTGGAAAGCTCGCTGGCCAGAAGGCTTGACCGATTACACGGTCGAGCTCGGCAAGGGCAAAATCGTTCGCTCCGGCGAGCATGTGACCGTGGTCAGCTACGGCCGCACTCTGCCGATCTGCGCGCAAGCCGCCGATCAGCTTCTTGAAGAAGGCATCTCGGTCGAAGTGATCGATATGCGCACGCTCTGGCCCTATGACTGGGAAATGATCTCGACGTCCATTCGCAAGACGGGACGCGCGGTTTTCGTGAACGAAGACACCGAGATCACGAACTTCGGAGAACACCTCGTTCGCCGTACGGTCGAAGAGCTCTTCTACGATCTCGAAGCCCGTCCAAAACTGATCGCAGGCGCATTCATCCCTGGCGTCGGCTTGGCCGATACGCTCGAGATGGCTACGCAGCCACAGCTCAACAGCATCGTCGCGGGCATCCGCGAAGTCGCTCACGAGCGGGCGTAAGTAGAAGTAGTCTGATCGAAAGATCAGACCTTTTAGGCTCGATCAAAAATTAAACGCCTCTGCTATATCAAAGTAGCAGAGGCGTTTTTTTATTAATCATCATGCCGAGAAAACCTCCGAAGGCGCTTTTTCTCCGACGTGCGCTTCTTTTGTTCCCCGGTTTTTCTCTTGCTTGAAAACGTAGGACGAGTTTGCTTCCTGATTTTTTCAGGAATCGCCGCGCGAGACAAAATCGTGCGAAGCTTTTCCAAGCAATCCTCGCGGTTTTTTCCCTGATCTCGAAATCGATCACTGGCCACAATGATTTCACCCGTACGAGTCAGGCGATCGCCCAGACGCTCGATCAATCGTGCTCTCATAAAATCAGGCAGGCTAGGGCTGGTGACCAAGTTCCAGCGCAGCACGGCCTTGCTGTTGACCTTATTGACGTTCTGGCCTCCTGGTCCGGAGCTGCGCACGTAGGAGAACTCGATTTCAGAAATTGGAATGTGGATTTCGAAGCCTATTTTCAGCATTTGATAATCTTCCCAGCCCAGAGGTCTGTAATAAAAGTTTCGATCGGAAGAATTTCGATTCCGTCTTCTGTTTTTCGAGGAAGATCTGTGTTGCAAACAAGGATCTTTCTTTTCAGAACGACTTCTTCTTCAAGCGCTCTGATGCCTTTAAGGTCCCGAGGAGAAGGATTTGCTGATGCTTTGACCTCAATGGCCACGCGATCGTCCGCGCGGCTGTGGACTAAGAAGTCGACTTCGAACTGAGAGGTTGAGCGCCAGTATTCAATCTTTTGATCGCTCTGGTGATAATCTAAATAAGTTTTGATTTCGAGAAAGAGTGCCTGTTCGAGCGCCTTTCCAAATTCTGGCGTTCCAGGCGCGATTTCGGATCTTCCTGCAAGGGCGTTTGCAACTCCGCAGTCAAAAAGATAAAATTTACTCGTGCTCATGGCTTTGCGCTTCTGGGTTTCACGAAAAGCCGGCAAAGTACGTCCGATCAGGGTATCGGATAGGATCTGAAAATAATCTCTGGCGGTGCTGGATGGAATTTGTGCATCGTTGCTGATGGCAGTGTAGTTGATTTGTTCCGTGTTCATGAGTCCGACGAAATCGAGAAAGCGGGAAAATCCTTGAATGGATCGACTCAGTCCTTCGGCTTGGATTTCTTCACGAAGATAAAGTCCGACATAATCCTTGAGATCTGCGAATGGATCGACTGAGTCAATGATCGAGGGGAGTGCGCCGATCGAAAGTCGCTTGATCCATTTTTGAAATGGCTTATTACTTCCGAGCTCCGGAAAACAAAGGGGATGGAACTGCATCCAAGAGGCTCGTCCTCCCAATAAATTCGCGCCTCCTCGTTTGAGCTTTCTAGCGCTGCTTCCGGTCAAAATAAATCGAAGGGATTTGTCGGTTTCGATGAGATCATGGACTTCATCCAGTGGAAGGTGCGCGAGGAGCGCAAGGTCGGCGCGCTGGTCAAGGCCGGCTACCCGTCCGACTTCAACGGCGAGGCCTATCTCACCGTCTCGGGCCAGAACTCGAACAACTCGGTGCGCGTGCCCGACCGCTTCATGGACG
>CAZCBS010000238.1:0-6741 GCA_964496965.1 uncultured Bacteriovoracaceae bacterium
TCGCCGTGGATCAGGACAAGCTCGGCAAGGCTGCTTGGCGTGTTTCGAAGCAAGCCATGACGATATGGTAGTCGCGATAAGATTCGGCCAACGCGTCCTTCGTACGCTGTAAAACGAGGAAGGATTCGGCCACGACGTTGCCTTGCTTGCTCGACTTCTCTAACCAAAACTTCCCCTTTTCAGTGTCGATATCGACTCCAACTCCATCGATATAGGATTGACCGATATTCAATTGGCAATCAGCATCGTTTGCCTCGGCGCATTTCATGACCCATTTGAAAATCGCGGGTTATGGGTCGCTGTTTTTTCTCTCGCCGTATTATTTTTACGAGCTCTGGGGTTTTATTTCCCCTGGACTCTACCCGAAGGAAAGAAAGCTGGTTGCTCCCTTTATATTGGCCGCGACTTTCTTTTTTCTGGCGGGGGCTTGCTTTGCGTATTTCGTGCTTTTTCCGGTCGGCTTTAAGTACTTTGTGCACTACGGCGGTCCTTCGGATGTTCCGCTTTTGACCATGGATTCGTACTACGGCACTTGTCTGAAGCTGCTTTTGCTCTTTGGTGTGGCGTTCGAACTGCCGGTTCTTATTGTCCTTTTAGGGTACATCGGGCTCGTGGATGCCGCTTCGCTGCGGAAACAGCGAAAGAACGCGATCATCGGCATTACGGTAGTGGCCGCACTTTTTGCTCCACCGGATGCTGTTTCGATGCTGATCTTAGGGGCGCCATTGATTTTGATGTACGAAGCAGCCATCTGGGTGGTCGATTGGCTGGGTGTGAGACGTTCTCCGGAGGCGGCTGCCGCGGATGACGGCAGGCCTCCAAACCCGTTTGAAGGCCGATCTCGTTAAGGATTTCTATTTCTTCAGGCCTTGGCCTATGTTAACTACCCCAGTCACGTACTTAAACAGAGTACTTAACCTTGCTTCGGCTTTAGTGGCCGAGGCTCTTGATCGGTGAAAAGAGTCGGAAGTCGTTTTTCGATTCAGAGCTGTTGCCGGTCACTAACCGTAAGGAGAAATCATGGCTCAGACTTCAACGGCTAAAATCTTGGCCGGTTATGAAACCACCTTTATTACTCGTTCTGAAATCTCTGACGAAGCTCAGAAGGCGCTCGTTGAGCGTTTGAATGGCGTTGTCGCTCAATTCGACGGCGAAGTCGTTCTTTCCGAAGATTGGGGCCGCCGCAAGCTCGCTTATCCAATTCAAAAGGAAAGCCGCGGACTTTACACCTACGTTGTGTACACCGGCAAAGGCGATGTCGTTCATGAGATGGAGCGTAACCTCCGCCTCAACGAACACGTCCTTCGCTTCTTGACTGTCAATCTCGCTAATGAGTTTGACTCGGAAGCTTTCCGCAAGCGCCGTGCTGATATCCACGCAGCTGCAAAGCGTCGTGAAGAAGAGCGCGAAGCTCGCCGTGAAGAGCGTAATGCTGAACGCCGCGGATATGACATGAGCGAAGATCGTAGCCCAAGTGTTGACGAAAGCGCTTCCGAAGGCTCTGAAGAATAAACGGTTTCAAATTTAAGAGGATTTCAAAATGGCAGCTTTTATTAAGAGTGACTCGAAAGAACGCCCATCTCGTGAAGATCGCCAATCTCGCGACGATCGTGGCATGGATAAGGACGGAGACGATCGTGGAGGCCGCCGTGGCGGTTTCGGACGCAAGAAAGTTTGCCGTTTCTGCTCGGATCAAGACTTCGTCATGGATTACAAAGATATCCGCATGATGCAGTCTTTCATCACTGAGCACGGCAAGATCGTACCACGCCGCATCTCTGGCAACTGCGCTCAGCATCAGCGCAAGTTGACCTCTGAGGTCAAGCGCGCCCGCAACTTGGCGCTGGTCGGCTATGTCTCCATGGGCACCTGATTCTTCAGATTCTGATTTGGGGCATTCGTCTTCCTCTTTGGGGAAGGTGGATGCCTCGATCGGCACCGTTCCTGTTCCCCGAATTCCGTTCTGGCTTCGGCTGATTCCTTTTTTTCTCAGCGCGATTCTTTTTTTGAGCGCTTTTCTCGCAGTTTTTTCGCCTCTCCCGATCATTTTATTGGGATTGATGGGCACTTCTATTCAACGTTCTTATGTCCAGCGAGGTTGGGCTGCGCTGGCTATCGTGACGAATTCCGCCATTGTTTATTTTCTGGGCGGGGAAGTGACATTCGCGACTTACATCGTTTTTGTTTTGGCTCCGGCACTGGCCTTGATTGAGCTTTTAGCTCGTCGAAAAAGCTTGGGAACTATCGCGGGAGGAGCTTTCTTGGCGATCGTTGCCGCGACTGGGCTAGTGATGTTGTTTTTTGCTCAAGTTCATCACGTCCATCCATGGGGCGAGGTCAAATCGGCGGTTTCTCAATTTGTCGATTATTGGGTGAAGACCGTTTCTACGAATCAAGGCGGTTTGAGTAGTGGGGGGATGGGGAATTTGCCAGTCCAAGATCCCGCTGAGCTGGACGAAATGAAGAAAACTCTGATGACTGAGCTTCCTTCTGCCGTCGCCGTCGTTGCTTTGATGATCGTTTGGGTGAACTTAACGCTTACTTTACGGCTCAATCCTCGAAATATTCGGGCTCGTTTGGGGCTTGGGGCGGATTTTTTCCAGACGTGGAAGGCCCCTGAGTGGATGGTTTGGCCAACGATTCTGGCTGGCGCAACGCTTCTCACGGATTGGGGCATTGTAACCGATATTGGGCGGAATTTTTTCAAGTTTTTCATGTCTGTGTACGCCATTCAGGGGCTCGCGGTTCTGAGTGCGTTCATGACTCGTTGGCGGATCAATAAGTTTTTCCGCACGATCGGGTATTTGGTCGCGGTTTTGGTCGCCATGCCGTTGCTATTAAGCTTAGGGTTCTTTGATCTCTGGTTTGACTTTCGGAGCAAGTTCAGGCAGTCATAACAAACGCTAAATGATTGGGGTCAGGCCTGGAGCCTGTCAGCCCTGTTTAAGGAGTTTTAAAATGCTCGTGATTTTGAAGGAAAACGTCGAAAATTTGGGCCGCATTGGTGATGTCGTGAACGTTACCGATGGTTATGCCCGCAATTTCCTCCTGCCTCGCAGCCTTGTTGTGGCAGCCGACGAAAAGAATGTTGCAGCGATCGAACACCACAAGCGCTCTCTCGAAAAGAAGCGCATGGCAGCTAAAGCTTCTGCCCAAGAATTGGCTAAGAAGCTGGCTGACTACTCCTGCACCTTGAGCCGCAAGGTCGGTGAAGGCGATAAGCTGTTCGGTTCTGTCAGCACTGCTGACATCGCAGATGTTTTGAAGAAGGCCGGATTCCCAGTCGAAAGACGCGAAATCCAGCTCGATCAACCGATCAAGACCTTGGGTGTTCACCCTGTGACCGTTAAGTTGGAAGCAGAAGTGTCAACGACCCTCAAGGTTTGGGTTGTTAAGGAAGAATAATTCTCCTGAAAAAGAGTTTACTGAGGGCTTTCACGGCGAGGCTGTGAAAGCCTTCAGTCGTCTTCATTCTGGCTTATTTGCGATAGAGGTCTTAAAATCGCATCATGGATTTCGGTTTTCCTCAGGATCCACAATTCGGTGATGCTCAGTTTGCCTCTCCTGTTCGAGATGACCGTGATGCTCAAGCATCCATGCGGGGTCGTCTTCCTCCTCACCACGCCGAAGCTGAACGCTCTGTTCTCGGCGCGCTCCTTCTCAACAACGAAGCTTTTCACAGAATTCAAGAGTTAGGCCTCGAGCCTCGGGACTTCTATCGTCCTGCTCACCAAAAAATCTTTGAAGCAGTGGTTTCGCTCATTGAGCGAGGCGAACCTGCTGACTTGGTGACATTGACCGCTGCTCTTCGGGATCGGGGCTGGTTCGACCAGGTCGGTGGAACGGCTGCGCTGACTAGTCTTTTCGAAGATACATTCGCGGTATCGAACGTGGGCTACTACGCCAAGATCGTTCGTGAGAAGGCTCTTCTTCGCCGAGTGATCGAAACGACGACTGAAATCTCGACCGAAGCGTTTGACGGCGTTTCGGATATCGAAGGCTTCTTGGACGAAGCCGAGACTAAGATTTTCGCGATCTCCGATACCAAAACCAACAAGTCTTTCGCATCGATGAACCAAATCCTCATCGATAATATGCATAGCATCGAGGAGATGAGCCAGACCAAGAGCGATGTCATCGGTCTCTCCACGGGCTTTAACGATTTCGACTCTCTGACCAGCGGTTTGCGCGCCGGACAGTTGGTGATTCTTGCTGCTCGTCCCGCCATGGGTAAAACGTCGCTCTTTATCTCGGCGGCAAACAACATCGCTCAGAAGAACAATAAAGTCGTCGCGATTTTCTCGCTCGAAATGTCGAAAGAAGAAATCGGCTTCCGCTTTTTGTCGATGATGAGCCGAATCGATTCGAAGCGTTTGAAAATCGGCCGCATTAATGGCGCTGACGATTGGGCACGCCTGGCTCGCGCCGCTGATCAGCTCTCCAAATCGAAGGTTTTCATCGATGACTCGGGTGATCTCACCGTCATGGATGTGCGCTCCCGCTGTCGCAGACTGTTGGCGCAGGAAAAGTCGATCGACCTGATTGTCATCGACTACCTCCAGCTGATGAAAGGCACCAAGAAGACCTCCGGAGGAGACGGAAGTCGTGAACGCGAAATTTCCGAAATCAGCCGAAATCTGAAAAATCTCGCGAAGGAGCTCAAGGTTCCGATCATCGCGCTTTCGCAGCTGAACCGCGGCGTCGAAACCCGCCCGAACAAGCGCCCGATGCTTTCCGATCTTCGTGAGTCCGGAGCCATCGAGCAAGATGCCGACATCGTATGCTTTATTTATCGCGATGAAGTGTATAATAAGGAAACCGAGGACAAGGGCATTGCCGAGCTTATTGTCGCTAAGCATCGTGCCGGTGAAACGGCGACGATTCGTCTGGCTTGGCTTGCTGAGTATACGCTCTTCGCTAACTTGGCCGGCAATGCTCCAGGAACTCCGGTTTATTCTCCGCGCATCGATAAAGGCGACATCACTCTTTAAGAGCCCGCTTATTGCTAATCTGCGTGGGCTCCTTGGATCGCTTTATCCGCCGATACGCGCAGTTTGTCATTCGTCGCGCCGCATGGATCGTCGTGTTGGCTTTCGTGTTAACGGCTGTCGGGACCTTCTATACAGTTAAATTATTTAAAAATCTGAAAACGGACCTTGAGGAGCTTCTTCCCGACTCCGCTCGCAGCGTGAAGGACCTGAATCGGGCGCGCAATCGACTTCGTTCGACGCAAAGCCTGGTTGTCCTGGTCTTTTCGAAGGACTCTGAAGCGAGCCGGCGCTTCATGGTGGATCTTGCCAATGAGGTTCCGAAGTATCTGAGTCGAGACGTCGATCGAGTCGAGTACCGCATCGATCGAGAGATCCGGTTCTTTAAGCGTAATCGATCTCTGTTCATCGACATGAAGGATCTCGAGCGAATTCGCGATTACGTGCTCGATCGGATCGATTACGAGAAGTCTCTCTACAATCCACTGAATATTTTTCGGACTTCTGAAATTCCTGAGCCAAGGCTTAATTTCGGGGGGCTTGAGCGAAAGTACTCGGACAAGGTTTCTTCTTATACGCGGTTTAAAGACGGTTTCTACGCCAACCCCGGCGAAACGATTCGAGCCGCGCTGCTGCACATCAAAGGGCCGGGTGGAATCGGCGTCGCGCTGCGAGTCACTCGCTCGGTCTGGGACATTGTTTTTCGTCTCGATCCGAAATCATATAGTCCGGACATGGAGGTCCGCTTTGCGGGGGATGTCGAAGACTTTGTCGAATAGCATGGCTCGCTGATCTCCGATCTTGCGTTCTCCACTTGGGTCGTCGCGTGGTTAGTGACTGCGGCAATGCTCGCGTATTATCGCGACGTTAAAATGACCGCCGGGTTCGAGATCGCTCTTTTCCTGGGAACGCTTTGGACATTCGGCATCGCTTATTTTGCCGTGGGCTATTTGAACGCGAATTCGGCATTTCTGGGATCGATCGTTATCGGAAATGGGATCAATTTTGGAATTATCGTTTTAGCGCGTTATCTTGAGCTTCGAAGAGACGCGACGATTGCGATTCGCTCGTTGATCATGACGCTGAGGCAGACTTGCACAGCGACATTGACGGCCGCGCTTGCGGCCGGGTTGTCTTACGGATCATTGACCGCGACGACTTTCAGAGGATTTCATCAGTTCGGGGTCATCGGTTTGATCGGGATGGTTCTCTGCTGGTTCTCGTCGTTTTCGGTGATGCCCGCGATGATCGTCTTGATCGAGAGTCTTTGGCCCAAGAAATACAAAACGGTTCATCGAATCCGCGGCGGATTTTCAAATCTTGTCGCGCTGGGCGTGAAGGCGCTTCCCAAAACGATTCTCGCTTTATCGCTGGCCGCGTTGATTGCTTCAGTCGTCGCGATGGTTTCCTACCGTGGCGAGATCATCGATACGGATACCACCAAGCTTCGCGACCGGAGGAGCATGAATTACGGCTCGGGCTATCTTTCTCGTTACGTCGATGAGGTCTTTGGCCGTTACATCACGCCGCTGATCATCATGGCTGATAGTCCATCCGACATGTTGAAAATCGAAGAGAGGGTCAAGGCTTATAGAAAAAAAACCGGACATCAAGGCCTTGTCGCCGATGTCTATTCGCTTCGAGATTTTGTTCCAGCCGAGCAGGGGAAGAAGCTGCAGATCCTTCAGCAAATCCGTCACATGTTGAAGCCATCGATTTTCGTGAAGCTGTCGCCTTCAGATCGCGCTAAAGT
>CAZCBS010000239.1:0-6701 GCA_964496965.1 uncultured Bacteriovoracaceae bacterium
TTTTGAGATATTCAGGGGTAACGATGCAATGAAGCGAGACGTATTTCAGTGCTTTCCCGCGTTTCTTGTACATGTCGACCGCTTCGGAAATCGTGCCGCCGGTCGCGCCCATGGGATCCGGAAAGAGCACGATCGATCCATCGACGTCGCCGCCGATCTTATGGCCAGAAACGAGGCTTCCCGTGACCTTTTCCTGTTCGTCCGTTGTGCGGCCGATGCTGATATGGTCCTGTCTCACTGTTTTCGGATTCATGAAGTAATTCAAAGCGGAGTAACAAACGTGAGAGGGCAAGGTTCCCGCGCGAGCCAGGTTGACCGAAACGACCGGCGTTGCTGGATCGATGATCGGGCCTTGATAGACCGCTTCGGGGTGATACGGAGCCATTCGAGTTTTGATCTGACCCTGCTGAGTCGGAAACTCGCGATTGACCACGATCTGCAGCATTGAAATATAGATCGCCGTGACCAGCTCGTTAATTACAGGCTGATGCGTATCTTCCGCGCAGAGTCGAGCCAAGTAGGAGAGCAAGAACGGATTCGACAAGAGGTGAACATTTTTCCCGTATCGATGCTCGGTTTCGGAGAGCTGATAGGCGACGTTCTTGAATTGCGAATCCGGATGGGCGCTCATTTTGCCTTCGCCTTATCCTTTTTCTGCTCCGGTTTACTCGTTGTCAAAGGTTTCACGCTTGAGTCCGCGCTCTCTTGGGTGGGAAGTACATCTGGCTCATGGCAGAATCGGCAGCGGGGCTCGTAGAAATCCTTGGCGCCGACGAGGATTTTCAGATCAGCTTGCGAGCTGTCGTCTGAAATAGGCGCCGCGATTCGTTGAGAACGGGACGCAGGTCCGCCGCAGACCATGCAGACGGCGGAGAGTTTGGTGACGTCTTCTGCGATTGCTAATAGCTTGGGCATTGGGCCGAAGGGTTGGCCACGGAAGTCCATATCGAGTCCCGCGACGATGACCCGCATTCCACGGTACGCAAGCTTGTTGGCGACTTCGACGACGGCATCATCAAAGAATTGAGCTTCGTCGATCCCGACCACACGAGTGTTATCGTCGACGTATTTCAAAATATCGCGGGCTTTTTCGACGGGCTTCGAGGCGACCCGGTTTGCGTCATGGCTTTGAACGTGGTCGGCGCTGTAGCGGTTGTCGATGATCGGCTTAAAAACCTGCACTTTGTGCCGAGCGATCTGCGCGCGCTTCACTCGGCGGAGCAGCTCCTCGGTCTTTCCGCTGAACATGCTTCCGCAGACGACCTCGATCGTGCCCCCGCTCATTGCCCGTTGAAATCGATGAAACATGAGATCCTCGGGCCCCCCGCCCGGACAAACGAATGCATTCAGTTTGATATCACTTCGCTGTATCAAACTGGGGGAGTTTTTTGGACGTTATTTTTGGCGATAGATCAGGAATTCGCCCTCTTGAACGAGGTGGCTAAAGGCTCCTTCGTCTTGAATTCGGCATCCTTGAATTTGAAATGTATCTTTCTGATTTTTAAGCACAATCGTATAGGGCGCTCGGCAGTCAGCAGGGGTTCCCGAGGATGTCGTGCTTGCGATTGAGCGGCGCTGTGTCACGAAACTCTTCACCTTGGTGAGAAATTCCTGATAGCGCGATTTGTCAATTTGGCATTGTTTCAACTGCGATCCGTCCACCAAGCTATTTCCGTGCACGCCTTGAGGGTTTCCTTCAAGTGTCAGTCGCCGATCGGAATGGCGGCGCGAATATCGAATATCGATCGAAGACTGTGACCAGTCCTGAGAGGTCATCTCGGGATCGTTTGTGGGTGATGACATCGGAGCATGAGTGCAAGCGCTGAGTACTGCCAGAAAAAATACGACTGAAATGAACTTCAACATTAGGGCGCTCCTACTTTCGAGTTTCCGATTCTAAATTCAAAACTGCAATAGGTCATCTTGTTGGCCTCACATCCAAGGATTTCGCGAATCTCAGGATTGCGGCCAAAGATCTTGTCGATTCGAACCGAGGCCGGAGGATGATAGCCGTCTGAATCTTGCGGCGACTCAGGGGGGTCACAAAGGTCCCGAACCGAGTTCACCATGGAGTTCATCAAGGCTCCGCCATGGAACTCGGTTGAATAGCCGCGAAGCACTTGGGCGGTGACATGCACTGCGACCCAATCGGCAAACGTCTCCGAAAGCTCGTCGTTGAGGCCGCATTCGAGGCGGTTCTTGCGAAGTGGAACCAGTTTCTGCTGCATAAAGCAGGCGCTCAAGCGGTCATAAGCGGGAAAGGCCAGGCGCGCGCTTCGGACTTCACATGGATCGATTCCGTGCGCCAGCTCATGAGCGAGGGTAAAAATGGTATTGAACCAAGACTTCACGGTGAAGAAGTAAGCGCCCCCGACTCGAAGCCGCATTTTTCCATCCGGCGATCGTTCGTAATACACGTCGTTCTTGGTAATGAGATCGGGCTCGTCCGCATAAACCGCAACGGGAGGCGGAAGCTGGAGCTCGATCTGCCGCAAGCGATGTTTGAGCTGGCGCTTTTCCCAATGAGTGAAAGTCGAGTCTGGCTGCGAATCGATGAACTTCTCGATGGCGTTCCTGACCCAGCGGAACGCGCTTTCAATTCGATTGCGGTTCCTGGGCGTGTAAATCTCATCGGCAAGCTTTTCATTGACCTGTTCGGGAGTGAAGTCGGGATTTTCCTGCGCGATTTTCGCGAAAAGGTCGATGGCCATCTGCTCGCCTTCGAGATCTGAGCGGACGCTTCCGGTCGGATCGCGTGTCACGCCGGTCTGGGAGCAGATGAGTTTATGGAGCTGGTTGCACGGATCTTGTGTTTGCAGGGATTGGACGCTGCTCGGAGAGCGCGAGGCCGCGCTGATCTCCTGCGCGGGCGTTCGCGGAGACGGCGTGCGGATCATCATGAAGAGCCCTGCTGCGATAGCCAAGGAGGCTCCGCAGGCAAAGGCGATTGGGCGAAGTTTCACTGAAAACGACCCCTCGTTCTTCTATTGTCTCATGAGAACAATTCTTTGATCTTCTTTTTTCGGTAGTCGAAAATCTTCGCGATGTCGTTTTTAATGTAGTTTCCCGCTGTCCATGCTCCGACTTTACCGAGAGGGACTTTATAAAGAACCCGGTCCGTCAAAAGAGTGCCGCCTTTCATCGGAGTGAAAAGGTGTGTATGTCTCCATTGGGAATAGGGGCCTCGGATTTGAGAGTCGACAAATTTTTGATTGGGGACCCATTCTTCGATCTTCGATTGCCAACGCAGAGGCACTCCGTGAAGCCGCAAGCGATAGTCGATCTCAGTGCCCTCTTCAATCTTGGGAGTAGATTTTTTCAAGACGTTGAAGCTCAGCCAAGGCGGGGTGATTCGCTCGAGGTTTCTTGCGTCCGAAAAAAACGGGAACACCTCTTCCGTGTTGCGTGGCACCCACTGGTGCGCGACGAACTCTCGTTGTGAGTCGCGATACCAAGAAGGAAAAAGATCGGCCAACGCATCCGTCAACGTCGCATATTGAAAGTGAAATCCCGCACCGAGCGCTTTTGAAGGCACTGCGCGCTGGCTGGAGAGAACTGCCTCCGACATTTCGCCAAACGCGATTTTGATCGCGGCTTTGGGCGCCGGAATAAGCGAGGGCTTGCGAAGCGTCCCCGCTAAAGTCGCCGAGAATTCGCGATTGGTCACGGGCTGTGGAGCAACCGCATTGATGGGACCGTTCAGTTTTTCGTTTTTTAGGCTTTCTACGATCAGTGAAACAAGGTCTTCGATGTGGATCCAGCTCATCCACTGCTTTCCGGAGCCGAGCGGACCGCCAAGTCCCGCTTCGAATACAGGAGCGAGTCGAGAAAGAGCGCCTCCTTCTCGAGCGAGAACCATTCCGATACGAAGCTCAATGCATCGAGTCTTTGGAGCGATCTCGCAGGCGCGTCGCGCCTCGCGTTCCCAGGCGCGGCTGACTTCGGCGAGAAAACCCTCCCCAGACGATGCATCTTCGTCAAGAACCGTGTCGCCGCGATTTCCATAGTAGCCAATGGCAGAGGCACAGATAAATATCGAAGGAGTTGCGCCCGCATTCTGAATCAATGCATCAACTAGAACACGAGTGCCGTGGACCCGAGAGTTCCTGATTTTTCGCTTGGTTTCCTCGTTCCAGCGTTTTTCAGCGACAGGCTCTCCGGCAAGATGAACGACGGCCTCGATTTGCTCCAGCGCTTCAGGTGGAATATTGCCCTGATCGGGGTCCCAACCGAAAAACTGACACGGGACAGGGAATTGGGTTTTTAATCGTTCAGGGGTGCGGCCCAGGAGGACCAAATCATGGCCTTCATGCAATAATCGATAAACGAGGCGACTGCCGATCAATCCTGATGCACCGGTAAGAAGGATTTTCATTTGAATGCGCTCCCAATCCCAGGTTTTCAAAAGCGATACTCTGCAAACAAGCGACCACTGGGTTTAAAAGCTTCCTGAGAAAAGGCCTCCGAGCAAACTGATTCCCATGAGGAATAGAAACACGACGAGCGCAATGACAGTAAGGAAAATCAGAATATGCGGAAAGAGCACGATCAACAGCGCGCGTCCCGTTCCGACCCGGTAGATTTCTTTTGCCCCAACGGTCGAAATGTAGAGTCCATAAACGTAGGCGAGGGGTTTGCCAACAAAGGGAATGACTTGAAAAATCGATGCGACGGCGCCGTACGCGATGACTCGCACCGCAGACTCGTAGGTGACTTCATGCCGACGTTGCTCAGGGGGCGACGCTGCGGGCGCATCCGACATGATTCCTACGAAAAGTCGGGCGCCCAGAAAAACGAAAAACGAAGAGATCAGAAGCGACGCCAATGTCCAGAAGGGATCGCCGATGACAGACCCGATTCCCCAGAACCAATTCGTAAAGGCCTGACGCATGGGTTCCCATGGCGTGCTTCTGCGAATTGAGTCGATCTGCGCGTTATTTCCGAAAATCGCGGCCCATTTTTCAAACGACTCTTGGCTTGCTTTGAAAAAAGCGGAGTTCCAGAGAAAAGAAATCGCGGAACCGATCCAATGAGCAATGAGCGCGAAGGCGAGGGGTTGCGCAAATCCCGCGTTTCGCGGCATCTGCCTAAAGAACTGCCTCGGCTTGAGCAAAACTGATTTGAGATCGTCAATGTAGCGCGCCACCGGCCGATCCGTCGCGTGATTGCTGTCGCTCGGAATCGTATGACCGCAGTTGGGGCACGTTCCGCCCGATCGCGAAAAAAATGGATCCGATTGTTTCAAACCACAATTTGGACAGTTCATGATCGCCTTGGCTCGGTTACTTCTTAAAGAAGTTCCGATCCCAAGGTAAACCGTCGATCACTGCGCTGTCTACCACGAAAGCTTCTTTACGCGCTGAGTTCAAGTTGCGTGCGTAAAGCTTGCCGTCGTTCTTCCAAAAAACGAATTGATTCTTGGATGGGTTTCGATCATCGCCCAATGTCACTTTCAGGCCATTTTGCTCGCCGGCAGGGACATTCGATGCCGCCAAGAAGTCTTTGATGCGATTGCCCGAGATCGAGTCGAGGAAGGATTGAACCTTTTCGCCATTGACCTCAGCTTGATTGCTTGCGTCGACCCATTTCGTGTCTTTCGATATCAGGATGAGTGGCGGATCTCCCAGAGGCTTGCCAGAAAACTCGATCTTCTTGACACTGAAGCGGTCCAAAGAAGTGATGAGCTTGGTCAAGCGGAAGTCTTTGAGCTCTTTGTCGAACTGTTTAGGCGCATTGGTTTGAAGCTCGTAGAGAGGGTCCGTATTAGAAACAGTCGCATAGACTGGGGTGGATTCCGAGGTGACGCCTTGACTGAGCTCGTCCTCGTGGTCATGCCCATGTCCATGGTCGTGCAACATTTTGGGTCCTTGAGTTTTTGCACTCGACTTTGAATCCTTGCGATTGCTGTAAAGAGTCAATGTCAAAGGAGCCGGAGCTTCTTTGGAGTTTCCCTGCGCTTTCTTGAAAGTGACGCTGACGAGCTCGGGAGATCCTTTGAGTACCGCTTTGGCCTTCGTATCCGTCTTCGAATCCGCCACGAAGTTTTTAGCCGCGAGGTAAGCGGCGCCGTTCAGCAATCCATCAACCATTTCAGGGTCGCCCTCGAAACTCGTATTTCCCGAGGCGATGATCCATCCGCCATCTTTTCGCTCGCCTTGGATGATGCCGTTCTTTTTGCTTCGGATCTCAAACGACTGAACCTCGCTGACCGCAAGAGACAAAACCTTCTTGTCGCGCCAATAGGTGAGATCGTGATCCAGGTTCGACTTGAAATAGCCTGGGATCTGCAAAACTTTTGTATCGTCTGGCTTGCCTGCGGCCTTCTGGCCAGAGGGCACTCGCTCGATGACAGCAAAGATACTGTCGTTGATCGGATTGGCCACGCCCATGTAGAGAATCGTCTCGCCATTTGAGCTCTTTACATCGACACGTCGAACGGAGGGGCCTTGGAGCGCGTCGGTCGAGAGGCCGTATTCTTTCAGAAGAGTTGCGCGCTTTTCCGAGGTTTCATCTTTGAGATCGATCGCCTCAGTCGGTGAGAGATTGCTCAGAGCCGAAACCAGGGAGTTGACGTTGGAGTCGTCCGCGCGGACTTGGAGCGGCTCAGTGAGCTTCCACTTGGCATTATCGCCAGGCTTGCAGGTTTTGGCCTGAAGATCCTGGCACTCTATCCGAAGCCCAATCAGCCGGGCTTCAACAAC
>CAZCBS010000240.1:0-6650 GCA_964496965.1 uncultured Bacteriovoracaceae bacterium
ATATAAAAGAAATCGAACGGGACCCAAGCAAAGTATGGACGCACTCCGGATCAAGAGGCCAATCTTGACGAATACCCCATCAGAAGTCTCTCAGTTAAAGATGATCAAGACGATTCGAGAGTTGGATCGAATACAGCTTTCCGGATTATTGCGGAATTTGGAAACGAGTGCCACGTTCTCTGGCGACTCGTTGGTGATGAACGCGATTGCGGAGCAGATTCTAAATCCCATTGTTACCGGCGGATTGAATCCCCATCGAATCACTTCTTTGAACGTGCTTGGCGAAGCGATCGGAGCGAACTATCGCCCTGAGTGGAGGCAAGCTGTCATCAAACTTATCCGGAGCTGTAAGATCACTGAATTGAATGAGATTGCTCGTGGTATTTTACAAAATGCCAATGCCTCAGGCGATGCCGCCCTTGCCTTGGCGTATTTTGAAGCCTATCGGAATTCGTCAGCGAAGGATCGTCGTTTTCACGATCAACACCTGGCCAATGGCCAGTTTTATTTAGAGAAAACTCAGGGAAAAGCATACGCCACATCGAAATCGCGTGGAGGTTTAGTCGATTGCATACGAGGCGTACTTTTCGGTAAATTCAATCGTTAAAACTGTGCGAGACAATAAGAAGGGTATCTACGGATCTCTCGCCTACGAAAGCGCCAAGTTCGCCTTAGAAAAAATGGACCTTACCGACAGAAGCCCCTTCACCGAGCGCTGCAATAACCCCAATAAGAAACGAGCTTCTGCATGATCCGATCAGCGTAGTCCCTGTCGTTCACGTTAAAGAAAGAGAAGTAAGGCCAGCTGCGATCTACTGCTTCCGCCTGGATTATCAAATCCCAGGTACCATCGCTGCCTGCATCGACCTGCACGCCCGCCTTGGGGCTGTCTTTCCGTGAGCGAGGATAGGCAGTGGAGTCCGCGGTGAAGTCCACGTCGTAGCTCTTGCCCGCCGGTAAATCAAACTTGAGTCGACAGAAATTTTTTGAATAAGAGATTCGAATCCCCACCTGCGAAGCGATGTCCTCGATCACCTGCCGAGTCTCCTTCATCTCGCGCTGAATCGCTTCTGTCGCGAGTCTTTGCTTGAGGAGCTGACTCTGCCGCTCATTCTCTTTGGCACGCTCCTCGTCAGCAATGCGCTTGAGCCGAAGGCGCTCTTCTTCCGCCGCCTTCGCCTTTTCCCGCTCGATCGCTTCGAAATCCGGATCATTCAGCGTCCCGGAAGAGATGCTCCCAGAATCCCTCTTCGTGAAACCGCGGATCACCGCATCTCCGCGGACCTGGACGTCCCCCGACAGGCGCGCCTGATTCATGACTCGGGCCTTGCCGCCCACGAAGGCGTTCCCTGTGACGACGGCGGAACCGCTCACGCGGGCGTCCTCCGAGACTTCGGCGAAGTTATCACTATTATAGTTCTGCACCCGAGCATCTTCCGTTACCAACGCATTGCCCGAAATCCTGACCGAGCCCGAGATCCGTGCCTTGCCCTGAATGCGCGCCTTGTCCCTCACTTCGGCGCCATCCTCAATCACGGCCTCGCCGCTGATCTCAGGAGCTCCGGAGATGACGGCGTTTCGAATCACGGCGCTTCCGAAGATCCGTGCGCGACCTTCGACGCGCGAGCTCCCGCAAATCGCCGCCTCTGGGCCAATCATGATCATGTCATCCGTGTCTTGCACGTCCGCAAGGTTCGAGACAAAACCTCCTTGCGTCGGGTTTCGATGCTTAAAATTTGTGAAGAAATAGCCTTCCTCGCCCGGGCAGAGAGACGAAGTGGCCGCGTGAGCGAAACCACCGGATACGAAGGTCATCAGAAGCGAAGGTAGAACGACGGATTTCGGTTTCATCATAAGATCACTCCGGCGGCCGACCTTATGAAACTCAACACGAGAACGCAAGAGTAAACATACTATTTAACTCAACTTTTATTAGTTTTAATATTTCCTATAATTACAATGACTTACAGTCCAACGACGCCTAGTTAATTGGCCTTTTTCTTTCGATGCTCGTCCACATACTTCGTCAGTATGTCATTGGCTAATTCAGTAAAACGTTAGCGACCATTCATTCCATCGAATACTCGGAAACACTTCAGCTGAAGATCAGGTCCGTTAAGAATCCGAAGACTTCTCATCCCCGCTTCCTTAAACTCGATCGAGTCGTGTGAAACAAGATCAGCCTCAGTGGGAAGCTGCAACGGATGCGCGGTGTACAGACGATACGAGAGCTGGTTCACCAATGTCGGCGAAAGTAAATCTCCGGGCAAAATGGCAAGCTCAATCCAAAAATCGAATGCCCCGTCGTTCTTCTGTTTCGCACTGAAACCGACGCGAGGAGAAGATTCCGTATAAGTGTCGACCTCGGTGATCACGTAGGGACGATTACTTTTCGCGTCCCACCCTTCGATCGTGCAGGCGAAGTTTAAGTTGACCCTTCGCTGATTCGAAAAAATGGTGCGGATCGGCTCAAGAGCCTGAGAAGTCACCTCATAAAAATCGTCGAATCGCTGTCCATTCACACCAAGAACCCCCAGATACTCATGCAGAACAAGCGCCATCTTGCGAACAGGATCTCTCATCAAAACATCCCAACGAATACGATTGATGAGAATCTGTCCGCATGGAACCGATGGATTCGGATTTTTTTCTTCGCAGAAAGGATAGTTTTTTGCGTCCACTTCGACTTGCCCGACAAATAGCGCATCCGCCGTCGAATAAACATGAGCTTTCGCCAGAGCACTTGAAAAAGCCTCTTTCGAAATCCGTAAAGTTGATGAAAGCTGAAGCTCGTCCCAATGTCGAATCAGACTTTGCCCAAAGCTTACGAACTCCAGAGAATAGCCGTCTCCTCCATTTCCTACATCCCCGCCTCCCTTCGCAAAGCAGGAAATCGACATCAAAAGAAATAAGATAGAACTCCATTTACTCATGAACATAATCAAACTCCTTAAGTCGACGGCGTCAGCTCAAAAAGCTGAGTCGAAAGACAATAGACGCTATCTTTGGAAATATTTTTTGAAGCCTCAAACGTGACATTTTTTCTAAACTCTCTCATCATTTGACGAAGTAGCGGTAAATCTGCACGATTGACGGACAAAATCGTCGCTCCAAGCTCCCGCTGCTCGATCGACTGCAAATCGACGCAATCGAGTGCTTTTTTCAAAACTTGCCGATGAAAATTTCGAATCGCCTCGGACGGAACGGAGCTCGAAATCGAGACCAGCGTGCTCGATGCAACATAACGCCCGCGCTCGCGCTTGATGTAACCCAAACCTTCCAGTCTTTCGAGCGCAAGCTTGGCTTCGATCTCTTGAATCCCCAATTCTCGTGCAATCCAGCGCGGCTCGCTTTTGCATCCCTTGACCTCCAGAAGCTGAAGAATCGCCAAGTGATACCAGTTGGAAAGCACTTCAAAGTGACTCATTTCCAAAGATTGATACCTTCGATGCTGATATTTTCCGAGACGCGCAAGCGCTAGCTCTCGCTTGATTTCGCTTCTCGCATGAATGGATTCGACGAGGTTGGAAAAATAGTCGCGCTCGTCTTCACTGAATCCTAAGACATCGGCGATCTGCCGAGCCTTCTCACCCGACAGCCCCGACTTCGAATTCAAAATTTCACTGATCCGCGCGGAGCTCAGCCCCAGTGCACGTGCGAAAGCTCGAAGCGAGTAACGCGGGTTCTTTTGACAACGTTTCTCTAATTCGAGTTTAAGAATTTGTCGGTAGTCCGATTGATCGAACATGGCGCCCAGCTTTTAACGAGCCGCGCCTCTGTCGTCAATTTGAAAGAGCAGTGTGCTCTGTAAACTTAGCTCTTCTTGGGAACAAAGTGCTCGCCGAGTTTCCATGAATTACCTCTGTATAATTAATGAGTTAAACTCAGCGATCTTTTAATAAATCAATTAAATCAGGCATTTCGCGTTGCAACACGGTTTCGAGAATGCTACTCGACTGCCGCCACGCGTAGCCAGGTTTTAAAATTCTAACTCGGGAGTCAGTTCTTATGTTTTGGCGAAATAGTTTATTAGTGATGACAGGCGTTTTTTCCCTTTGGCAAACAGGGTGGACGATGGGCGGGCGCGCCCCAATTGTGGACACCGCACTCAATGGCAGTGCTCATATGACGGAATCACTCCAATACGTGCAGGCACTTAAAGCGCTACTCGGTAAAAACTGGGCGCTTTCGGATGGGCCAATTCATATTTGGACCATTCCCGATCCTAAAGTGCCCGCAACTGCCGATCATAGGGAGCTTCAAGAAAAGCTTGTCACCGATCCAGCAACTCTTGATCCAAAAGAAGTAGGTATCTGGCCCGGCAATCCGGACGGAGATCTTTATGCCGGACCGTTTATCGCGCAGCTTCAAAACAAGCCTTACGTGTTTGCGCTGAGTTACGACAATCGCCCTTGGGGATATGATGCCACTCGCTGCTTCATTTTCTATCGGGCTCTGGATAGCATTCAGGACAAGAATCAAAAAACCAACTTAGCGGAAGTCAGCTGCAAAGACGCCGAACGTATCCGAAATCTAGCGACGTTCCCTATGGCTCAAGGCTTCGAGCCTCTGAACAATGACGGAAAGAAACTCCTCACCTCGCTTTCCAATCAAAACTGGGCTAAAACGATTCAGATGCCGATTCCTCGTTACCCCGACCGTACGGTGACGTATCGAGAGAAGTTTCGTTTCTCTTTTTGGAATGATTTCTCCAAATTCCAATATACCTCTCGGGTCGAAGTGGGCGCCGGAGATGCAACAACATCTCCTATAGAAGACATCGCTCAACTCGGAATGAGATCAGCCGGGCCTGGCATCACCGAATTTCTCATCTGGGGACACCGAACTCATTTTATCTCTCAAAGCGCAAACAAAATGAATTTCATGCACATCAAAACGGATCTTTGGTCCATTAAAGCGTGGGATGAAATCGAGCCGCTCTACGACGCAAATCCTAACTATTATTGCTATGACGGATTCGATTGCTCCGGCGCTTTCAACAAAAACCAACTTTGGACTTCGATTTATCAAGAGCTCGCCGCAGAATACATTGTCATGAGCTACGATAAAGCAAAGCCTAACGAGCTTACGGTTCGGTATGAGGAAATTGATCCGCGCTTTCCTTCTTTGACGACGACGTACCAATCTCAGTAAAGTCTTGCGAAAGGAATCTTTGCAACAAGCTCTCGAGACCGCCAAGATGCTTGATGCCGATCCCAAGGCATGCTCGACAATATCTTCTCAGACAGCATTTCGGTGACATCAGAAATGCTGTCTGAGATCGCAAAGGCTCATAAACGAAATCCAAGTGGTTTATTGGCAATTGAAAATGTAATGCTGCTCAATTTTGGAATTATTGGTCCAGGTGATGACGCCTAAAAAGAGCTTTTTGCCTTGTTTGTAGTTTTCTTTGAAACCATAGGTGACCATTCTTTTGGGGATCAGGTTGAGATGCTCACTTCCATTCTGTCCCAAACCACCCCCACCCGACCACTGATAGAAATTCACGGTGTTTCCGTCCTCGTTGAAGGTAGGCGCCGAGATATTAAACCAACCGTTGGTTTGTAAACTAGATCCGGGCGCATTGTCGTGCAGACTGAGATAAGCCTCGCCGGACGGTTCTCCATTAGACCCAAGCCGAATACCTAAGGTACTCCCGATCCCATTTGGAAACTGTTGGCTTGTGCAAACAACCTGATTTGTTGCGCTTGCAAGAACAGGTGAAACTACCGAGGCTCCGATCAGCATCGAGACAGCCATCGCTTTCAATTTATTTGCCGTTTTCATTTTTCGTTCCTTTCGTTTTTCGTTAAAAGCAGCCCGTTAATACAGAAACCTGTCGCACTGCACTGCTGATTGGGGTGATTTCACTGCATAACGCCCCCATTTCTGAGACGGTTTATCGACAATTTATGACGGAACATCAAATTAATTGATTAAATATATCAATTAGATATTCTAATGATTATGAAACTAAACTCCTCACAGTTAGAAGCATTTTTCGTCATTGCGAAGACACTCAATTTTACGCGAGCAGCGGAGGTGCTTCATGTCACCCAGTCGGCCCTCTCTCAGAGGATTGCTAATTTAGAAGAGGACCTGGAAACAACTCTCTTTATTCGTGAGAAAAAGTCGATCCGACTGACTGAAACTGGCGAGCAGGTGCTGCGCTTCTGTCAGATGACCGAAGGAGCCGAGAGTGAATTACTCAGTCAGTTGAAAAACATGGGAAGTGATTTCGGCGGCATCATTCGAATGGGTGGTTTTTCGTCCGTCAATAGATCTCTGCTCATTCCCGCGCTAAAAAGTATGATGAATAAAAATCCGCGACTTTCCCTGCAAATCATGACGAAAGAGCTTCATGAGCTTGGCGGTCTACTTAAAAGCGCGGCGGCTGAATATATCATCACAAGTAAAAAAATCGATTCACCTGATATCGAAAACCTTTTTTTAGGTTACGAGGAAAATGTCCTGGTGAAATCAAAGAAGTCTTCCGGTCTGGATTTCTTCTTAGATCACGATGAAAATGATTCGATAACAAAAGAATATCTTGGACAGTCAAAAGTGAGGACTAAATTCCTCAAAAGGCGATACATTGACGACATCTATGGCCTAATTGATGGCGTTAAAAATGGCTATGGCATGGCCAT
>CAZCBS010000241.1:0-6646 GCA_964496965.1 uncultured Bacteriovoracaceae bacterium
ATCTTGCGAGCCTTCCCGAATTTTCATCAGGGCTCGTTCATGAAGATCAAAGTTGTCAAAAGAAAGCGTTGTGACAGGAGTCAGGCTGTAGCGAGTGATTTTGACCTCGGCGCCTAATGCCGTAAGATCCTTTTCCAAAAGCAACGCGATTTGAAGAGCTAGAACGCCTTCGCTGAGTTTACGTCCTTTTTTGTCGCGAACGTATTTCTTCGTTTGATCGTCCCAAAACTCTCCTCCCATATGTCCTGGGTCGAGTGCGATTTTAAGATGAGAGAGAGGGCGATCATCAGGGCTTTTTGCGGCACTTAATAGATGATCGCGGTAAGCAGCCATCTGGACGGTCGAGACATCCGAAGACGAAAGTTTCACGCGATAATCGAGAACACGATCGGATTTGCGATCTTGATAAACTTCAAACGAGCCTGCATCCGAAATATGGCTAAGCGATCCGAATGCTTGATGCATATCCAGAAACGCCATTGCCAATTGAATGCGTTTTAAATCCGGAGCTCCTTGAAGATCATCAAAAAAGGCCTGTGAATCAGGTTCCGTCGGAACTCCGAAATGGTCAAAGACCGCTAACGTCCGAATGTATGCATCGTATGGATCGATCGCGGGAGTCGCAAGAATCGTCTCCGAGGATAGAGCTTCTAAGAGTCTTCGTGATGGACGAATAGGCGACTCTTCCGTCGTGGCGAACGCCGAAAGAGCCGTAACCGCGGCAAGAAATGAAACTACGCGAAGGAGGCTATCCCTCAGCGGTTTTTTCATGGATCGCTGTTCCTCGCCTCGTCTTCTTTGATGGCCTTTCGGACTATGGGAATCAAAATGACCCCCAGCACTCCAGTCAAAACGAGTCCGGCGATCAGAAACTTAATCTCAAGAGGCATGTCCATGCTCCTCGGCATCGGCCTTTCTCATCAGCTCGATCGTGCACCAGCGAAAAGCATTCATGATGTTCTCGTCCTTGATCTCGTGTTTGGAGTTTTTTCGGATCTCCGAAGCCTCTTTGCGCAAAGACGAAGCCGTCGCGCCTTGGTTCTTGCTATCTTTAGCTGTGCATTCACAAATCGTTTTGCCGATTTCTTCTGGAGTCGGCGTGGTGGATTTGCGAAAGGACTCGCGACACGCGTCGGTAAACTCGCCTTGAGCTTTCTTGTATTCGGAAGATGTCTTTGCGGTTGCGCACCAGGATTGAGGCGCAAAACCAAGAGAGCCGAGGGCAATGATAAATATCATCGATTTAAAACTCATCGAAGGGGCCTCATTTGAAATTCTCAAAGAGAGATTCTTTGAGAAGCTTGGGAGATGGACCCACGTATGCAGCGGCCTCGGGTACGAAGACCTCTCTTGGCTGCGTCAATGACGCGTTCACCTCGAGTTGGGTCTTCCAAGAACTGATCCTGCCACCCTTAAAGTCGTGATTGGGCAGCATCAGCATTTCAGGGCGAGCGTTGGCTTTGATTTTTTGAAGGCTATCGTAATGCGCTTCGGCGTCTCCGCCAGGAAGGTCGTCGCGCCCAGTGTCCGCGTAAAAAACCGTGTCGCCCGTAAAAATAAACGGTCCCCAGAAAAT
Source organism: uncultured Bacteriovoracaceae bacterium (assembly GCA_964496965.1). GTDB lineage: Bacteria > Bdellovibrionota > UBA1018 > UBA1018 > UBA1018 > CAZCBS01. The sequence goes on from CAZCBS010000241.1 coordinate 1,577, forward strand.
CGCGAATCCATCGGGCGTGTGCCCAGGGGTTGTTACAAAACGCATCGTGCCCGCATTTGTAAACCATGGCGTATCGCTGAAGATCCGGACCTGCGCTCGGCGCGTTGGACTTTGCGCATGCATCACCCAAGGAACGCCGAGTTTTTCTGACCAGTAAGCCCCTGCTGTGACATGATCGGCATGTGTATGCGTGTCGATGACCGCGGTGATTTTAAGCGAGGGCAAAGAGCGAAGCAGTTCATGAACCGCGTCAATGTCCTCGCGGCAAGTATCGACAAGAATGGCTTCAGATGTCGCCTTGTTCCACGCCAAATAACAAAGGTTATCATCTTGGATGATAGCTTTGGCGGCCCATTCCGAGGGAATGGTGGATCCGTCGACGATCAATGCCTGTAAGTCCTTAATCTGGGTCACTTGAGGGTTCATAATCTAGAGCTCTCCGTACTGCCGACTCAGTCTGCCCTTGCGGTTTAGAGAAATCAATGTTTGCTTTAAGGCCACTTTATCTATGATTCACTGGAACATTTCACCCGAAATTATCGCTCTTGGACCCCTGCAAATCCGTTGGTACGGGCTGCTATTCGCTCTCGGCTTTTTGGCCGGATACCGCATGATGTTCAAGATTTGCGAACGCGAAAAGATCTCGACTGAGCATCTGGATTCTCTTCTCGTTTATATGATGGTTGGGACCGTTGTCGGAGCGCGTTTGGGCCATTGTTTGATTTATGAGCCTGAAATTTACTTGAATGACCCGATCCGGATTTTTAAGGTTTGGGAAGGCGGACTTGCGAGTCACGGGGGCGCGATCGGCGTCATGACCGGGACTTGGTTCTGGAAACGTCGATATTTCAAAGGCTCGTTTTTAACCCTGGTGGACTATCTTTGCGTTCCTTCCGCATTGGTTTCGGCGATGATTCGTATGGGGAATTTTTTTAATTCTGAAATCATCGGTAAGCCTACGGATGTGCCATGGGCTATTGTTTTTCAGCGGGTTGATCAGTTTCCGCGCCATCCTTCTCAGCTTTACGAATCGATTTGCTATCTCATCACTTTCGGTATTTTGAGTTGGATTTTGTTCTCTGGGCGTTACCGGGGTCGCAAGGGTTTGTTGCTTGGAATCTTTTTCACGATCATTTTCACGGCTCGTTTCCTCATCGAATTCTTGAAAGAGCCTCAAGTGGGATACGAGAGCCAATTGCCGCTTGATCTTGGACAGTTACTCAGTATCCCGTTTGCCCTCTGCGGACTGTTTTTGATTTATCGCGCGTTAAAAATGCCTGTGAAAAGGCCCGATACCTGCTAGGAATCTCATCTATGTTTAATTTTGACCCGTCGCAAATGGATCCGAAAGTTTTGATGCAAATGTCCGAGTTGGTGCGCCAGCTTCCGCCTGAAAAGCTCAACCGCATGCAATCGCTGATGCACAATATGATGGCAGGCTATGATGTCAGCAAGGATCTTGAAGAATTCGAGAAAAGCCTTCCTCCAGGTTTTCGCGAAAAACTTATGGGGATCGTGTCCAGTCAACCGAATGCATTCGCCGGAACGATGGGGGGCGCAAAGCCACCGGGAGCCTCGACGATTCAACCGCCTTCGTCTTCGACTGATTCTTCGTCCGCTCTGCCTGGAAATCTGCGCGAAGCCCGTTTGACGATTTTGCGCGCTGTTGCTGAAGGACATATGTCGCCCGACGAAGCCGAGCGACTTCTGTTCAGCGAAGGTTGATCGGAAAAGCTCTTTCGATTTCCTCGCGGGTGAGCTCACGTGTCTCGCCCGCGGGAAGATCTCCTAGCTCAAGTCCGCCAAAGGCAATTCGCTTGAGTCGCGTGACTTCGTTTCCGACCGATAGAAAGAGTCGCCGGATCTCGCGGTTTTTTCCTTCTTTCAAAGTCACAAGCAGGTGCGACTCGCGGCCGCTGGCCTTTTTAAGCTCAATTAAATCGGGCTTAAGAAACTCTCCCTCGTCCATGACGCCTTTTTGTAGGATTTTCAGTTTTTCAGGCGTGATCTCGCCACGTACTGTGACGACATAAGTGCGAGGCACTTGATTTTCCGGGTCTGTCAACCAAGCCGAGAGTCGCGTATCGTTTGTGAGAATCAAAAGCCCGGTCGTCGCAAAGTCCAGGCGTCCGACCGCATGAAGTCCATTTCCTCCGTCTTTCAGCAGCGAAAAAACCGTGGGCCTGCCTTTTTCATCTGATCGTGTGGTCACGACGGACTTGGGTTTATGGAGAATCAGGGCTCGCCATTCTTGTCGATCTAGGCGTTTTCCATCCACTTCTAAAATAGCCGTTTCAGGGGTCACGGGAAAAAGAGGATCCTTCCGGATTGTCCCGTTGACTCGCACTCGTCCAGCTAGGATCAGCTCGCGCGCTTGTCCTCGTGAGGCATGACCTAATTTTGAGAAAGCGCGTTCCAGCGGGACGCGGGGTTGGTGTTTTTTCATTCGTTTTGGTTTCGCTAGCGATGATATATCATGGGATCATGAAAATCCGTATCCTCGTTACCGGCGGCACTTTCGATAAAGAATACGACGAAATCAATGGCCGGCTCTACTTTAAAGACACCCACGTTCAAGAGATGCTCAAGCTCGGCCGTTCACGGGTCGATGTGGATGTCCGGACGCTGATGATGGTCGATAGCTTGGATATGACGGATCTCGACCGCCAGTTGATTCGTGATCATTGCCTGCAAAGCCAAGAAGAGAAAATCGTGATCACTCACGGGACGGATACGATGGAGCATACCGCGCGTCTTCTTTCCGAAACCGTGAAAAACAAGACGATCGTTCTGACGGGTGCGATGATTCCATACAAGTTCGGAAGCTCGGATGGTCTTTTCAATTTGGGAAGCGCGCTGGCGTTTGTCCAAAGCCTGCCTCACGGCGTTTATGTCGCGATGAACGGCCGTTGTTTCGCTGGAAACAAGGTCACTAAAGACAAGACGACGGGTGAGTTTAAAGAGATCAAGGCTTAGCTCTATTGATCGGTCTTCATTCGAAGATCGATTTCACGGTCTTCGGCGAGGGTACTCCAGCGCAAAAAAGTGCCATCCGCTTTTCTATTGTCAAAAAAGTAGATGGCTGGCTTGGTGTTTTTGTTTCGTCGATCAATGAGCCCAAGCAAATTTCCACTTGCGTCGCGGAATGGTTCTAAGCCTGTGGGGATCTTTCCGTTTTTTCGATTTCGCCAAAGGTCTTCGACCTCGATCAGTGCGTCCGGGATTCTCTCGGCTCCTGTGCCGAGGATCTTTGAAAACTCGTCCATTGATTTGACTCGAACGTCTAAAGGGAGCGAAGAACGAGCGTATTGAAAGAGCTTGTCTACATCATGAAATCGACTGAGTGAGCGATTGTTTGCGGGGGAAAATTGCACGAACTTTCGATAAAGAACGGATACCGTGTAGTTTTCCGGTACCGCTAGAATATTTTTAAAACCGCCCGCATGCAAGAATTCGACTATTTTCTCGCGGACGAACATAAAGACGGAAATGGGTAATCCTTTTTTCTCTTGGGAAAGGCGCAGCTTGGAACTAGCCTTGTCGAAAATCGGATTTTCGAGAATCAATTCTGAGATTTCGATATGACCGGGACGAGCGCGATCAAAGATCAACGACCATCGCATAAAAGGCCAGCCTCGAGATTGGATCTCAAAATGGGCCGACTCATATCCAATATCGTCTCCAGCGGACTTTGTGTAATCGAAAACTCTCGCGTGGATCGGTCCGGCTTCCTTTTTAATTTTTTCCAAAAATTCGGGGGGAAGAAAGTCTTCGGCGCGTATTACGGGTAAACGATCCATGCTCCATGGAGCGAAAGTCAATAGCTTGGATCGCAGTTCATGAGAAATGCAATCGTCTGCGCTTGCTGAAGCCGAAGCGAAAGAGAGAAGTCCAGAAAGTGCGATCAAATAAAGACGGCGGAAACCCACAATTCCTTATCGTCTAATCCTCGGAAATCATTAACTGTTTTTATTTAAACTCATTTAATCCAGAAACCATGCGACCCAGTTGCAGGCGAAGGGAGGGACGAAAGCCAGAGTTGCGATAATTAAGCCACCGACCGCGCAGCAGAAATCTCGATTCGCTTTTGCTCGCCACCAGTCGAAAACCAGTGAATCTCATCGAAACTAATATCAATCGAAAATCGATCGCCGATCAAAAGCTTTCGCGGTAGCGCACGCTCCGGCGTGCGTAATGTCACACGCTGACCTTCGAGATTCGAAATCAAATGCACATCGAAGCCATGATACTCGATCCAATCGAGCTCGAGCAAAACCCGACGCTCACCCCATTTAAAAGCTTCGGGTCGAAAGCCAAGTAGGTAGTGTCCGGATTCGCTTGGGCAACGGGTGAGTGGAATTTCGATGCGTTGAGATCCAACGGTGAAACTTCCGAACGAAGAACCTAAGTCCAATCTTCCTTCAATGAAATTCATCCGAGGACTGCCAATAAATGAAGCCACAAAACGATTGATTGGGTTTCGATAAAGCTCCAAGGGTGGAGCTACTTGTTGGAGACGGCCTGCCTTTAAAACGACAATTCGATCAGCCAGAGTCATTGCTTCTTCTTGATCGTGCGTGACATATATCGTCGTGCTTCCGATTCGGCGATGAAGTGCCGCGATTTCAAGACGAGTCTGAGCGCGAAGCTGGGCATCGAGATTGGAGAGGGGCTCGTCTAATAGAAAGACCGCTGGCCTTTTGATGAGAGCCCTGCCAATGGCCACGCGCTGTCTTTGTCCGCCTGAAAGCTGAGATGGTTTTCGATCGAGAAGACCTTCGAGCCCTAGCATCGTCGCGGTTTCAGAGACTCGCGCGACAATCTCAGGTTTTGGCATTCGCTGAATCGTTAACCCGAAAGAGAGATTTTCTCGGACGTTCATATGCGGATAAAGAGCGTAGTCTTGGAAAACCATTCCGACACCTCGCTCGGCCGGCGGAAGGTGATCCACCGGCTTGCCGCCGATTTCAATTCTTCCTTGAGTGGGCTTTTCAAGTCCCGCGACGCAACGCAGAATCGTGCTTTTTCCGCAACCGGCTGGTTCTACCAGGGCGACGAATTCGACAGGCC
>CAZCBS010000242.1:0-6589 GCA_964496965.1 uncultured Bacteriovoracaceae bacterium
AACATGGTCAAGTACTAATATTCGTTAGGATGAACCCTCAGCATTGTATAGATCCAACGCTGGATCGGACCGAACACACGAGATAAAAAAACGCCCTCACCATCGTAAACACGGTCCATATAGGTACCGAGCGGCTTCGCGGTCGCGAATAGAATCGTCAAAAACAGCCCTAATTGGATATAATCGCGGGTGGTCATGTTGCTTCTTCCTTCCGCCTAAAATTTCTCGGGAAAAACCAGCGCGTAAAGGAGGTAAAGGAACACTCCTCCCGACACCAAAATTAAACTCAAATCGATTGCATGCATGATCCCACTCCTCCGTTCAAAGCTCTCAGACCTCTCGCAGCCCTATTTCAACTTCTCACAGGCGACGACAAAGCCTATGGACAGGCCGAACAAGACGAGAACAAACGCTAAATTCATAAGGTCCGTCATAACGAGATGCTCCATTTCGTATAGCGGACGAACAGAAGAGCAAGACACACGCCAAAGGTCGTCAACTTGCAACCAATCGAAATAGAAAATAAATTCCAGTCACTTACGAAGATTTTCCTGATGGCTTAAGAAGCCAGCCGAAGCGACGAAGTCCTTCACAGTTAAATGACCGCATTAAATTTTTTAAGGATCAACGGCACCGATGATCAACAATCTGGGCGCGCCGTTCCTTAAAAGCCTCAACCCACTCTTCGATGCTCGCATGCCCCGGGAGTTGATCGACTTGATCAGCGCGTGCCGCTCGAAACAGATCCTTAATCTGAGCATCTGAAAGCTGCATGAGGAGATCCGCCAAAAATTTTCTCCCCGCCTCGCTGACGTGCGGGCTTCTGAGCATCCCATCCGTTTCTTCGCTGGGCTCAAGATCCGCGATACAGTTCTCGGGATCGCTCCAAACTGGCCACTTTTTCCAATAACGAAGCTTGAGAGTCGTGAAACCTGATCTCTCATGGGCGGCTCCGAAGGTCGTACCTACATCGGAAAGATACATAAATGGTTTGATGCAATGCTTTTGCCCATTCTCGTCCACGATGCCAGCCTCTAAGCAAACCAGCCTCTGATTGTTCGGTCTGCTATCGACATGAGTAAAAAACACTCCGAGTAATTTGAGCGCGTCGACCTGCGCTCTATAGTTCGCCCCTCGCCTATCTCCGGTCGTTTCTAGCTCATCCCATCCCCATCCTTGAGAGGCCTCTTCATCCGCATTGATCTCGAGACCCTTTTCTTTGCGTTCAATCGTTGCAGGACTAAAAACTACCGTTTGAGCAACAGGGTCTGCATCGTTCCACGGATCGCTCGAACAGCCGTTGCAAATCACCTGAACCGGATAGTTCGCGTTTGCTCCGAATCCCAATGCCCAAAGCAAACGCGACGCCGCGACCTGTCCGTACACTTCGTTATTGTCCTGGCCATAACGCACTTTGACGACTTCACCCGACGTCAATCGGCAGAAAAACTTGCGAGACGTTCCATGTCGATGTTGTTTCGGGACATATTGGCAATGGACAGTTTCATCGAACCTAAACGCATCCAGCCCAACAGGCCCTACGAAGAGGTCCATCAACGGGACTGATGTCGGCTTCCATATCTCAGCGCGACTGATCAGATCGCTACGTTTGTCATCGAAATGCGAGCTCAGGTCCTTCCCGACCGCGACCTGAGACAGAACATGAATCCCTAAAAGCGCCACCCCTATCAACCCGAGATTCATTGAGTATAAATATATCCGAAGAATCCGATTCTCAAGGGAGGGGGCGCAACCGATAAACTGACTCAGTGTATACAATAATCATTCGATACCATTAAGAGATATAGCACATCAAAACTGAATAAAATTAATTGGCTATACGCAGAATAACGTTATAAGGTGCGCGCCCATAAGAAAGGACCATATATGAACTTGTTTTCTGGAAAGAACCTGACCGCATCGGCACTCTGCTTGATCACGACCGCAAATCTCGCATTCGTTCAATCAGCTAGCGCACAATCCGTAACTTGCCGCGACTATTACTCGGCATATGTTAGCGAAGCAACTATTCCAAGCCCAACCGTAGTAGTCGTGAGCCATCCACACTTCCACGGCCACTATGCCGAATACCATGAATATCATGGCCACGGTGGCTATGACCACGGACATCATGGCGGCGGCAACAGTGACGATGACGATGCAGCAACAGCCATCGCATTGATCGCAGCAGGCTTGATCACGACGTCGATCGTCGAAGATGCCAAGCTCAACGACGCGCAACAAGTGATCAATATCGTCGACGGCGCTCAAATGGGCGACGGCGTCGCGCTTAGAAACTTCATGACCAAAGTGCAATCCAATATGACGGCAAGCGTAAGCCAAGCGCAAGTCTCTTCCGCTGTTCTCAATGCAAACCGTAGCCTTGAGTTCTGCCAAGCAGGCGATTTGGATTCCGTCGATGAGCTCGCAGCACGCGTCGCTCGCGACCTCTCTGCGTCCAACTAATCGACGCATTGAGCGATTTGCCGCTTATGTTCAAGACCTGCTGCAACTCCATGCTTGCCCGGCTAGCGACCGCATTAGCTTGCGTAGTCAGCATGGAGTTGCATGCAGCTATTCCGAGCGAGCAAAGCGAGATTGTTCACGCACAAAGGAGCTATCTCGCGCAACTCATCTCCCGATCTGATGACATCATCGGCCTTGAAGCGATCGTAGCCGATGGCACTGATGAGGTATTTTACAGCCGTTTTGGCCATGCCATGCTTCGATTCGTCAAGGCCGACGGAAACTTCGCCACGGACATCGTCCTAAGTCTGATGGCGGATGCAGACCTAGATCATCTCGACCTCGCCAAAGCGACTTTCGGCGGATATCCGGTCTTTCCACTTCTCAGGCCCTTGAGCGAATACTGGGAAGATTACGTTCAAACCGAGAATCGCCCGCTCTCACGCCACATCATCGTATCGACGCCGGCACAGAGAAAGAAACTCATCGGCGCACTCGCCAATTGGATCAACAATCCCAAGCTTGCCGGCACCTATACTTTCATCAATAACAACTGTGTCGGAGCTCTCGCGCGACTTCTAGAAGAAGCTGACTTTCCAAAGACTTTCGCGCTCAATCCGAAAGTTCCAGTTCATTTCGGAAAGTGGCTCAATAGAAGCTTAGTCTCTCCGTTTCCCGCTCTTCGCGTCGACAGCCCGAGAGCGCTGATCGCAGACGTAGCTTCAGCGCTAAAAATAGAAATCGACAATATCTACTCCGGTCAAGGTTGGCCAGACGATGCGGCTCGAACGCTGCACGGACGCTTCACTGACCTGCAAATCAAGCAGTTCCTGATGCAAGCTCCTCAGATGCCGTCGCCAATTCGATCCGAGCTTGCGTCGCTCCATCATTTTGGAAATGGAGGAGCGACGTTAGAAGAAGCCATGAGCTTTAGGACTTTGCCTGCTCATCTGTACGAACTCTGCGATTCGTCCGATTGCGCTCAAAAAGTCCTTCGATCGATCAAAGGCTATTGGACCGCTGGAGAATGGCAAGACTCAAGCCGAGAAGACGCATTTTCGCTTTGGCTCGCCACGGGCCGAGATGACTCTAACGCAAGCGACATCGCGTCAACTCCGCTCCCTAGAACACTTCCGGACCACCCGGATACGGTTAAATATTATCAGCTTCTATTAGAATGAAATCCGAAATGTCTCTGATATTCCTTCCCACACATGGATTTTAATGAGATCGTCTGATCGGCTAGATATCTTCATGCGGAAAGGTAAAATAATCATGAGAAACGCTCTCGCGTCGCTTTCGGTAGTTTTTCTGCTTTTAGCTTCCAACTCCCAAGCCGCTGTTCGTGGAGATTGGATCGGTTGGGGTGAATGGAAATACGACGGCAGCGGCACGAAATGTCACACCGTGCATTTGGCGTTCAATGAAGATTCAAAACAACTCGTCCGAACCGCAGGAAGCCTGGATTGCGACATGGTGTTCATGGAGCTTCCTCCCATTTCTCTCATGAAGAGCGGATCTAGCCTTGTTCTCGATCAAAAGATCGTCGGCGATTTTACGGAAAGCCATTATCACTGGATCGAGCCCTATAGCCCGACAGTCAGTGTCGAGGTCATCATGGATCGCGCCGCAAATCACATTGATTATCACGAGCGCTGGATCCGTATCAGCGGCGAAGTGATCTACGTAATCGACGCAGCGCTTTTCTTGCGCGAGTAGAGACCTACTTTACTCGCCGTCGCGATACCATTCGGAGATCAAAGCGCGGATCTTTCCATCGGCTTCCACGAGACGTCCGTCTGCGGCATTGGGATCACGCAGCGAAGTGCCAATCACTTCTGCCTCGTCAAACCCCATGAAGCCAAAATTGATTTTGACGTTCAAAGTTAATGTATCCCAGTGAGGATATTCGAGACTCGCATGGGTTTGTGGGTAAAGACCGCCCGAGGTAAATAAAGTCAGCGCCTTTTTGCCGACCATCAGTTTTTCGCCCATCTTAAAAGTCTCGCCGTTCAACATGACGGCATCGAAATATGACTTTGCGATTCCCGGCATTCCGAAATTGTACATCGGATAAGCCATCACGATCACGTCCGCTGCTTTGAATTGCTTGACTAAACGATCGTGCTCCACCAAAGACTGCTGCTCTTTCTCAGTCAAGGGTTGGCCAATATAGTTTCGCTTAGTATAGGCAGCCAGGCTGGCCTCATTGAAAACCGGCATCGGCTGTTTGATCAGGTCGATCGTTTCATAAGGGCGATCTCCGAGCCCTTTCATGAATAGGTCCAAAAGTCTCTTGGTGTTGGAATGCTCGCCGGAGGGCAAATACTTCACAATGAGTGTTTTCATATCTAAGAGCTTAACGCACACGAATGGGCTTGATTAGTCCGGATAATTCGGAAATATTATCCGTACAATCGGACAAACTCTATCGTATGGATCTCAATTCAGCTTTTTATTTCGTTCAGATCGTCCAGGCGGGAAGCTTCATTCAGGCCTCACGGCTGCTCGAGATACCAAAATCAACCTTAAGCGACAAAGTTTCGGAGCTCGAAGAGGAACTTGGGGTCACTCTTCTTATACGAACAACCCGCAAGCTCAGCATGACCGAAGCAGGCGAGACTTTTTATCGAAAAACCCAGCCAGCGCTTTTGCAAATCCGAAGCGCAAGCGAAGAAACCTCTCAACTGCAAACGACTCCTCAAGGCCGCCTTAGGATTACTGCAGTGACTGGATTGGGCTCAAGCAGCATGATCGATGCGGTCGCTAAATTTAGGCGGAAGTTTCCGGCAATCAAGGTCGACTTGGACTTCACGGATCGAATCGTCGATCTCGTCGGAGAAGGATACGACATCGCGATTCGAAGCGGACAACTTGCCGATTCAACATTGATTTCCAAGCGAGTGGGAATGTCTAGCTTTGGACTCGTGGTGAGCCCGAGCTACCTGAAGCAGCATGGAACCCCCAAGCATCCTAAATCGCTCGTTGACCACTCTTGCATTCAGTTTTCAGCCATTGGGGTCGACCCTGTTTGGGAGCTTCGAAGCTCGGGCGGAAAAAAAGCTCGCATCGCAGTCTCTGGTGGAACGTCGGCGAATTCCATCTCCGCCGTCAAACGACTCGCGGAGCTCGAGGAAGGCATCGCGCTTTTGCCGACATTCCACTGCCAAAAAGAACTCGAAAGCGGCTCTTTAGTTCGCTTGCTTCCAGAATGGTCAACGGAGCCCTCGCCGATTCATTTAGTTTACCCACAACAGAAGTACGTCAATCCTCGCATTCGCGAAGTCTTGCCTTATCTAGAGCAAGCGATTCGCGGACTGACTGTTTTCTGATAACGAAGGCCCTCATCTTAAGTTAGCATTGTTTGGCGAAATCTTAACACGCGCCTGACAAACGGCTCGAAACTTTGCCTTACACTCACGGTATGTTCCTAGCCGATCTCCATATGCACTCGACCTTTAGCGATGGAAAGCTCACGATTCCCGAGCTCGTCGATCTCTACGGCTCGCGAGGATTTGGCTGCATCGCCATCACGGATCATCTTTGCGAGAACGCCACATTTTTGGGAAAAGCGGCGAACTGCTTAAAGCGGACACTCAATCCTTCTACCTTCCCTCTTTATATGGCGATCCTAGAGTCCGAGGCCGAACGCGCATGGAAACAGTACCGAATGGTCGTGATCCCAGGCTATGAGCTCACCAAAAATTCCGTCTCCAACTACCGCTCCGCGCATATTCTGGGAATTGGAGTCACTCAATACATCACGGCGGATGGCGACGTGGTAGACCTGGCTCGAGCCCTTCGGGCACAAGGCGCTCTTGCGATCGCGGCTCATCCAGTTTCTACACGGAAAATAGAAAAACAAACCTATCACCTCTGGGATCGGCGCGACGAACTCTCTCAAGAGATTGACGCATGGGAAGTGGCGAGCGGCCCTTATCTATTCGACGAGGTGATGACGACGCGCTTACCTAAAGTCGCGACAAGCGATCTTCATTCGACGTTCCAAATCCGCTCTTGGAAAACCGTGTTCGAATGCGAAAAAAACGCCGAAGCCATCTTGAATTCGATCCCCAAGCAAGAATTAAGCTTCAAATTCCGGGAAGACCCAAGCGCGTGCCCA
>CAZCBS010000243.1:0-6566 GCA_964496965.1 uncultured Bacteriovoracaceae bacterium
AAAAGAAAAACAGGTCACAGCTTTTGCAGCCACAACTCCACTAAAGAGTTCGTGAGTATGTGAGGAGCGCGAGGGTTCGGTACGAACTCCGTCGGCGTATCCGTGGTGTGAGCCAAAAAATTGCCACGAAGTAGCCACGGCCCGTGATGGCGGGTGATGTTCGGTGATGATCATGCGTTTCAACTTTTCCAAGTCGTTGAAACTATTTGTTTGGGATTTTGCGACTTTGCGCTTGGGGTCGATCAGCGAGAAAATTCAAATGGCGGAAGTGACGTACAAGTAAACGAACTTCCAGATGCGATTAAAACCGTGCTGGTACAGTGGAGTCACGTCAAAATTGATTTAAACGAGCTGGCTAGACTACGTTGGATCAAAAAGATGACAACTCCGGAAATTGCCACAGAACTTGGATGGGGTCGGACAGCCGTTCAAGACAGTGTGCGAACTATTCGTAAGAATGGATTGTCACGACTGAATTTGACGATTTCCGAGAAAAAACTGGTCCGAGCGGCGATCAAAGCAGAAATCCCTGAGCTGAAGATTCAGCCCAAATTTAAGCTCGCCGATCTGAACAACGAGTTCAAAAGGAAAGGATCTAATTTATGAACGAACTGTCTATTGGAGCAAAATTCTTATTTACGGTCGCGTGTGCGGCCCTGGTTTGCTACTCCGTCGGCTCACTCGGCCATCTTACCTACAAGATGGCTGAAGCCGCGATTGTGGCGCAACAGCACGATCAAATGTCTTACGGAAAATTCTCAAGGCAACTTTGGTCATCGAGTTCTAAACACAACTAGGCGATTATGGGCTAAGGTAAATTCGCAGGCTCATCGTTCGCGTTCGACTTTAGAAACTCCACGGCCTTTGGTGTGCCAAGATCCATTCCAAATAAGGTCACATCTCCGAAGAGATGCTTTTTTCCTCCGGTGAGAATGCCCAAGATCGAAAGGTCACCACTCTCGCTAAGACCGAATATCGGCATTCCTGAAATACCTGGTCCAATTCCGTCGCTCCATCGTCTGCTGATTTCCATAGCGGCGGTTCCATCGGCTTGGGGTCCGTCGGTCGCGACAGGCTCAAAAATCAACGTTCCATTAACGTGCTCTTTCGTTTGGTAAACGGCGGTAAAAATCGTTTCTTTTGCGATTTGGTCCGTCGTCAGCGCGGGAGCCTTGGCGAGCTGAAGCACATTCACATGGGAGTTAGCGTACTTTGTTTCAACGATTGCGAGATCATCTGCCGGACATATGGAAGAATTGTTGTAGTGATCTCCCCCTGGGCAACCCTTCTGATCCATGAGGCGGACTGCGCTCCCTTGGTCCCAAAGTGCTCCGGGGTAATCAATGGGGTTATATATTGAAATCTTGTTTTCGGGATGACCTGCCGCTGACTCTACACAGTGAGCTGCGGTCAGGATTTGCGTCCGAGAAATCCATACACCGTAACAAGCGGCCAAATCGCCATTTCCCAAATCTGTTGTAAGAAATGACATTGCGTTCATCGACGCGACTGCAACGTCAAAGGGAATTGCCCCTGTTGGAGCTTTCTTTCCCATTCCAAACGAAGTCGCCGGAGCCACCGCTACGGCCAGCAAAAAATAAAACGAACCCGCTAATTTCATCTCCGCCCCCTTTATCCTTCCCCAAAAAATTTACTGACCTGGATTCGATTTGCAGGTCACTTGAATTGTCCCGTTGCCGGAAACAGTGAAGCCGTTTGCGTCCATCTTAAGAACATTCGTCACTTCAAACTGAAGCGCCTTCGAGTCGAGACTAGCGACAGCCGCGCCTCGCTCATAAGCGCACTGCCAGTCCGTGAAGCACATCTGACGAAGCTGAACATTTACCTGCCGAGAATCGTCGATGAAAGTCATTAAGAGAACCTTCGCGTTATTGTCGTTAATGTCTTTCACATCCGGAATCGCCACAGCCGAGCCATAATCCACGTTTCGATTAATATTGTGCTTTACGGGATAGTCTTTAATGAGCGTCGTGCCGCCAGGTTGACCGTTAAAATATTGAACATCGCACGTCCATACCGGATCGACCGCAACAGGAGTCGCGACTTGATCGACCTCTGCGGCATTCGCATAACCGCAGACTGCTAACAGTAAACTGAGAGACAAAATCGTTTTCATATAAATACCTCGTTACTCTTGAAATTTAGCCGGTTTACAGACCAATCGTTGTGTCTTGAGGGTCAATGCTGAACCCGATGTTACGTTCTGATGGGCTTCAGACTTCGTAACAACCAGTTGCCCTTTTTCATTTTTGGAAAATACCTGCGAGCTAAGAGAGTAAGTATTGATCCACTGTGCGCTGGAACCATTCGTTCCGTAAACCATGTCTTTCGTCGAGAGCTGCATGATGAATGAGGTCTTATCCATGCAGGCGGTCATTACCGTCGCATTGTCACCCCACTTCTTTTCACCAAATCCGGTGAACTGCTGCCCTGGTTGCCCAAAGTCATAAGATGTTGCGCCATCTGAGCCCACTGATTGCTTAATTTGAAAGCCCAATTGAGCGACGTTGTTTTGAGTGAGCTCTCCATCTACGCGACCGAAAAGATCCGTATCTGAAATGCAGCCTTTAGTATTCGTTCCGTCACATTCGATTCCGCAAACGTAGGAACCTTGAAGATCCGGACATTCGACTTTCTGATCGGCAGCATATGAAGTTGCCGAGATAGCCATACACGCAACCAGTAAACTAATTTTATTTTTCACACCGTACTCCTTTAGTTTTCGACTTAATTCACTCGACAATCAATACCTGCCGCAATGCTGATGTTCTTCGCAGCTAATCCAAGATTGTAGTTGGGTGCCGGAAATCCTGCCGATACGCTGGTTTCAGCTACTCTTTCGCTCTGACCAAGAATGTTCTTCTTTATGTAGAGAAGGCCAAGATTTAGAACGGTTCTGTCGGTGGTGCTGTAAAGGCCATCTTTGGTGTCGAAGCTCAAATCGACCTGAAGCGTCCCGTCCAACTTTGAGGACTTCACGTAAACCTTGGTGGGCCGAGATCCGTTCCAAGTTTCATTGGGATACGCAGTCGTAAGGTCCCAGGTAAGAAGCAAAACATCATCTCCACCAGCCCGGTCATGCTCAATCGTAAGGTTTTTAGAATCATGCTTTCGAAGACCGTCATACGTGTCATCCACCTCGGCATTTAGGCGGGCACTATCATCAAAATGCTTTCCGCGAAATGAAACGTAGCAGGCAATTTTACTCGGCTTGAAATCGAGCATTTGATACGAAATGACGTAGTTCGCGTCGTCTACGCCAATAATGCCGAGATATTCATGCAGCACGAGCGCGGATTTGGCATTTGCGCTCATCGAGTCCCATGCCTGCTCATTCACGCGGATCTTTTTTTCTTTTGGAAAATTGAGGGCATCTTTCTTTACGCTGTTAAGCGACAATGTCTCTTGGGTAAATTCGACTTGAGTGGTCCGAATGGCACCGTCGAGCGCTTTCAAGTCGATCTGAATCGGCCCGCTTTTGGTAGAGAGCACGTCCCTGGCGTCTTGACCGATCTTCGCAAAGGCTTGCGCATTATGATCGCCACCGCCGGAATCAGCGCCACCATGAGCCTGAGCCGTCGCTACGATACAAAAAAAACTGGAAGCTACGATCAATCCGATGCTATTCCCAAAAATTGTTTTCCTCATGCCGACACTCCTGCTCGGTCTCTTCGCAACACACATGCCAATTAAGCTCGCCATAAAACCTCCTATTCCGCCTCTATAAGCGGTTTGAAACTTAGTTCGAATTGTTCAACTGTCTCAATTTTAGACAGTTGGCGTAAATGAGCGCATTTCTACGGTTTTTCGAAGAAAAAGTGCTCGAAATCCGCAAGCATCAAAGATGAGAAAGCGCCTTCCTGACATGTGCTATTCCTGTTTCAAAACACTGTAGTGCTGAAGCCAGTTCGGTATTCACAACTTGCTTCTGTCCTAGAAGTTCTGAAACGGAGATTGAGTGAAGCGCGGCTAAACTGACAAGTTTGTCCGCTGGGATTTTTCTTCCTTCTTCCCATTCACGGTAAGTCGTCAAAGAAACTCGAAGTTCCTTGGCGGTCTCGGTTAGAGACCAGCCTTTCTTGTTTCTGAGATTCTTAAGCGTCTTACCTAAATCCATTCAATTTGATCCGTTCGTCATCTTTACGGAGCCGGTTATATGACTTGGCGCACCAATATGCCATTGAATCGTTGTAAAAAATGAAATATACTATTTACTGAAATGTAAATATTTAGTCATAAGATGCCGATAATACGGACGTATGGGAATCTTCGAATATAATAGCTATCAGCCCTTTCTGAAGGATTACATTGCAAGTCTTCCAAGGAAGGGTTGGGGCTTTCCGCAGAAAATTTCGGAGCATCTGGGAATTCATCCTTCGCACATTTCGCAAGTTCTCGCCGGAAGCCGCGATCTTTCGATCGAGCAGGCGCTCGCGGTCTGCGAATTCATCGGCCTTGGAAACCTTGAAACCGACTACTTCGTGGCTCTTGTGAACATCAATCGTGCAGGGACAACGCAAGCCAAGGGCTATTACAAAAAGAAAGCGCAAGAACTCAAAAAGTCGTCACTCAACCTCAGTAAGCGAGTAAACCAAGACAAGATTCTTTCTGACGAAGAAAAAGCGATCTTCTATTCTAGTTATATCTACTCTGCGGTCAGACTTTTTTGTTCTATTGATGGCGGGGTGACTCTCGAACAAATCAAAGAGAAGTTCGACCTCTCAAGTGATCGACTCCGCGAAACTCTTGATTTCCTGATTCGTGTTGGACTTGTTATCCAAGACTCCGCTCGGTTCAAAATGGGCACCCAACATACGCACGTAGAAAGGGGCTCTCCACACCTGAGTCGTCACCACATGAATTGGAGAATCCAAGCGCTCGAACGGGTTGAAAACTTGAGCGATGAAGAACTTCAGTTTACGAGCCCAATTTCAATTTCAAAGAAGGATTTCGAAAAAGTGCGGGAACTTCTCGTCAACAGCATCAATGATTCTTTTAAAATCGTAAAGGCCTCGCCTGCGGAAGACGTGGCGTGCATCACGCTAGATCTGTTCTGGATTAGAAAATAGCTCATTTTTGGCTATTTTCTGATTCTTTGCTTATTGAGAAATCAATCAGCTTTTGTAGGGATGTTCCCGACTCGCTGATTGACTGCATAACCTGGCGGTGAAAAACATCAACTGGATGCGTACTAGCTCGCGCAACTTCCTTCGCGTGCTTCAAGTCTGCGCCACGAATGTAATAAATCAGGAAGTCATCACTGCCGACGGTTTCTAAGAACGCCGACTCTACTGTAAAGCGAAAGCTGGCTTGATGTTCCTACCATCGAAGACCGGCGGATTCGCCAAAAACATGGCGGCAAAAGGAGCCAACAAAGCTTGGGAAGGCGCGAAAAATAGCTCTGTCGGCCAAAAAATTCAGAATCATCCGGTAACGCAAAGGCTGTCGTCGGCCTACGCATTCATGAGCCAGCCACCGTCGAGAAAGTCCCCTCCAAAGAAAGACTCTAAGTAAAAAAACTAGAGGTAAACACATGAGATTTTCACATAACACGGCAAAAGAAGTATTCGACCGCTCTGCACTGAAACTCGCGGTGCTTTGTCTGTCCATTATTTCGCTGACGTTCGCAATCTTTCTAGCCCTCGATGTTTCCAAAGAACCAATCATCGTGGAACGGGCCTGCGAAACCAAACTCCTGGCGTCAGCAAGTAGCTCGCAGACAAAGGATGAAATCGAAGGATTCGTAAAGGAGGCCATGTCCTTACGATTCGACACACAGGTCACGCGAGATCCAGCGGCGTTCATGGTCCAGGATCTTTTTGTCTCCCGAGTCAAAGAGCAAGACGAACTTAAGAAAAGCGGCATCGACCAGCGAATGATTGTGCGTACCGTTCGACTCGACGGAGACCCGAAGGAAAAAACCATCGAGGTGCAGTTTGTTGACAAGTAATGCTCCCGAAATGGCACGCGAAGGGAGCTTGGATGCTCCCTTTGGTAAGCGCCTCTATGACCAGGCCGTAGTCAAAAAGCTCAAGGGAGTTGCGAAGCTCAAGTTCTGGGGAACGCTCTCCGGCATGTTTGCGGCTACACTTTTGCTCGAAGCGAGTAAACCAAACCGCGTCTTCACTCTGACAGCTCGACCGATTGAATTCGAGATCATGGCCGACAAGGTTCATGTCGATGGTGATAAAATTATTATCCCTGCCCTCGTGCTTCAGTATCAACGCGATTCCGTGATTCCGGCTTGGGTCCGAACCAAGGTCACACCGATTCAGGTTCTCAATTTCGTTAGCGCCAAAGAGATTCCGCCGGGAGCTGAGGGCAAAGCGGAGCTGCTGACTGGTGCGACCAACGGGCTTATCAAGGCTCGGCTTGTAGAGCCGGTGAAAGTGGATGGAATCTCGCTGCTTGATGCAGGTGTAATACTGATCGGCCAGGGGCGCTCCACCGAGGAGCGGCTTTACGTCGATTTCAAGAAAGCGGTCTACCGTGACGGCAAGTCGGTCAACATTTCCGCGCAAGCCTATGACATCAGCTACCCTATT
>CAZCBS010000244.1:0-6502 GCA_964496965.1 uncultured Bacteriovoracaceae bacterium
TTTTGTAGTAATCAAGGTTGAAAGGGGTAGGTAGGGAGGCGGCAGGGGTTGGTTTTAGCCATAGATGGTTTTCCAGGCGTTTTGGAGTGCTGGTCGATCTTGATCGAGCATGAACCACTTTGAAGCCTTCTCGCCCCGGAACCAAGTGCGCTGGCTTTTGACAAGCTGTCGGGTGGAAAGCGAAATTTCGGACTCAAGACCTGGAAGACCGGGCTGGATTTTTCGGCCTTCTGGAGGTTTTCCTGCGAGATAGTCTCGGGTCTCTCGATAGCCAACGGAGGAGAGCGCGCGTGGCAGCTCTGGATAACGCTTGCAGAGGGTATTCACTTCATCGATCAAGCCTTGGTCGAGCATTTGAGTAGTGCGTGCTTCGATTCGCGCGTAAAGCTCTTCATTGGGACGGTCCAGCACCCAAAGCTCAAATCTTGGGTCGGGTTCTTTCGGAGCTTGGGCTTGCATTTCGCTTGGGCTCATTCCTGAAAGCTCGATCATTTCGTGGGCGCGGATGAGGCGATAGCGATCACCGCGGCCGATTCGGATTGCGGACTCTGGGTCGCGTTTCTCGAGTCTTTGATAGAGGGTATCGCTTGTTTCGTTTTCAAGCTTGGCTCTGAGGACGGGATCGGCTTTGGGTGCGGGCCAGAGGCCGTAGAGGAGGGTTTTTAAATAAAAGCCTGTGCCACCTACGATGAGTGCTCGCTTTCCTTGGGAGTGAATCTTTTCTATGGCCTGCATCGCTTCACGATGAAAATCTCCCGCGGTGAAAGTCTCGTGTGGGTCACGGATATCGATCAGGTGATGCGGGATATCGTTCCGCTCAGCCTTTGTCGGCTTCGCGGTACCGATATCCATTCCGCGATAAACCAGTAGGCTGTCTGCGTTGATGATCTCGATCGCGCCGTGTTTGAGCGCAAACTCAATCGCAAGCCCGGTTTTTCCGGTCGCGGTCGGTCCGGTAAGAATCGCTACTTTTAAACTCGGCGCTGAAACCATTCCTCGATCTTGCCTTTGGGAATTCGCGCAACCGTTGGACGGCCGTGAGGGCAGTTCCAAGGGTGCTCGCAGATGAAGAGTTGCTCGATCAGCTCAAGTGCTTCGATGCGCTCCAGGCGGTCGCCGGCGCGAATCGCGGAATGACAGGCTTCGCTGGCGAGTTTTTCGAAAAGCGTCTCGTCCATGAAAATGCTTTGGAGGGTACGGCCCTCGGCAGCTTCAGCGGAGATCAATCGCTCAGTGAGGTTTTTTAGCCGGGTCCGAAGATTGTGCGCGCCCCATTCTCCTGGGATGGCGCGAAAGAGAAGTGTTTCTTCGCCAAAAATCTCGGCATCAAATCCGAGTGCCAAAAGCCAGTCGAGTCGGGCTTCGACTTTCATTCGCTCTTCAGCGGCGAATCGCACGGCTTCTGGAATGAGAAGCGCTTGCACGCCCGCGCTCGTTGCGCCTGCGGGAGCGTTGGGGCCTGTGTTGTTTGTCGCGTTCACGATGCTGAGCGCGCGTTTGCGAAGTTTTTCGTAACGGATGCGCTCGTGCGCGGCGTGCTGATCAATGAGAACCAGCTCGTGTCCGACATCATAGAAAAGATAGGTATTAAACGCCGTGCCCATGAAGCGTTCGGGCGTCAGGCCGAGCGCCTGCCCGGCTGAAGGAGCGCTGTGAGAGGGTAAAGCTTCAGATGATGCATTCAAGCCTTCATTGGAAATCGGCATCGTAGGAGGGGCCGTAAAATCAAAAGGCGTTTTAGTCGTCGGGATGGCCTCGGAGGCTTGCCAAGTCGGTTGATAACTCGATGGCTGAGGTGACCACTGAAGTGGCGCGGATCCAAAGGTAGATCCTGAGGGTGACCACGCGCTATTCGCGCTACCGGATGCCGAACTCGTCGCCACGACAGCAGGGGCGCCGCGCTTTTCAATCATCGAAGAAAGCAGCGATTCAATTGCGTGAAAAACTTTTCGATTATCGAGAAAGCGGATTTCGGTCTTGGTCGGATGCACGTTCACGTCGATCTCCGACGGATCGATATCGATGAAAACCGCGACGGCCGGAAACTGCCCCGGAAGAAGTGCCTGGCGAAACGCCGCAAGAATAGCTTGCTGGATCATTCGATCGCGAACCGATCTTCCATTCACGACTTGAGTGACTTTTCGAGTTTGAGGAGAGCTGAGGCCTTGGATCCAATGAGCGCGAACATGAAGCGTGCCCCGGCCGCGATCTTTGAGTCCCAAGTCATTGGAGGCTGAAACAATCGGATAATCGTCGCCGTCCGAAAGAATCGCTTTCACGCGCGCGACTTCGTCTTGCGGGCGAAGGCTTGAAATCTGACGACCATCGCTGACTAAGCGAAACCCCGTTTCGGGATGCGCAAGCGCGAGTCTTTCGATCCATTCGCGAACTTGTGAGACTTCAGAAGCTTGAGACTTGAGAAATTTAAGGCGAGCTGGAACCTGCGAGAAAAGCCCGCGCGCTTGAATGCGCGTTCCATGCGGCGAGCTCATGAAGTGACCGAACGTGATGGCTTCTGGCTCGGGCGAGGCTTCGAGCGAATGAAGATGGAGCTGATATGCGGTTTCTTCGCCGCGGGCTCTCGACAGCAGAGTGAGATCCGCCACAGCGCCGACGCTGGGGAGCGCTTCGCCACGGAATCCCAGAGTGGAAATCTTTTCCAAGTCTGAAAGGCTAGAAAGTTTGCTGGTCGCATGGCGCTGAATGCAAACCTTGAGGTCATCGCGATGAATGCCGTGGCCGTTATCGAGGACTTCGATCAGTCGCTTTCCGCCTTCTTCAAGTAGGACAGTGACTTCAGTCGCACCTGCATCCAGCGAGTTTTCGACCAACTCTTTGACGACGCTGGAAGGTCGTTCGATCACTTCACCTGCGGCAATGCGCTCGGCAACGAGAGGATTAAGAACGTGAACTCTTGGAGCTTGAGGTGCAAGTTCGGACTGAGTTGAGGCCATAGAAGCGCTATCTCATATTTAAGGGGTGCTGGCTAGGGGAGTATCTCGCTCGGAAGGCCTTTTGTCGCTTCAAAGAAACGAATAATTTTATGCATTTAAGTGCGAACGTAAGATTGCATCACCGAGCTACCGATTTGAGTGATCGCTTTGAGTCGATTATGTTCCCGGCAAAGTAATTGGAGATTTTCCAGCTCAGTCTTCCCACCCCAAGCGACTGGTATTTTGTGGTCAATTTCTAGGGCAAATCGAGAAGTGCAGCGTCGACCTTCCGGGCTTAAGTAAGAGCACCGGCCTTGATCTCGTCTCCAAATCTCTCGTTTGAGTTGCGCTGGAATTTGCCTCGGATTTGAGTGCGTTGCCGCTGGCGAGTTATTTTTCTGGTTCTGGCCGTTTTTCTGGCTGTTTTTTTCAGGGAGCTCCGCCGGCGGAGTTGAGTCGGCTGTTCTCGGTTTGGTTGTAGTTTTGGTCGTGGGTTTGATCGAAGAATGAGCAGTCTTTTTTGAAGAGAGTGGATCAAGCTTTTTGAGCGTCAGATCGGCCATGCGATGAAAGAGCTCGAGATAAGAAGGATTGGATTGTACATGCCCGTCGAGCTCACGGATGCTTTGAAGTTTTTCCATGAGAGAGTCATCGGCTATGAAGCGAATTTCTGTTTGAGTAGGACTGACCACTCGTTCTCGTTCTTGCGGAAGAGCGGCTTGCGGATCTAAAGCTGAAAGCTCTTTTTCGCACTCGCGTCTGGATTTTCCTTGGAGCGCGAATACAAGTTCTCGTTTTTCGTCTTTTGAAACGGGCTCTTCTTTTCTTTGAATGAAACTTTGAATTGTGGAAAGAGTCGATAAACTCACATCGCCTCTCTCGAGAGCAGGCTCGATTTCTGGAACTTCGACTAACAGTCTCATCGCGGCGATTCGTCTTCCAGCGGCCGCTTCGGAGTAGGAGAGCTCTTTGACGGCATACTCGAAGAGAGATCCGTAGCCTTTTTCGGCGTAAAGTCTTCGCTTCTGGATTTCGTGCATGTGCCAGAGAATGGATGTCGTTAATTTTCTTTCCTCAGCGACAAGCGCCTGAGTGTTTTGAAGCAATCTTTCGTTCGACAGGGACTTAAGAGAAACAGGCTTTAATTCGTTCATAGGTAAGAGCATGCATACCATCGAATTTTGCATGCTTCGTAATGCGTACAGATGACTTATGGCGGGCTTATTTTGAGAAAATGGTTTTCGCCGGCATGTTTTGAAATAGAGCCTGTTAAAACTGAAATATACTCAAAATGGGCCTATTTTACGAGGGTTTCTGAAAACTTAGCTACAAACCCCTAAGACTCTGTCAAGGCTTTTTGTATCCAATTCAAATTATTTAATCGCAGTATCGCCGACGTGCTCTCTGTTGGCGATTCGAGAGTAACAGGATTTTCGCATTTGTTCGTCGCGTTTGTATTTGATGCAAAGCTTTCCAGCTTTGTATGAGCTTAAGATGGTTGAGAGAAAGTCTGCAGAATTGGAATCGACTTCATTGGCTTGCAGCATGGTATCGCCATGTCGAAGGTGAAGCTTATTGAAAATGACACTGTACTCGTCGGAGGTATTGTTTGGGGCGGAAATGTTGCCGCCAACTTTTAGTCTTGAAGGAGCTATCTCTTGTTCTACGCAAGCGTATCCGGCTGGAGCCCCGTTATCGAATCGTGGAACCAGTGTGCCATTGCAATTTTGTGTTGGTTCGCTCGCGAAAGTTATGGATGCAATGAAAGATAAAATATAGATCAAAGACAGTGATTGGAGTCTCATTTCAATCTTCCTTTTTGAATAGGTTAGATTAGGTAGAAAAGGACTTCAAATTGTTTTGCAAATCGCAATAGTTTACGCCGCCGGCGGAGTGATTGCGAGAGTAAGAGCAGGGATGGTTTTATTTTTTACATTTAAAGTGTGTAACAATATGCAATTTGATGAGCGTGATTGGGCTCGCTCGCGCTCGCCTACCTGACTTAGCCAGAGGCTATGGCGATGCGATTGCGGCCGCTTTGCTTGGCGGAGTAGAGGGCTTTGTCGGCGTTTTTTAGCAGAGTGGCGGCGGACTCGACGCTGGAGTTGAGCTCGGCGACGCCCATGCTGGTCGTGATGGGAAGGCGTTTGCCTTCGTAGATGAAGGCGTGAGTTTCGACGGCAGAGCGCATGCGCTCGGCGAGGTCGGCTGCGGCGACTGCGCCGGTGTTGGCCAAAAGCACGACGAACTCTTCGCCGCCGTAGCGGGCGAAAACGTCTTTGGGGCGAAGGTGGCCGTTTCGAATGAGAGCGGTGAACTCTTTCAAGACGAAGTCGCCGGCGTCATGACCGTGGGTGTCGTTGACCTTCTTGAAGTGGTCGAGGTCGAAGAATACGACCGAAAAATCGGTATGGAGGGCTTTAGCTCGCTTGAATTCGGCATCGAGTGCTTCGAGTAAATAGCCCTTGTTGTAAATCAAAGTGAGGGGATCGGTGTGCGCGGCGGAGCCCAAGTTGCCGTAGAAGAGAATCTCCAGCTCGCCCGCGGGAAGATACTTGAAGATGAAGTTCCCCATCTTGATCATATCTTCTTTTTGAAGCGTGACCGGAACTCCTTGCTCGATCTTCTTGTCGTTCACGAACGTGCCGTTCGAGCTTCCCAGGTCGGTGATCGTGACGACGTTATCGACTTGGTTGATTTTGGCGTGACGGCGAGAAATGCTTTGATCGGACGGCGCGATTTCTGTCGTTGGATCTCGACCGATCGTCATTTCAGGCTGAGTCAGAAAATAGCGATGCCCCTGAGGCTGGCCTCGAATAATGATGAGGCATGCGGCTTGCTCCTTGGCCTTGGCGAGCTCTTTTTTCAAAGTCTCGGCATCGCCGCGAATCACAGCAGTTTTTTCCATCATCTCAGCTGAGCTGGATGAGGAAGAAGACTTTGGATCGTTTGGAGGTGGGCACACCATAACTTAACTAGGGTAAGGGGTGAGCCCGTCGAGCGTCAATCGTTTTCGCGATGCCGTCTCAAACGATTGACGGGGGAGTTCTCGTCTTCCTCTTCTGCGTGCGTTTCGGTCTGAGACAGCGACTTTTTGATGTAGACCTTGCCTTCCTCAACGCCGGGTTGATCGAAAGGATTGACGTTCCACATCGTTCCTGTAACGGCGGTCAGGACGCAGAAAGCAAAGTAAAGGGATCCCATCGCGCGCTCGTCCAGACGATCCAGTTGAATCGTGAAGTTTGGACGATTTTGGCGCGTAAGAACCAAGGACGTCGCCTGATACTCGTAGCGAAGCAGGTTGTGCAGGCTTGTGCCTTCGAGGATCTTGAATGCCGGAAGATTGGCCATTCGAAGCATCGGAAGGCGCGGAACCTTCACTTCGTCTTCGACCTGATCAACGGTCAGGAACATCGTGACTTTGTCGTCGGGCCCGTCGCGAAGCAGTTGAAGGATCCTGTGTTGATCGTTAGCGCCTAGAGCGGCAACCGGGGTAAATCCTTTTCCGTCTTTTCCAAGGCTTTCGCCCCAGAGCTGGACAAACCAATCGCCAAAGGTTCTCAGTCGCG
>CAZCBS010000245.1:0-6499 GCA_964496965.1 uncultured Bacteriovoracaceae bacterium
CGCTTGCCCTTCCTTGGGGCTCGCAATGGATAGCGACTCGCTTGATCAGGAATCCGCGCGAAGGCCTAATCGGTGATCGCGCGCTTCTCTAGTAAATTTCGAGCTTCTATTTTAGGCAGGAACTTAAATTGAAAAATCAAAGGCGCAACGACCGGTTCTTCGCTCATACTGATCATTGCATCGATGAGCTTTGCAACTATCCTGGCTTGATTTGGGTCAATCAGCCCTCGGAAGGCCCTTTGACCGCATGAAGATGTGTATTCATCGATCTGCTCAAGCTTCTGGGTTTAAAGACGAAACAGGTAAAGCTGGGAGCTCGAGCAATCCATTGCCGGGTTTCCAGGAGTAATCGCAAGTGGCGGGTATTGTTGGTCCGAAAAGCGCATCGAAAGCATGAATTGTACGGTGGACTTGGAGATCGACATCATCTCTTTGCCCTCGGTTTCTTTCCAAGAGCCATCCTCCCTGCTTTCGAATCACTCTTTCAAAAAACCTTCCGTCTGACAAAAGCTCATAACGGAGGACCCAAGTTCCATCTTGAGACTCGAGAACAACAGCCGCGTTTTCAGACGGCGGTTGAAGCCCCTCTTTCTTGTTTTGCTCATCCCAAGTCGCCGAGGATGCTGTCACCGAACACAGAAGCGAAAAAATCACTAAAATCTGACGCATGTAAAACATAAAGCCTCGGTAAATAGCGTTACTTTGTTTTAATCCCAGAAAAATCATCGAAGAAGTGTACTTCTGTCGGAATCACTTTCCCTGACTTTTCCTCGCAAGCAACCATGACGATATGTGATCCTGATCCATTGTGATAAGTGACAAAATCAAAAACAAGGTCACCTGAGCTGACGCCATTACATACGTCATCCTTGATCTGATAGTCGCCAGGGAACGCACCATGATCGCTCCACTTGGATGCCGTTATCTTGGCATCCAAAAAGAGCTGCGCAAATCGGGGGTCAAACGTTCTATTTCCAGAGAGCGCCCTCTCTCGTGTGACCTGGCACGTATCGAAGTAAATGGACGGACGGTCGCAAAAATCTGAAATTCTCAGATTCCTTCCAATCTTGTTTGAAAAGAAAAAGACAAGACTCTCAAATAATTCCGCCGTTAAATTATCCCTTAAACGCCAAGTTGCTAAATCTGCTCCGCCTCCGAGCTGAGCTTCCCGCAAGTTATAGTCAGCGATGTAAAAAGACAATTTGTCGGCCATAGGCGATTCCGTGAGGAAATCGTAAAGAATCCCATCGAGCTGAACAGCGTACGGGATTGTGGATGACGAAAAGCCTCTCACATTCGCCTCGTGGATCAAAATCAGGGCTTGGCGAGTGGGAGAGAGTTCAAAAAATGCTGGCAAAAGATAGGTCTTTTCCGTATTTTGATCAGACACCGCGTAGAGTTCAAACCTATCTTCAGGCAAGTTGGGCGCATAGGTTTTGATTAATTTTCTATACCCATCAAGAACATCACGAAATGCATTTTTACCTTCGTTTTGAATAGAAATAAAAGTGTCACGATCACCCAATGCTCGCTTGGTCATCTTATCGATATAAGAAGCGCTTGCGGGAGACATCGAGAGAATCCGTCTGATCTCGGCTTCGGTTTCTTCCGAAATCATGAAAAGCGGGATATCGACCGGAATTCGTAAGCCTGCCTCGGCCAATGTAACGCATTTGCCCGGAGCATAGCAGAACCCGCCTCCGCCATTTCCTGAACCGCTAATCGCTAATGCATGAGAGGCTGAAAACATCGACATGAATAAAGCCCCGCACAGGGCACCCATGATTTGCTTTTGCGATTTCATTTCATTTCCTTCTTTCTTTTCACTTTGTGAGTCCAAAAAATTGCACGTTGAGTTGATAAGTTTCGTCCCCCGTTTTTTGGGTCGCTTCGATCTTGCGAGCGAAATCTTGAACGAACTCTCGGATAAGCTTTTTTGCTTTGGGCAAATCAGACTTCTTCAGATTGATGGCGTAGCCATTAGCCGTGCTAAACATTACACTTGTTAAGAGTAATCCAGCTCTTGGACTTGCATCCAAGCTTTCATTGGAATGCCAGCCCACTCACAACCAGTAATTAGAAACCCTGTCGAAGCCCGCTCTGATTCACTCTCAGAACGGGCTTCAGCATTTTTATCACTTCATTTTTATCACTTCAGCGGTCAGAGCTTTGAGTCTTCGCAACGCCGCCGAGCTTTGGCAAATGCGGCAGCCGCCTCATCGTCCGTCATGGGAGCCTTGATATCAGCCCAACTGGCATCGTCGCGCAAATTGGCGTTTTCGATGTTAAACGATACTTGGAATCGCGACTTCTCAGTTACAGTTTTGCTGAAAATGAGCTGGCCCCAACAATTATAGGTGCTATACCGAACCTCCGCGATTTCTTCCGCGCCCCGCTGGTACTGGCCTTGCCAATACTCCGCCACATAGGCTCCAAAAGAAAAAGCATGAGCGCCTTGAACCAACGCGAGCGGGATCGTTTCCTTGCAAGACTCGGTCGTATAAACCACCGAGTTCGAAATCACTTCGCGATACTGTATGGGAACGTTGCAATGATTGCGGTCCGCAAAAGCGGAAGATGAGTTAAAAGCAATCGCTAGCATGATCAATGTAAAGACTTTCATTTTATCTCCAAATTTTTTTTATGGTATTTTTAAAAATTCATTAACAGATGACCGCCTCGGAAATATTCACCCGCCTTGCAATCTTCCTCGTCAGTCTCTAGTAAATGGACCGGGCAAGCCATGACTCTCTTTACGATAGATTGCGTCGTGAACCAGAGTCCCTCACGGACAGGAACGACGCCTTCGTTATTAGGCGCGCTTCCGCTGCCGGTTTGCCCCATATAGCCAACGACTTCATCTTTGTTCGTCAAGCTTTCCGAAACTTTTTTGAGGATCATCGATCTTGGATAGCGGACTCTGAGGCTATTGATGTTTTTCCTGAAATATACGTCGCAAGAAGAGATTGCGCCACTGTCATTGACCTTGAGAAGCGGCATCATGCAGTTCAAAAACTCTTGGCCGTAGAACTGAGCCAAAGGGAAGTCACCACGCTCGTTCACGAATCCCGTTAGGTTACCTTGTGCTAAGTCCCATTTTGCCAGCGCATAGACACCTTTTAAGTGTGAAGCCCCGATTCGGGTGACAAAATCATACGCCGCCGCATAATCGTTTGGCTGCGTAAGAACAGCCTGAAAAGCCATCTCGGCGTTGATCGCATCGTTGTAAGTCGATGAGGGTCGAACGATCCAATACGCTTCGTGAAAAAGAATCGCCATTTGATCGTTATGACTGAGTCTATTAAAGCCTGGCAAAAGATAAGTCGTTTTTTGCGGAATATCCGTGAGCGCAAAAAGCTGCAAATGCGTGGGATCGACTCCAGTTACGCGTTGATACTCTTGCATCAACCGATTGTAGATTTCCGGCGTTAATTCCTTTGGCGAAGCAATGTGATATTGCCTCGATGGCGTCGGTAAAATCGCGTTTAAAAAGTCGGTTCTCACTTTGGCGTCAATCAGCTCGAGGCCGGCGATGTAATCAAAAAGGTCACCGATGACCGGAATTTGTTCAAAGCTGCCAACGGTTGATATTTCAGGTTCGACATAGAGTCCGGCAGTATAGAAAGTCATGTAAACGCCGTTTTTCACGACACCGGCTCCGCCGTTTCCTCCTTCACTTCCTGTAACCGCAAACGCTGGTGCGCTTGCCATCATGAAGATCGCGATCAATAGATTCATGTATTTCATATCAGCCCTTTCCCTTCATGGGTTTAGTGATTCTAAAAAGTGACGGAGCAAACGTGTAAACATCGGTACGGTTGCCTTGCTCCAAGTGCGCGCAAAGCTTTCGTCTAAAATCGGCGATCATTTTCTTGGCTTCAGGAAGAAGCAATGGATCGATCGCCATCGTGATATTGGTGACGTCGCGCTCTTCGATCGATTGCGTTTCGAGCGAGTCGATTGCCTTCTCCAGGAGTCCTTTCGCAAGCTTTCTCAAAGCAGCGCTCGGAACGCTGTAGCTTGCGGTGATATTGACTTCGGTTTTTCGGATCTTTCCGGCTTTATCTTTTTCGAGAAGCTCGAGCCTTTCCAATCGATCAATGGCTTGAGTAACCTCAAAGGGCGAAATCCCCAAGCGAGCAGCGATCCATTTCGGATCGGATTTAAACCCTTTGGTCAGCGAAAGCTCCAAGATCGCATAGTGGTGCCAATCTGCAATGGCTTTAAACGCCTCGATATCGAGAGTTTTAAATTCGGAATTTTGCGCGGCAACTCGCTGCTGAATTCGAAATTCGATCAGCTTCTTCACTTGAGCCGAGTTCGAGTGTGTAAGCATCACGAGATCCAGGAAATGGCTCGATTCTTCCGGGTCGAGATTGAGTCGGTTCGCAACATCAACGCCAGCCTCAGGCGAAATACTTTTCTTTTTGTTCAAAACGAAGCTGAGCATCTGCGGGGACATCTTGAGATCTCTCGCGAAGGCCCTGAGCGAATAGCGTGGGTTTGAAGAGACCCTGCGCTCCAGCTCGTTTCTAAGATAAATCCGGTAGTCCCGATGTTTTAGAATTTCCATAACTGACGGCTTTCTACGGCCCAACAAGACGCCAGTCAACTAGTTAGTATACAATCTGTAAACCGTAGGTATACGACCCGGAATCAAGGCACTTTATCTTGAACGCCCATCCTTGGGCGCTTCGATCAAATCATCGGTTATTAACGGGAACAACTCGGTAAATATGTGCAGCCGTACAGCCTCTGAACGGATACGGAGCATACGGACCACCTCCGCCATTCGGCTGAGCAATGACGTAATACGCAACTGCATTATTGATCGTGATTTTGATATCCATCCCGTTGCTTGGAGGAAGGTCGCTTCGGGTAGCAACAACGTTCGGAATCTGATTGAAGCCATAATTTTGAGCGTAGGCATTTAATGCGAGATTGACCGACATTGCCATACACTCAGGCATTCCGCCCGAACCAACATCGGCTATAGCTGACGACGAGAGAAGAAGAAGACCCATTGCTTTAAAGATACTTTTCATAAAAACACTCCTTGTAGGTTTTGACATTCGAGGAAGAGTTCACTTGCCATCGATGTCGTTTGTCGGGTGCAACCTAGGCCGTGGGGCACGTTGCGTCAATATAGCGAGTAGACAAAGTGTAAACCACATGTAGACATATCGCAGTTAGGACATATAGAAACCTTTTCTCGCAATTCACGCTCCGCCACTTTCGCTAATAAAGTCAATAATCTACGTTGACCCTTCGTAGTCTTGACATTTGTATAAAATTTTATACAATCTAAGCATGTATCAAGCGAGCTTTGATCTATCGGCAATTCTATCGTCGCAAGCGCGCTTCCGTGTGCTTCAAACGCTGGCTCATTTAACCGAAGGATTGAGGCTACGCGAGCTTGAACGTGAATGTGACTTAAATATTCGTTCGATTCAATTAGCGACGCAAGCCCTTCGTCAAGAAAAGGTCTTGCGGAAAACCACCGATGGTTACTTTCTTTTCGATGACAAATCGTCTGCAGCGATTCATATTCGTGCGTTGTTTCGTTTTTTACGCGACGAAGAAATTCGCAAAAACGCAAGGAGTCTCTCTACTCGAGCGAAAGCCGTTATTCGCTTATCTGAAGAGATGAGACACCTGGTGAGCATGGGAAGAGGATCCATTGGAAATCGTTAATAGGCTTCGACAAGTCGTCCATGAGCTTGAGCAAGAGCGCCTCGAATATGCATTGGCGGGAGGACTAGTCGCCTCGCTTTATCGCAAGCATCCTCGGGCAACAGCTGATATCGATCTTGTGATTTTTACGGACGTCGAGGCACAGGCAACGCGATTATTGACATCACTCGGACTCAAGGCGTCTCCGATCCGTCAAGCCAGTCTAGAAGGCGGGCCTATGTTCGCGATCAAACGCAAGAGCACTCCGGTTTTCCTAGTTTGTGGAAGAGCGGAAGCCAAACCGAACGACGTGGGTGTCGACCTAATTTTATCGAACGTGCCGTGGGCCAAGTCGGCCCTCGAAAGAGCTCAAGCCAATCGCGTGGATTTTGGATTTGGCGACATTCCTTGCATTACGCGTGAAGACCTCGTACTTGCCAAGCTGTATTCCATCGGCAATCAATCGACACGATTCATGGACTTGGACGATCTGCGGTCTATCTTCGAACAAGCAGAATCCAAGCCCGGGATCGATTTGTGTTATGTGCGCGATCAGATGAAACGTCTCGGACTTTCGATTCCCGATGCTCTGCTGCCATTTGTGCCTAAGCTGATCAAACCTTAAACGAGTATAAACTGGTTCCTTAGTCTGGGTCTGTCTGATGAACGCAAATGCTGCAAAGCCTGAGCTTGGCTCAGGTTTTGCCCCTATTCCGACTCATGGATCGGAAAATTTCAAGCAAGAATCGTCTCATCTTCCCTTATATTGACTGCTCTTAGCGCCTTCAGTCTTTTAGCAAAAACCCCGAAAGTCCGCATCTTGGAT
>CAZCBS010000246.1:0-6465 GCA_964496965.1 uncultured Bacteriovoracaceae bacterium
TCGAACTGATCCGGAGTGAAGTTTCCGGCAAAAGCCGTCTTGAGCTGCTCCATCATTTCCTTGTAATTGACTTGAACCACGCCGGCTCGATTGACCTGCTCTTTTTCGCTGAATCGCAGAAGGCAGCTGACAAGCTGAACCAGTTTGTCATCGACCTTGAAGAAATCAGGATTTCCGCTCTTGTAGTGATAGTGCTGGTAATACTCAAAAAACTTCTCGGCCGTCGCCAGATCAAAGAAATGAAGGTATCCGTATTCGAGCGGCGCTTCAGGATCGCTGTCGTTCTTCACGAATTCGAACTCAGCGAGCTTGAGCTTGACGAGGATATTGCAAGCGTTCTCAAGTCGCATTGGGTTTTCCATAAACACGCGTTGCGCGTATTGGCGAAAAGACGACCAAGTCACGCTGACTCGATCCTCTTTCTCCATGCCGATATGCTTGGCCACGTGATAAATCACGCCAAACACTCTCGCGACGTGCTCTGGCGGGCAAGGAGAGCTATCCTTCTCCATCCTCACTGACTTGATTTCGTTGGTGCTGGTTTTTTGCTTCTCGATCATGCTCTTCAATAAAAGCTGAATAATTTGAGAGCATTGGCCAAACTGAATCTTCAGAAGCTCAAGCGGGATCTCAAGGACCTTCGTTTCGTTGATAGCCACGGCGGAGAACGGATGAAGCGGTGAACCAAAAAGCGCGTACTCACCCAGCACTTGCGAGCCAGCTACCTGATAGATCTCGATATTCTTTTTTGGCCGTTGCAGAAAAACAGAAATCAATCCTGATTGAACTAAGTAAACGGTGACCGCTTTCTCACCTTCGCCAAAAAGTGATTCGCCTTTTTTGATCGTCTTCAGGTATTGACTCATACAGTCAACGTATCGACGCATCTCCTCCAATACTTAAGAGAATATGTTCTGCTCCAGATGTCTCGCCTGACACAGACTACTCAACGTCTTGCACGAGAGCGATTCGAAGAATGCAATCCCGTTCGTCATGACAATCCGATCCAATGGAAGAAATCCGCCCAAAATGTCGCAATCTGCGCCAATCTCGCTGTAACTCTTTCTAGGTACGTCGCTTGCTTTGGTCCCGTCTACATGCGGGCTTGAGAAATCCCAGGCCCCTTTTTCAAATCGTCAAAGGAGGACGACACAAATGCTACGGAAAGCACTGCTCGGAACTGCAATGATGGCACTTATCTCTTCTTTCGCTATGGCAGACATCCTGCCTCCTGTCGTGAACTTCGCTGGTCAAAAGGCCGGTCAGAAGGCTGGTCAGAAAGCCGGACAAAAAGCAGCTTTCGCTGGCCAGAAGGCTGGTCAGAAAGCTGGACAGAAAGCCGGTCAGAAGGCGGGTCAAAAGTTCAGCTTCGCTGGTCAGAAGGCCGGTCAGAAAGCTGGTCAGAAGGCAGGCATCGCTGGTCAGAAAGGCTCCACTGTTATTGGCAGCGGAAGCGGCTCTGGCTACTAAGCGATAGAAGTACTTCGGTTTTTCGCGGGGAAGAGATTGCGAGCGATACGCATTCCTTCCCCGCAGTTTTTCCAATTTCGAGGCGGATCATGCAAGCTCTTCGGCAAGCTCTTCGCGTTCATGCGCCCTTGAGCGCGGCTTCCTCTCTCGCTCCCATCGTTCTTTTGACTGGAACCGTGCTGACGATTTCTGTGCTCTCCGGATTTCAGTCTACTCCCGTGCCGTTCGAGCTCGCTTGGCAATTCTCACCCATTGGGTTTTTGATGAGCGCGCTGAAGCAGGGCCTTCCTGCCGAATACTGGGACATTCCCACCGCGAATTATTTTCGAGGCCCATCGGGCTGGAGCTTGGATTATGCCACCGTTTTTCTGAAAACCTGTGTCTTGGAATCGCCGTTTTACTTCTGGTGCCTCAAAGATCGAAACCTGTTTCATCGAGCGCAGATTCTGCTCACCGCGAACTTTCTCACCCATCCCGTTGTCTTTTTTGTTTTCCCCCTGCTCTTTTCGCACTACGTGCCCGCGGCGCTTTGGGCTGAACTTTTCGCGGCCTCTGTCGAAATGCTTTTTGTCGGCTCGATCGTCACGAAGGCACACGGCTACCGATCGGGCACGTGCGCAGCCCTCGTGATTCTTCTTGCGAATCTTTTTTCATGGGAAGCGGGGATGTTTCTCACATGAAAGCTTTGGCCTGGGACTCCATGGATCGCGTCGCGGAATGCTTCGACTTCATCCGCTCGAGGATTTTGCGCGTCACTCTGCGACCGAGCTGGGCCAGGCCCTTCTTTTACAAGCGATCTTTGCGACTCGCGCTTCTCTTCGCGGTTTCGTGCTCGATTTCGCTTCCGCTTGCGCTGTTTTTCCCGCTCTGGCTTCTTCTCTTCGGACCTTTGGTTTACGGAGTCCCGCATATCGTATCGAGCCTTCGCTATTTCCATCACTCAGCTGAACGCGCGTCGAGCGCGCGCGCTCCTCAAACGCGGCGACTCGCCTTTTC
This sequence comes from uncultured Bacteriovoracaceae bacterium, assembly GCA_964496965.1. GTDB lineage: Bacteria > Bdellovibrionota > UBA1018 > UBA1018 > UBA1018 > CAZCBS01. The sequence continues at coordinate 2,467 of CAZCBS010000246.1, forward strand.
TGCCGCGGCTTTTATCTTGCTCCTCGTTTTCGCGCATCGCCTTTTGCTCACTCAAAGTTTTTTCAATCTTTCCATTCCGCAGCTCAGTGAGTGGAAAGGTTCCACGTATGTCGATCTGATCGCTCTCGGGATGACTTTTCTTCTTGGGACTTGGATCTACAGAAAAACTCTTTTCCAATTTTTAGCGGGACTCGCGGCGCTCGCTCCGCTTGCCATCGCCTTTTGGTACCAGCCGATGTGGACGATCGGCGCGATGGTGCTCATTCATAATTTTATCGCCTTTGTGTATTGGATTCGCTCGACTCGGACAAAATCCGAAAATCTCGTCGCGTGGGCCGCTTTCGGCATTACTCTTGGAGTTTCCACAGCGATTTTTTTTGGCCTATTTGATGACGTCTACCGATACTTTCATGATTTTCAACCCAGACTTGTGCTACAGGTCGTCCAACTCACGGCCGAAGACACAGGTCGACTCATCGCTCCTTGGTGGCAGGGCTCCGACGCGTTCTGGCTTCATGCCTGCAGTGTTTACGCTTTCGGACAAGCGCTTCATTATTTTGTCTGGCTCAAAGCGATCCCCGATCAATTCCACTCACACGATGTCCCGACCAGTTTTCGGCAAAGCCTCCAGCTTCTTTCTCAAGACTTTGGGCGAGCGGTCGCGCTCGCGCTCGTTTTCATTAGCGTGGTATCGATCGTGATTTGGAGCTTCATGAGTCTGCAAGAGGCCAGAATGATTTACTTCTGCCTCGCTGGCTATCATGGGTATCTTGAAATCGCGGGGCTTGCGCTTTCGCTTCGGAGAAGCGCTTATGAACGGCCTACATCGCCTGCTCTGAAAAGATCCATCGCATAGCAATAAAGCTCTTCTTCGGGAGACTCTCGAACGACCGGTCGGATCTGTTCAATTACGGAAACCATCAGCGACTTGATTTTCATGAGATCTTTTTTGGATACCGTTACGACGGATGTGTAATGAAAGTCTTCGCTTGATGGAAGATCGATCGATCGCAAGGCCTGAATTTTCCAGTTAGCGTGATGCTTGGAGATCATCGGCGAATCGTTGCCCAGATGAATGCTCGTCGTGCCTGTCTTAAAAAGCCCTTTTTCTTCGAGCGCAAGTCCCGACGATACGAGAAAGTCGAGAACCTCTCCAACGACCGTAGGCGTAAGACCTAAATATCGGGAGATCGCTTCACGGGTCTGCAAACGGGGAACGGTCAGCGCAAAATGAACCGCCGTGTAATGCCAGGAACTGTAGTACGTCGCTTGATCGACCGGCGTGAGGGCTTTCTTGTATTGTAGACGGTTCTTGAGGATGAGCCGTTGCTCCAAGATCTTTTCCATCTTGTTTAAATAATAACTCTCGAGCTCCGGACTTCCTGCGCGCGAATAAAGGACGAGGCCGATGAAATAATCGCTCTCTTCTTCGCTGTGTCCATAATAACGATTCATCAACTGTGCCTGCTCCGGACTCAGATGGGCTGATCCACCTAAGACCAGCGAAACGTACGTCAGATGGCAACGGAGGTGCTCGGCAAGTCTTGAGCGCTCACCGCGAGAGCGCTCTTGCACTCGATCGTTCAAATAAGCCCGATAGTCACGGTATTCGAAGAGAGCTTTTGCCATTTTATCCCCTTTCGGAACATGTCTAATAAAACTCTAGTTCAATATCGTTTCTTTATAAATATAATCTACTAACACTGCGCAAAGCGTCATACAAGCCTCGCAAGTCAGTGCAAGATCCCGTAACTGCTCGCACAGTCAGGGTTTTCCCTGGGGACTTGCACTGGCGACTAATAGTTGATTGCACAAATCAACTTATGTTATTACCCCCACCCATGCTGTGCGAGCATAAAGATGGAGCAGAAAATGACCTCCCAAAAATGGCTAGTTCTTGGATTATTACTCGCCCTACAACCGGCCTCACATGCGCTTGCCAGCAAAGGCGGTGAAGGCAGTGGTGGCGGCGATCTTTGCGAAGATCGAATCAAACTCATTCGAGATGATTTGAAGTCTTGGATCTTTAAGGGCGGTCCACGAGGTCTTACCCTTCCGGCAGAAATCAGCGCCGAAAGCTATTCTGAATCGATGATCGATTCCATTAAAAACGCGCGAGTAAAATGCGTAGGCGCTGGCGATCGGGATTATCCAGTCGCCATTGACCGTACCCCGAAAGTCTGTAAATTTGAAAACAGCGCAAGCGGTGGACAAATCATCTGCGACTATCGAAAGTTTTTAGTGACCCCTGAGGCCGATCAGTACGTCTTGGTTCACCATGAGTACGCGGGGCTCTCCGGTATCGAGATGCCAAACAGGGATGATTCTCACTATGAGATTTCAAATCAGATTTCAGGCTACCTTGAAGACCAAGTCGTAAACAAGCTGGCAATCAAAGCCTCGACTCCGCTCTCCTCTAGGATTTGCACACTTCGGTTCTGGTATGGATCCATTTACGCCGAGATCTTCAAAGGAAAGGGTAGCCGTGGTGACGTACTTGCTGACTACTCGGTTCCTTATGCAAGCAATAAGCAAAAGGGTTTTGAAATGATTCAGCTACTCCAGGAACAAGGGCAGTGCGAGCGCTTCTTCTTGATGGATGGGTCCTCCACTCCCGCCATTGAAGCTCCTGCAAAGTGCGTCATCAAATCACGTCGCACAATGAGTAACCAGCCACTAGGTGCGGTGTTAGTGACTGGAAAAATGGAGCTGATAGAGTTTGCCGTAGTTTTTAAAAATCAAGAGAAGGTGCTTGAAGATATCTCCAAAGATGGAGAAAAAATGAAAGCACTTGGGCTCTGTAGCTCTGTTAGTTTTGATTTGTAATTGGAAGGATGAGCGTCCCACCGCACACTCATCCTAATGATCGGCAGGCGCACACTCACGCGCCTGCCTCTTCATCTTAAGCTTCCTTTTCCTTTGCCCAAGAATCCTTCAGCGTGACCGTGCGATTAAAGACCGGCTTACCGGGCTTAGAATCGTGCCGATCCGCGACGAAATAACCGCTGCGCTCAAACTGCCAACGGCTCTCAGGCTGCGCTTGAGCCAGTGAGGGCTCAACTCGCGCGTCTTTCAATACCTCTAAAGAACTCGGATTGATCTGCTTCAAGAAATCCGAATCCCCGGCGCCGGGGAACGGGACATTGAAGAGTCGATCGTACATTCTCACTTCGACCGGAATCGAATGCGCCTCGGAAACCCAATGGATCGTTCCTTTGACCTTGCGACCGTCCGGAGGATTATTGCCTCCGCGAGTCTGAGGATCATAAGTACAGCGAAGCTCGATCACGCGCCCGGACGCATCTTTTTTTACATCGACGCACTTAATAAAATAAGCGGAACGAAGCCGGACTTCGCGACCTGGGCCCAATCGGAAAAACTTGTTGGGCGGGTTTTCCATGAAATCGTCTTGCTCGATATAGATCACGCGGGAGAACGGGACTTTTCGCATTCCCATCTCAGGCTTCTGAGGATGATTAGGAACATCCATCTCCTCGACCTGGCCTTCTGGATAGTTCTCGATCACGACGCGAAGAGGTTTCAAAACCGCCATGGCGCGCGGAGCGCGGCGATCCAAGTCCTCGCGAACGCAAGTCTCCAGCATTCCGAATTCAATGCAGCTTTCCTTGCGAGTCACGCCGACTCGCTCGCAGAAGTCCCGAATGGACTCAGGGGTCACGCCGCGACGACGAAGTCCTTGCACGGTCGGCATGCGTGGATCATCCCAGCCATCGACATGCTTTTCCTGCACCAGCTGCAAAAGCTTGCGCTTGCTCATCACCGTGTAATTGAGATTCAAGCGCGAAAACTCAATCTGCTGCGGATGACAAGGAGTCTTCAAAGTATCGAGCACCCAATCATAAAACGGACGATGATCTTCGAACTCCAAAGTGCAGATCGAATGAGTAATGCCTTCGATCATATCCTCGAGAGGATGCGCATAATCGTACATCGGGTAAATGCACCACTTGTCGCCGGTGCGATGATGATGGGCGCGGC
>CAZCBS010000247.1:0-5869 GCA_964496965.1 uncultured Bacteriovoracaceae bacterium
TTTTTTGTCGTTGCGTTTTTTTTGTTTCCTTGGTTGACATTGTGAATGCGACGGGGTTTTTTTTTCAAACGCTCGGGCGTCGCGATGGTTCATGACAGGAATATGGGCGTCAAAGCAAGTGACGCTACAGAAGACGAGGCCCGTGCGTTGGCGATTACAAGTTGAAACGCTGCAGACCCAGTATTTTTGCTGAAACAGAATCGGTTTCTTGCAGGTCGTGCATTTTCGCCAAAACGCTTGGGCCGTCGCATTTTCCATTTTTATTCGGCCTTGCCTTTAGATGCCTTCGAGGACGATGGATAATTCACCCAGGCTGGCGTCGAGCTCTGTTTGTCCAAGGTCTTGATCGAGCTCTCGGGCAAGGTGAGAGGGTCAGCCGTCTTTTTTCCGTAGCGTCCTCCGATGCCAGACCATTCTCCCGCTTTGATGATCTTGGCGTCGAGAGGCTCGCTCGTCGAGGTGATTTCAACCGAACCTTCCAAGACGACGATTTCGGCATCATTGAAAACAGAATTTGTCGAGACGATGAACTCCGTGCCTCGAACTCCGAAAATCGCGGGAACTGTCAGGATCTTGAAGTTGCGATTGGGGCGATGATTGACCTTTGCGCGAACCGATCCTTCTTTGATTAAGTGCGATTCGTCGTTATTTTTCTTTGGACGATGAAGGACGAAAACGCTATTCGGGCTCAGAGTCAAATGAGAATGAGTCGCATGGATATCGATGTCCGCGTAGCTGTCCTTCTCCGTCCGAATCTCGATGCCGTCTTTCGAGATCTCTTCGTCGCGAACCGAGTTTCCGTCGATAGTCACTGATCCGATGGCCTTGATGCGGGCATAAGAAGCGTCTTCCGCGCTAGCGTTGAGCGCTCCGATCGCGAGCAGGATTTGAAAGAAAATTAAACTCGGATAATTGATTATCGATTTCAAGGCACGCCCTCCCGTGTCTGGTATGCCTTTTAGTGTACTCACTGATTGTTAGACAAGCAAGATCACTAAGGCCGCGGTCCCGAGAATGGCGGCGGCGCTTGCGGCTACCGTAAGGGACCGTGCGAGGAACGTTTTTTTCGGTGGATGAACAATCACGATGTCGCCGCTGTGAAGCGACGGAATCTGATCGTTTCCGAGGCGGAACTCTTGTGCTTTCTTTCTTCCGGGCTCACCCCGAATGATTTGGATCTTCGCTGTCTCCGTGTCCTGAGTGGGAGCGCCCGCCTCGGAGAGATAGAAGGAAAGGTTCGCGCCTTCTCGATAGGGAAAGTGACCTGGGTTTTTGACGCCTCCGATAATTTGAATCGGTTCCGGCCCGTGAAAGGGCAAGTCGTTTTGCGCGCCCAAAGGGTTATCGGTATTTTCGCGAAGCGTCGATTGTTTTTCCGTAGCGCTCTCGATCTCGTTCCGCGAGCGGAGTGGGGCGGGACGGGAAGGCTCAAGGTCTTTTCTCATCGAAGCGCATCCGCTGAAAAACGAGAAGGGCGAAACGATCAAAGCGATAAATAAAAATGAGCGAAAAAACATCTCATTCAATTCTGAATGTGTAATCGCAAATGTCAACGAATAGCATGACGCGCACCGAGAAGATTTTCCGCTTGCGAGCGAGCCTAGGTGCGTCAAGCGATTTCACTCAAAGATTGAATTTCTAGCGAAATTCGCTACGATCAGGCCGTTCGGTAAAGATTATAAAGAGAAATTAGAGATTATAAGGAGCAAAAATGCGGAAACAGCATCTCGTCTCGAAAACTGGTTTTGCCACGGGCATCTTGAGCGCGGCATTGATCAGTTCAAGCGCGCTGGGCGCGGGGTTTGAAAAAAACGTTCTTTGGTCCGGAAAATGGGTAGGTGTCGGTGGCGCCGCGGTTTCCGCGGTGGAAGGAGCTGAGTCCCTTTTCTTCAACCCAGCAGGTCTTGCGATGAACCATCAGGGTTTTGAGATCAGCGGCAACTTTTCTCCGACTTGGGGTGAGTTCAAGGGGCCGATCTCGACTGCGAACACGCAAGTGAGCTCGGGATATCATTTCTCCCCGGTTTTCGGAGCGCTTGTCGACTACGGCATCACTCCGCAATGGGGCATCGGCGTCGGAGCGTTTGTCAGCGCGGGTACGAAAGCGGATTACGACAATGTCCCATTTCCAGGCGGTCTCCCCTCTGGAAGTCTCCACTCGGATCTTTATATGGTCGATTATTCGATTGGTACCGGGTACGAAATCATTCCTGGTTTGAGAGTTGGAGCGGCTTGGAGAATCTCTCAAGTCAAGGCAGGTCTCAAGACGGTTTCTCTCGTTGCGACCTCGACCTATGCTTACGCGAGCATCGACGATATCACGGCAACCAAGTACAACGGTTTTCGCTTGGGCGCGCAGTACACGGCACCGGAAAAGAAATGGGGCTTGGGCGTGAACTATCGATCCAATGTCGACTTTACCGGTACCGGCTCTCTGACGGGTACGCTCGCTGGAGCAACCACTGGCACGATCCCAACCGCTAACGTCACTGTTGCTAGCGCGCTTCCGTCTCAGATCGAAGCGGGTGGAAACTACGCGGTCACGGATTCGGTTCGCATGTTCCTGGACTATGTTTGGACGAACTACAGCCATAATCAGACTCTCTCGATCGTTGGCGCCAATAGCATCAATCTCGGATGGATGAACATGAGTAATGTTCGCGTGGCGGCCGAGTGTACAGCGTTGCAAGACTGGGCATTCCGCGCGGGTTACGTCTATACTTCGCAGGTGACGCCAAATACCTTGGCTCGCGCGACGTTCACGCCTCCTGGTCATGGGAATACGATCACGGTCGGTGCGGGTCGTTCTTTCATGAACAAGTCGCTCGATGTGGACGGAGCAGTGGAGCGTAGCTGGACCACTGGATCGACTACGGCGGATCAACAAACAATCTACGGCGATTACTTCGCTGCGGATTGGGCGCTGCATTTGGGCGCGACTTATCGCCTCTAAGAGATCGGGACGGCTGATTCAGCTGTCCCGTTTTTTGCAGCTGATGACTCAGATATGAAGTACGTCAATCCGGATTCGACCCATCCGCTCGATTTGCATTCAGAAGACCGAGTTCCTTCCTCTGCAAAAACAATATTTTCAGAATCATCTTTTTTTTCTCGAAACAGTCTCGCGCTCGGCCTGAGCGCGGGGGCGATCGCTTTGTTAGGCGCTTGGATCATGCGTCGCAAGTCGAGTCGATCGTTTCGAGTTCGTGAGCTCAAGATCGAGCGACTTGAAGTGGGCGAGCTTCATGTCAGAAATCACGACCGAGCTCGCTCCATGGAGGAATCCGGTGGGGTTCTCCGTTTTGAGCTGGGGCAATCGGACGTGTTTGAAAACGGGTTGGAGTAATCTTTTAGCGATTCGGTAGATTCGGTACTTGATTGAGCAGAACCTTTTCGATGGCGCGATTGTCCACTCCGATATCCATCAATAACGGTTGTGAATGATTTGCTTGGCTGCTGTTTCGCTCTTCGAACGCAGCTTTGATCTTATTCGCGTCTTTGCCCATGTCTTTGAGTTGCTTCGAGTCCGCCGACGGAAGGTCGTAGTACAAAATCTGAGTCTTGCCTTTGACTTCGATTACTCGACCGACATATGGAATTCGGGGAGGTAGATTGACCAAGAAATATCGAACTCTGCCGACACCTTCTGACGTGAAGGTCATGCCTGAATATTCGGCAGGTTTATCTTCTGATTTTTTGGATTCTGCTGCAGGTTTCGAATTCGTATTATTTTTTTGACTTGATGCGACTGCTTTTCGAGGTTGCGGCTTAGGTTTGCTCGGTTTCTGGTTTTTGTCGCCTTCTTTTGCCGTCACAGTAGGCTGCGAGGTAGACTGCGAGGTAGGCAAAGGTCCTTGCGAAGAGGCAACTCCTCGTCCAAGGTCCTGCGCGGACTCCGAGGTAGGGAGACTGCTTCCAGGGTCTTGAGCGCCTTTCAAACCGTAGTTTGACTCATCTTGAACGCCAACTCTTGAGTTATCTTTCAAACCTGAACCTAAATTGCGGTCAGGATTTGTGTTTGAGCTCTGTGGCAAGGGCGAGAAAGGTGAAGAGTCTCTCAGTCCGCTTTGAGACGGGCGAGCTTGCAATCCGCTTCCCAGATCTTTTTTCGGCAAAGCGACGTCGGAGCTGCTTGCGCCATCATTCGTGCTGCTTGCGACTGCGGGGTCTGCTCCAGAGTTCGTGTCAGCGACAGGTTTAGAGCTTGAGCCAGTGTTTTGAGCAGTGGCAGCGCTGGAAGAACCTTGACCGGGTTTGCCGTGTTTTTCAAATGAAGCAAAGAGCGCCTGTCCTCGGTCACGCGCATCTTGTTCCGCGTTTTTGTTAGAAGTTGGACGAGACTGCGCATCTTTGATGAGCTGATCGCAGAGGGACGGATCTTTTGCGACCGCTACAACGTTCTCGCGCGAGGTCGGATAGGCATAGGAGACCATCTTCCCCGTTTTAGGGTCTTTGATCTGATAACCAATATAGTTTTTGCTCGGATCAGATGGATCGGAGTAGGCGAAGCCCGTGCCTCCATTGCTGAGCTGACCTGCGTCGACGAAGCTAGAAGGGCGCTTTTTACCGGTGCCTGTGCTTGTTGATGCGGGTTTGACTCGCGTCGTGTTAAGGGCTTGCGCTTGAGGATTTACTTTCGCTTTCGCTTTGGATGGAGAGGCTTGATTTTGGGCGACCTGAGAAGCAGCTGGAGTCTGCTCTTGAGAAGCAGTCTCTGCCGGCTTGGCCACGCTCGCGCGACCCGCATCGCTCTCGCCACCGTCGGTGCCAGTTCCTACGCGGACTGGGGGAAGATCAGCGCGATCTTTGTCAGCGTAGCGGGCTTCGCCTGCCCCGACACCCAGTCTTTGCGGCGGCTGAAGCGAGACCTGGATGGACTCTCGTGAGCTTTGAATCGAGCTCGCTTTCGTAAATCTGACCGCCTGGATTTGCGCGTTTTTCAGATCGCTATTGAGGGCTGCGATAATTTCTTTCATTTGACCTGCGTTGTTTTTAAATTTATCGCAAGAAAACTGCTGGGCCGCATTTTGAAGCTGGGGCAGGAGGTTTTTGTAGATCGCGGAAGATTGCTCGATCTCCTGAGTGGTCCCGACTGTTACGACACGCACGATGTCTGATATCGACTTTCTGCAGATCTCGCATGGAGAGGCAACGGCATCGTCGAACGTGCAAAACAATCCCTGTGGAGCAGCGGCTTGATTCCTTTTAAAGTTGCTCTCGAAGGATTGCTCCATCACGTCTCGAACCGTGGGATCGAACGAAAAGGTGCACGCATCGAAACCTTGCTTGACCGCTGCCATTAAAAGCGATGCGACTTTTTGGCATCCTTCATTGTTGCCGATTTGCTCGACGATCTTGTCTCGATTGGCCCAGATCTCTAGATGGTTTTTGCAGACCTCATACATTTCCGGATAACGGCGAGCGATCAGATCGACGTCTTGATTTAAAACGGGATTAACAGCCGTATCGGCGAAAGCAGAGCTTGCGCAGAGTAGGACTAGGGTCAGGAATCCATGGCGTTTGTTCACAGCTCAGTTTCTCCCATCTGTTTCTTTATCGGTATAAATAGGGAAAAACTTCAGTCGTTCGAGTTTAATTTATAAACTATTGATATTAAATCGATTTTCCTTCAGCCACGATCTCGATCTCGAAAGAGCCTGCGGGAGTGGAGAAAGGAAGAACGATGACAGGCTGAGGAGAGACGATCTTCGTCGTCAGGCCTGCTCCGCGAATGACCGTCGGGATAGCTTTTTCGACCGTATAGCCTTGTTCGCTCATGGTGAGTTTTGCTTGGCCGAAAATGATGTTCAAAAGTTCCGCGGCGCCGTCTTCGAGCTGTTGCGCGAAGGTCAGCGGGTCGAGTTCACTC
>CAZCBS010000247.1:5879-6394 GCA_964496965.1 uncultured Bacteriovoracaceae bacterium
TGTTCTGCGGTAGTCTTGTGCCTGCGCTATGACCTATTTCGGTGACTGTGATTTTGGCTTGACCGAAAATGAGTTGCAAAAGTTCCGCGGTGCCGGTTTCGAGCTCGGGTGTGATCTCGGAGTGCTTTTCGCCCAGCATGCCAGCCGTGATGCTGAGGAAAACCACTTTCGTGAAGCTCAGGGTAATGGTTCCGCTAAAGGCATTGCTCGTCAAAGCAATGACGGCCGCGAGGTCATAGTTGGGCTGAGGTTTCGTACCTTTGATGTACGGCTTTTCGTGAGATGCGTCCGTATTGCACTGGACCTTCAAGGTCTTGATTGTTGCATCTATGAAAGGTTTGAAGAAACGCGGATCCATTTGAGACATTGTTTGCTCTCTTGGTTTTATGTAAGGGCCAGGCCAATTTTTAAGAAAATGTGATGCGAAATTTTCGGAAATCTCATTGAAACTTCATCGAAATCTCATCAACACATCTTCACAAATTGAACCGTCAATGCAGCTAAAGTTCGCCAGT
>CAZCBS010000248.1:0-6325 GCA_964496965.1 uncultured Bacteriovoracaceae bacterium
CTTCGAGCTCGAATCCAATGCTGGATTGAATGGTCTTTCGATCGCGTGTTGGAAGCTTGATGTTTCGAAAGGTCACCTGGCCCGCTCGAAGCGCGATCGCGACGCGATCCGGCTGTTTCGGCAAGGCTTGCATCAAGCGGGAGAGCGCTAGGAGCAGGTCTTCGCCCGCAGGAATGGGATGCTCGTGATAATCATGAATCTCGTAGCGACCAAAGGCGCTGTCGAGTTTTACGGCTTTGATGCTGGTGCTTCCGACATCGATTCCCAATATTCTCATATCATTACTTTCTCGGCCCGGCTTCGCCTGGCCTGATCATAAAATTCTCATAAAATTGATTTTCAAGCCAGCATCAGGAGTTGTTTGGGAAGGAGTAGGGCTAGGTGTGGGGGTTGGATTGCTTCCCTGGGGTTTATTGGTTGAAGATTTGCTGCCTTGGTCGTCGGTGAGGGCAACCCAGGCTTCGAGTGTTCGGACGCTTTGGTTGACGGTGGCCCGGATCGTGATCTTGAACTCGGTCTCATCGGTTACGATGCGGATATTTCGCTTTTGAAAGTCAGTTTTAAGTTTATTCATCGCGTCATCGCTTTTGAACGCCGCGACGCTATTGGATAGATATTTAAAAAATGCGTCGGCGTCCTTGAACTGGTTGTCTTGTTCTGGATCGTCACGGAAAGTGAAGAAGTCTTTGACTTCTTGATCCGTCATCTGTGGAACAAGCGCGCGAAGCACGGGGGCTTGGATCGAGTTGACGTTGACGCCAGGTGTGCGGCTCACTGTCAAATTAGGAGTAAAAAGCTCATAGAGCTGATCGTCGATGCCCGGCAGCATATGAAACTCCGTGATGCTGTAGAACGGGGCTCGCTTGAACGCGATATGATCTCCCATTCCGGCCTGTTTTCGTTCGTAACTTGGGTCGGCCCAGGTCACGAGGTTGTCCATGAAGTCTTCGATTCTGAAATCGCGATACTCGGATTGAAAATCAGGATCTTCTTCATACTTATTCTGAAGAATCGATTGAAGATAGTCCTGAAGGCTTTTTCGTGCGGCTTCGGGGTCAAAGCTCGGGCTTGGGCTTGGAGTCGGGTTCGGGTTTGGATTCGGTGTTTGGGGACTCGTGGGAGACTGAGACGGTGAAGGCGACGGAGATGGACTTGCCTGTGCGGACGGTTGAAATCCGGCCAGAATCATATTGAGATTGAGCCTTGAAGACTCCGATGTAATCATCGCTGTGTAACTTCCCTCGAAACCTGACTCTTTCTGGAATTTGTTGATCGCGTCTTTGTCTCCCGTCGTCATTCCAGGCAGGGTGGTTGGAATCGGAAAGGCAAACGGAAAGCTCCAGATCTTGTTGAGCGTCGAAGCAGGGACTGCGGCAGCACCGCCTGCGCCACCTTGAGAAGCGAGCAGATTTTTGACGGTGCGATAAGCTTTGAGACGGAGCAGAGACAGCTTGAATCCGCTTTTCGCCAAATAAACAGCTTTGACTTGGTCGAGCTCGTCGTAAGCGAGTTTTTGATTGAGTTGAGCGACGTAGGTAAACTCGGTCACGAGAAACGAGAGCGTGCTGACGGCCGCGATGACCATTAAAAGCGCGATCCCTTTCGAGCTCTGAGCCTCGTCTTTTTCTGGCGCTGGCTCCGGCGCTTTCGCGCGCTCCAATACGACGTTGCCGCGACGGATATCCTCCTCGGCCATCTCCAGCAATTTTTTCTTAAAAGCTTGGATTAAGCCCATGGAAGGGGAGCTCCGGTTTGAATTGGTAGAAGCCTGTAAAGCTTAGCCCGGCCTGGCCTTTGACTTCTACATCGATTTGGATCATGTCCGGGATCTGCCATTTGAAATCTTCTTTATCGCTGTCCCAGCTCGTGAACTTCTTGAAGCTATTGTCCTCCCATCGGTAATAAGAAAATCGGCAGGACGTCACTCCACGCAGCAGCGTGTACCTTTTCGTATTTTCGCGCTCGCGAGATTCGTCATTGTTAAAAACATCGCCATTCGATTGCTTCACGAGAATGTTCGATCCGTCGACCTTGAAACCATTGATGGGGGGCTCGTTGTCGGGCTCGACGTTGTAAGTGATCTTCGCGAATTCGGACTCCGCGGAGTCTTTGTAGATCCGAAAGTTGGTCTCCGAAATGAAAGTCATTTTCGATTCGCTTCCAATAAAGCGAGAGGGGCGAAGCCCGCTCTTGTCAGCGGCAGCGCTCCAAAACGTAAAGCTTCGAGAGAGCTCCGCTGCGGTCGAGGCGCTCATCTGGCTTTCGTCGAACTTTGGAGTTTCGCGGCCGTCGGGATTTTGATTGCGTGAAGCGTCCGATTCTTGGCCCGATCCTTGGGAGGAAGAGCTCGACTTTGTTTTCTGTGTATTCAGCAAAAGCGTAGGCGAGTAAATCATGGAGACGTCGCGATTCATGATTCCCATCGCAAGCCGGATTCCGGTGAAAAAATCGGCTTCTTGCCCGAGCTCATCGCGGATCTTGAATGAGCTTGAGACCGCCTGGAAAATCCCCAGGCTGATGAAAGCCAGGATCGCCACGGTGATCATGACTTCAATGAGGGTGAATCCCGCGCTTCTATTGCGACAATTGGAATTCATGATTGAGATCCACCCAGTAGGTTGTCGCGGAATAGCTCATCTCTTTTCCGCCGGTTTTATAATAAACAGTGACAGTGACTTCTCGAAGCGCTTTGGAAAGAAATTGAGTCACGAGCTTAGTGATCAGCTCGATCATTTCCGTGGCGCCTTCTTGGTCTTTGTTTTTGGAGCTTGAAGAGCCGCCGCTTTCGCCCGATGGCCCGCTGAAGTTGAGGCTAGGAAACTCGATCTCCTTGACGACTCGAGTCCATCGGTAGTCACCGAACGGTTCAGGAAATCCTCCTCCGTCTTCCTTTTTTACCTCGTCAAAGGATTTGCCCTGAATCTCGGCTTCCGCTTGAACCATTTCGTTTTTCAGAAGCATGGCGACGGTTGTGATCGAGCGAGCTCGGATGGTCGCGTTGATGCTGTTGGACTGAATGCCCAAGATCGCCGCAAATGCGATGAGCATGATTGTGACAGCGATCAGGGTTTCAAGGAGCGTGAATCCCGATTCGTTGCTCAAAAAAGAGAAGTGACGAAGGAAGCCCTTATTTGCCAAAGACTTCCTCCGGTTTCATGTATCGGTCGTAAACATCCGAGCGGCCTAAGAGTGGCGTGACAGATAACGACGAATGATGCTTGGACGAGTCCGTCAAATGGACGATGCTTTGCTCAGTCAACCCGTTCGGAAAGATATGGGTATAAGCGACCCCCGCGGATTCGGCGGTCTGTGGCTCGCGAGTTTGTTCGGTCACCACGTCTTCGAAGCTGACGCCGCGAGGAAGGGCTTTCTTTTTGCTAGTGACGGTTTTGTCGAGAGAGAAATCCGATTTCTTCTCGTCGCTCTTCTCTCCAAAACGCAGGCGTTTTCTTCGTTCGGCGCGTTCGCGGCTTTCCTTGGTTTCGAGAACCGCGGTGTTCGGGCCGATTTCGACCCAGTATTCGCCTCTTTTGAGGTCGTAAGCGACGCGATGCAATTTGCCGGTGATGAGAGTCGAGTTATAGGCCTCGCGAATCGTGGCTGCGAGCTCGCGAGTGGTCGAATTGAGGGAGACTTGGAAATAACTACTAATGCTAGGCAATGCCATGACGGAGATCAGCGCGATCAGCGCCACGACAACCATGAGCTCAATCAGGGTAAATCCTGAGCGGTTTTCGCGCTGATCTATCGTCAACAAGCAGTAGCCCTCGAAGGTTACGGAGCGTCTTCGGACGAAATGTCCGCCGCGTTTCCGGATCCGCCGGGTTGACCGTCGGAGCCAAGCGAGCGAATCACGTATTTATTGCCATCGCTCTCATAAAGGAAATCGTGATCCCAACCGTCTTTCGGCACGTGGCCGCCGCTAATAAAGCCTTCGGAAGGATAGTTTTTGCACTCACGGCCTTGAGGCGGGTGAACCAGCGAGTCCAGGCCTTGATCGGTCGATGGATAGAATCCGCAGACTCGCTTGAAGTCGTCCAGCACGGTGGACAGCTGACGGATTTGATTGCGGGTCGTGCTCGCTTTGGCTTCTTCGAGCTTGCTCATCACATTGGTTCCGACAAGAGCTGCGAGAAGGCCCAAGATCGCGATAACGATCATGAGCTCGATCAGGGTGAATCCTTTTTCGGAGGCTTCTTTTAGGGCCTCGAAAAAACTGGAGGGCTTCATCTCTTTGGAAGCGTCGATAACGTTTTGTTTCATCACTTAGGTTCTCCTTATTTAGCGGGTATTGATGTTAGACATATCCATGAGCGGCATAAAGACGGCAAGAACGATCACCGCGACAGCTCCGCCCATGACAATGATCATTAAAGGCTCGAGAAGCGAGGTCATGCTCTCAATGCGAGTATTGACCTGTTCCTCATAAATCTCGGAAATATTCCGAAACATTCCGGCCACGTCGCCTGTTTTTTCGCCCGTGGCAATCATATGGATCATCATCGGAGGAAACTCGCCGCTTCGCTTGAGCGGTTCGGCGATGGATTGACCTTCGGTGATGTTCTCTCGCGCGTCGCCGATGGCTTGGGCGATCGGACCGCTTCCGACGAGGTTTTTCGCGATATTCATGGCTGTAAGAATCGGGACGTTACTCGCCAGCAATGTCGCCATGGTGTTCGAGAAGCGAGTCATGGCGATCATGCGGATCAGGTTTCCCAATATGGGCAGGCGAAGCTTGAAGGCGTCCCATTTTGGGCGGCCTTTGGGAGAGTTCGCCCAACGGCGAAAGAGCCAGAAAATGATAAACGCCGTGATCGTGATCAGAGGCCACCACGTCGTGATGATATCGCTGACGCCAATCAGAAAAACCGTCATCGGTGGCATCTTCTTGTGCATCGACTCGAAGATCTTTGCCAGGCGCGGAATGACGAAAGTGAAAATGCCGAGCATCAGGCCGAATGAAACGACCATCATCAGGGCGGGGTAGGTCGCGCCGCCCACGATCTTGCTTCTCAAGCGCATTTGCGCTTCTTTAAGATCCGCGAGGCGGAGAAGAACCACTCCGAGCGTTCCTGAGCTTTCGCCCGCTTCGATCATGTTGACGAAAATCGTGTCGAAGACTTTGGGATGTTGACTGACGGCCTTCGCGAAGCTCGATCCTTCGTTCACGTCCTGACGGACTTTCGAAAGAATGACTTTGAGCTTCTCGTTTTCCGTCTGATCGATCATCGCGGTGAGCGCTTCGACCAGGGGGATGTTCGCCTTGACCAAGCTCGCGAGCTGTCGAGTGAGAAGCGCGATGTCGCGAGCGCCCACGCGACCGCCCATGAAGGGGAGCTGCGTGCCGGCTTGGGCTTTCGCCGAGTTCTTTTCAAAGATCTGCGTGACCATCAAGCCTTGCTTTTTCAGCTTGGCGCGGGCCGCTTTCTGAGTCTCCGCCTCGACGATGCCTTTCGCGGCACGTCCATCGAGAGCAAGCGCTTTGTAATCGTAGATCGGCGCCATCGATTAAACCTCAGCATGCGTGGCGCGCATCAGCTCGTCCACGGTGGTTGCGCCGCTGAGAACTTTGCTGACGCCGTCTTCGCGCAAAGTAATCATGCCGGCATCGATTGCGGCTTTCTTGACGGAGCCCGCATCCGAGTTGCGGATGATCAGGCTTCGGATTTTATCGTCCACGACCATGAGCTCATGGATCACGGTTCGGCCGGCATATCCTGATTGTGAGCAGCTTGGGCAACCGACCGCGCGATAGATCTTGGCTTCTTTCGGAACGCTTTGAAGCCCGAGCTCCTGCATTTCAAAATCGGTTAAAGTGTGCGGAACGCGGCACTTGGTGCAGACGCGACGAATCAGGCGTTGAGCGATGATTCCCAAAACCGAGCTCGCGACCAAGAAGGGCTCGACCCCCATATCGATGAGACGGGTCGCGGCGCCGGCGGCATCGTTGGTGTGCAGAGTGGAGAGAACCAAGTGACCGGTGAGAGACGCGTTGATCGCGATTTCCGCCGTCTCTTTATCGCGAATTTCCCCGACCATGATGATGTCCGGGTTTTGACGAAGAAAGGACCGCAGAGCGCTCGCGAAGGTGAGGCCAATCTTCGAATTGACTTGGACTTGATTGACGCCCAAGAGCTGATATTCGACTGGGTCTTCCACCGTAAGAATGTTTCGCTCAGGGCTATTGAGCTTCACCAAGCAAGAGGAAAGCGTCGTCGATTTACCGGAACCCGTTGGGCCGGTGACCAAGATGATTCCGTATTTACGGAAGATCAGGCCTTCGATGAGCTTGGCGCTTTTTTGGGAGAAGCCGAGTTGCTCGAGC
>CAZCBS010000249.1:0-4666 GCA_964496965.1 uncultured Bacteriovoracaceae bacterium
AAACGGAACATTGCCGACGATGACCTTTCCAGGCGGGCCTCGCGCCACGGCCCGATTTTGAAGCTCCATCATCTCGACCGTCGCGTGGAGAGTCGAGGGATATCCATGAACGACCATGGCAACGCTGTCTCCGACGAGGATGCAATCGACATCCGTTTGCGCAATGATTCTCGCGCTCCAATGGTCGTAGCAGGTGACCATCGAGATTTTGCGCTTCTCAGTTTTCATTTTTCGAAAATCTAAGATGTTCATTTTTCGATCCTTTCGGCGAGTAAGTGATTTTCTAAAAACGCGCGATAGACGGATTGGTAGGGGTTTCCGTCAAGGGCCGTGAGATGCGATTGGATGGTTTCCAGATCGCCTCGAACGATGGGTCCCGTCCAAGTGCTTCGCGCGGAGCTCGGACGCGTGAGCAAGTTGTCTGAAACTTGTTTGAGGTACGGGACGGCAAGCGCCGGGTCGATTCCAAGCTCGTTTGAGAAAGCCTCAAACATCCGGGTCCAAAGAAATGCCGTGAAGTTTCCGCCCATCACGCACCAGGAATGATAGAGCGCTTTCTTTTCGCGCGAGAGTCGCGCGGACGGATTCAGGAGCGTCGGAAAGACTTCAGAAAAGGCGGGGCCGTCCTGGTCGATTAGAAAAGGGATCTTTTCGTACTGTTCGAGGGAGTAAAGCGTGTCGGAAAAGCTCATGAGCGGGTGAAATCCCCATGCGAGCTGGGTGTCGAGAGCGCCTGAGAAGTGAATCAGTTTTCGATTTTCAAAACCCGCAGTCGAGCGAATTTCGTGAGCTAGTTCTTCAATAGCCCGGTCCGAAACGGCAAGGAGAATGACTGAACAATCCTTTAAGCGAGATTCCCAAGAGAGTGACAGGGAAGCACGGCGGGACCAGCGTTTGAGCGGAAGGTCCTGAAGCGAGAAGTAATGGGCCAGATGACGTGCAAGGCGTCCGTCTCCGATGAGCCCGAAAATCGGTTGTTTCACCGACATTCAGAAATACCTGAGTAAACCTTTCTAGAAACTGTTTTCTAAACTGTCTTCTATGGTTGTCGCTGCCTTCTTAAGAAGGTCAACGCAACTGAGCAGAACCCTAACAAACATCTATGAAATCTGGCAAGATGAGAAAATATGGGCACTTCGGATGTCTTCCAGGGAGATCGGCGTTCGACGCTCGACTATACGGTCGGAGCGGTTTTGACGCTTTTGTCGATTGCTTATGCAATTGCGACCCTTCAAGCTCATTTTTTTGACTTGGGCATCATCCTGGTTTTGACCGCGCTGGTTCAGCTGGCTTCAGCGGCGGCGCTTTTAAAACGCCATCGATTTTCGGCTCTTCTGCGAGCGGTGCTGCTTCTCTCGGCGGACTTCGCGCTTTTTGTTTTCTGTCGCTGGGCGGGAAATGGGACTGGATTCTATCATTTCTACGTCTCGCTCAGTGCGCTGCCGCTGCTCTTTGTCGCGCCTAAAAATCGCTGGACGATTCGGACCTGCGTCCTGGTTCCGATCGTGCTTTATTTGATGCTTGAGGTGTTTCGGAGCAAAGTCATGCTTCCAAAGCCGGCGGATGCTCCCGCTTTAGTGAGTGTCCTGTATTGGGTGCTTTTACCGTTACGCTTCGTTTTTCTTTTGGCTGGCGCGCGTTACATTGTTTTGACGAGTCAGAAAGCTCAAGCGCGAATCAATCTTACCTTGAGCGAATTGCGAGAAAACGTGCGAACGAGTCGCGCGCTTTTAGCGGCTATTCCTGACATGATTTTTCGGGTCAGCGATGAGGGACGTTTCCTGGATTTTCATTCCCAAAGCACGGGAGAGCTTTTTTTACCGCCTGAAAAGCTCATGGGAAAGAAGCTGGCGGAGGTTTTGCCAGCCGCGATCGCCGCGCGGTTTTTTGATCGAATCATTGCGGCGATTATGTGCGGCGATATGCAAGTTTTCGCGTTTGAGCTCGACCGCGACGGCGTGATTCATTATTACGAGACTCGAATCGCAGGAACGGGCGCGAATGACGTGCTCATGGTCGTGCAAGATGTCTCGGAACGGGTTCGTGCGGAGAAAACGATTTTAGCGCAACAAGTCCGCGCAGCAAGCGCGAGCAAGATGGCTTCATTAGGCGAAATGGCCGCTGGGATCGCGCATGAGATCAATAATCCGCTAGCGATTATTACTGGGCATGTTCAGCAGCTCAAATACATGGTGGAAACGAGCGATCTTGAAAAGTCCAGCATGGCGGAGCTGGCGGAAAAAATAGATCTGACGGCGCTGCGGATTTCCAAGATCATCCGGTCTTTGCGATTCTTCGCGCGCGACGGTCAAGAAGATCCGTTTGAGGAAGCATCCGTTCGCGAAATCGTCGGTGACACCCTGGAGTTCTGTCGGCAACGTTTCCTGAGTCATACGATCGATCTTCGAGTCAATGAAATCCCGGAGACGCTTCTGCTCGAATGTCGCGCTGTCCAAATCGGGCAAGTGCTTTTGAATCTTTTGAATAACGCTCACGACGCGGTCGAATTGCTCTCCGAGAAGTGGATCGAGCTTTCGGTGGAAGATCTGGGCTCGCATATCAATATTTCGATCATGGATAGCGGCGCCGGAATCGAGTCCAGCATCCGATCGCGGATTCTTGAGCCTTTCTTCACCACGAAAGATGTTGGAAAAGGCACGGGATTGGGCCTCAGCATTTCCAAAGGGATCATCGAATCCCATCATGGAAAACTCTATGTCGATGGGAGCTCTCCGCACACAAAGTTCGTGATGGAGCTTCCAAAATCCCAGCGGTTTGTCAGGTAGTCTGCCCAATATTAGCTGATTTTTTGGGCATATTTTTGGGCATAAAAGATGAAGTTTTTCTGCTCTGATGCGAAAATTATTTCTCGTATGTTTGCTGCTCTTTGAGCTTGCTGCGGGGTTGACGAGCTGCAATCCCAATCGGCCTCAGAAGGCTCCACAGCCGATTCCTGAGCGTGTGCCGGCTCCTCAAGTGAGCCCCTGATTTGGCTTGTTTCTTGGATTCCTCGTTGGAAAGAGAGTCAGTTTTTACAACCGACGATGGAGGTTCGAAATGAAAAGTCGCGCAACTATGGCGGGTTGGATTCCGCTTCTTGCTGTCTCTCTGACCGTGGCTGCCTGTTCGCATAATCGGTCAGAGGAGAAGGAAGGCGGACAGCAGCAGCAACAAGCAGGTCAGAGCAGTCAAGCCCAGCAGCAACAGTCGGCTCAGGGCGGCGCTGCAATGCAGGGGCAAGGTCAGGGTCAGACCCAGACTCAAGGAACGATGCAAGAGCCTAAGATGCTCGGTGAGCAGAACGTGACGCCTGGAACCGCGCAGATCCAGCGGCAGAAAAAAGTCATCAGCACGGTGATCGTCAAAGATAAGATTCCGACAGTGAAGGAAACCACGATTCGTGCGGACATCAATCGCATGGATGCCAAGCAATTTACGGCGATTGGGTTTCCGAGCGAGGTTTCACAAGGCATCGTCCAGTATCGCGATCGCAATGGACCTTTCCGCAGCGTGCATGAACTGAAGCATGTCGAAGGGGTTTCTCAGTCCCTGTTGGATAAGTTTGATGGAGCTCTGGGTGTTGAGCAATCTGCCGCAGGAATCTCAGGTCAAAGCCAAAATCAGGGTCAAAGCCAGGGATTCGGTCAGCAATCCGACTCTTCACAATCCCTATCTGGCGACTAGAAATCTCACTCCTTGAAGTTATCGAGAGCTGGAATCTCCTCGGTGATGCCGCGAAATTTCCCGCGGTACACTGAGGATTCCAGCCAGCCGACTTCCTCAGTCAGCTGAGAGCTCAAGATCAATCGCTGCCACACCCGCGCTAACGGATCCCATCGATAACCTCTTGCCTTGAGAAGATCTTTCGATTCGAATGGAGAGCTTGCCGCGACAACTTTGACATAGGGCTTGTCCGCGCGATCCAATAGCTCTTGAAAGTAAGTTTCTCCGGTTTTGCGGCATTTAAATGAAAGCAGGCAGAGAAGTGCGTCCACATCGTTGAGAGCGCGATGGGCAGCAGTGAAATATCCATGAAAAAGGCAAAGAAGCTCGAGCTTAGCGCTTGCGAAGCCTTTTTCGTTCCAATCGACTTGGCGAAACGAGCAGGCCCACAGTCGCTTGCGTGATTGTTCTGCAAATCGATCGAAAAACGGTCGATCAAACGATGCATTATGAGCCACGATGACATCGACATCCGACAAAAGCTGATCGACTTTTTTCCAATCAATGGATTGGTCTTTGAGATCGGCATCGGTCAGGCCGGTCAATTGAATGATCTCTGCGCTTAAGGGGCGTCCTGGGTCTTGGAGGGCGTTTAAGCTTTCTCCGATTCGGACGATTTCTCCGGTGCTGGGATCGTATTCGAAGCGGCGCAGTCCAAGCTCGATGACCCAGTCATTTTTCCGGTCAAGACCCGTCGTTTCGACATCCACGACGGCGCCTTTCTTCAATCGGTGCTGATTTTCCTCGTACCATTGAGGGGTTACATGGGATGGCAGAGGGAATTGGCCGTTGAAACGACGCAATGTGACAGCGTTCCCGTCGTCCGAAACTTCGGTAAATCCGGCCCAAGGTAGATGAGTATTTTTCGAATTTGTCGTTAAGTTCGTCATAAATTGCCCCCGGACTGACATATCCCGAAACAATACCGGCCAGCAATAGCTCC
>CAZCBS010000249.1:4676-6324 GCA_964496965.1 uncultured Bacteriovoracaceae bacterium
AAGCAGTATTCTTATGAGTCTATGACCCCAACCTCTTCTGTTCAAAATATTTTGCTCGAGAAGTCCAACCTCGATCATCAAGCGATCCCTTTTGATCGAATTCGGAGCGAGCTCTTCGCCCCGGCATTCGACGTGGCATTGGAGGATGCTCGATGCAATCTGTCACGATTGATTTCTTCGGAAAATCATCCTGACTTTGAAAATACAGTCGAAGCGCTTGAGACTTGCAGTGAGAAGCTCGATCAAGTTTCCAGCGTTTTTTCGAATCTCTTGCATTCGCATACGAACGAAGCTCTGCAAAAGCTGGCAAGGGACGTCATGCCCAAGCTTGCGGATTTTTCGAACGATATCTTTCTGAATGAAAAACTTTTCGCTCGAGTGAAGCTTGTTTGGGAAAAGAGAGCGTCGCTTCAGCTCGATGGCGAACAGAAGAAGCTTCTTGAGAAAACCTATCGCGCGTTCGTTCGGAACGGCGCACTTTTGAACGAGGAACAGAAAAAGCGCCTGCGCGAGATCGACCAAAAGCTATCGGTCTTAGGGCAACAGTTCTCGGATCATGTTCTGAAGGCGACCAACTCCTTTGAGCTCTGGCTCACGGATCGCGAACAACTCGCCGGATTGCCCGAGTCCGCGATCGACGCCGTGGCGATGGCAGCGAAAGAAAAAGGCCGTGAAGGCGCTTGGTTAGTCACGCTTCAATATCCTAGCTTCGGGCCTTTCATGCAGTTCAGCGCGCGTCGCGAGATTCGTGAAAAGCTTTGGCGCGCTTACCAAACGCGAGCTATTTCTGGTGAATGCGACAATCGTCCGCTCATCCAGGAAATCACTCGCCTTCGTCATGCTCGCGCAGTCCTTCTCGGGTACTCGACGCATGCCGATTTCGTTCTCGAGGAGCGAATGGCGTCCAATCCGGACTCCGTCCAAAAATTCCTCAATCGTTTGCTCGTGGTTTCAAAGCCTGCGGCTGAAAAAGATCTGGCCGAGCTGAAGGCTTTTGCGGGAAAAGAAGTCGACGAGCTGAAGCCCTGGGACGTTTCTTATTACACGGAGAAGCTTCAGCAAAAGAAGTACGATTTTGACGAAGAGCAGCTCAGGCCCTACTTCAAGCTCGAAAACGTCGTTGCGGGCGTGTTTGAGCACGCGCGAAGGCTCTACGGCCTTCAGTTCAAGCGCCGCATGGATCTTCCGGTCTATCATCCGGATGTTCAAGCGTTTGAAGTGCGAGACGAGAAAAGCGGCGATTTTGTCGGCTTGTTCTATGCGGATTTCTTTCCGCGAGAAAGCAAGCAGGGCGGCGCGTGGATGTCAGGACTGAAAGATCAGGGCGGACTCGGCGGGAAAAACGATCGCCCTCACATCAGCATTGTCTGCAATTTTACGAAACCAACCGACAAAAAGCCCTCGCTTCTGACTTTGGACGAGGTGCGGACTCTCTTTCACGAGTTTGGGCACAGCCTGCATGGGTTGCTTTCTTACTGCAGATACCGCTCGCTTTCGGGCACGAACGTGTACTGGGATTTCGTCGAGCTTCCTTCGCAGATCATGGAGAACTGGGTAAAAGAGAAGGAAAGCCTGGATCTCTTCGCTCGACATTATGAAACGGGCGAGCTGATTCCCGAATCGGTGGTCAAAAAAATTCAGGAACACC
>CAZCBS010000250.1:0-6323 GCA_964496965.1 uncultured Bacteriovoracaceae bacterium
GTCGCTAAGGGCGCTTGGTATGCCAAAAATTCATTTTCCTAAACCTGATGTTGGTGTTGTTGATGAATATGAGGCTTACCGCCACTTGGTTTGGGCCGGACTGATGACTGAACAACTAGGCGCGCCTCTGGCGCGTCAGTTTTTAGAGGCTCATGAGCAGTTACCTAAAAATGCGAACGATAAAGAAATAAAGTCGTCACAGATGGATCTATTCAACAACGAGAAAGGAATCCAATCCGCACTTCAATTGGAAGCACGCGGTGCTTTAACTGCTTCAAATATTTCTCAACTAGCCCTTGAAGCGCTAAAAAATGGGGAGCTGAAGGTTGATACGCCACGAGGAGGGCCGGTTTATCCGGGCTATAAATGAAAACAAGAAACCGAGTCCTCAGAGAATTACTTAAGCTCGCAGTCTATTTTTGGGGAATATTTTTCTTGTTTTACTTTTTTGTTCTTTATCCCACTTTCAATCAGTACTGGTACGTAACTCATGAAGCAGTTCCGATCGAGACGATGAAAAAAAAGTGGGGGAATATCCCTTTTGATGCGGCCAAGTTCAGAAACGGAACCCCTGAAATCCGTGCGGTGATGGCGGCCGATCTTATTCAAAGTCGCAGATATCTCGGTAAATCGCTCGATTTTGTCTACAAGGAATTGGGGGATGGCGATCTTCCACGGATCGAAGGGCCTATTTCGGAATATACCCTCGAATCTCCCAGCGATACTTGGAAAGGAAATGCGTTATATTATCTCGACTTTTTTTACGATCGAGACACTAAAATTATAAGTGATGTGTCTGTAACTCAAGAATGCTGTACTAATTCTTACGCGACTTACTGGCATGCGAAAGGGCTACTCAAACTGGACTGATTGAGGAGCTGAGGAGCTGAAGAAAAGTGAAAATGAAAACTTGGTGGTCCAGATTGGCTCTCGGATTTATCCTCTGTTTTTGGGGGATATTTATCTTTTTTTATTTTGCTGTCCTTTATCCCCGTCTCAGTCAGTCCATGTATGCTCAGCCAGAGGCCGTGCCGGTTGAGCTGATGATAAAAAAGTGGGGAAACGTCCCACTTGATGCGGCCAAGTTCAAGAACGGAGCGGAAGATGTTCGCGCTTCGATGGTCGCAGATATTGTGCAGAATCAAAGATACCTCGGTAAACCAATCGGGTCTGTTCACGCTGAGTTGGGTGACGGTGACCTTCCAAGATATAATGAGGACATCGCAAACTACATTCTTGAACATCCCCAAAAAGCTTGGAAGAAAAACGCGTTATATTTTCTCCAGTTCGATCATGACCGAACAACGATGCTTGTAAGAAAAGTCTCTGTAATTCGAAGATGCTGCGAAAGTCCGTATGCGACTTTCTTACATGCGAAAGGGTTTTTGAAAGTCGAATAAAAATGGTGGGTTGGGACGGAATCGAACCGCCGACACATGCCTTTTCAGGGCATTGCTCTACCGACTGAGCTACCAACCCCCATGAGGAAGGAATTCTAGGTATGCGATCTGCGTTCAAAACGCAACGAGAATTACTCGCGGCGCCCTACTGTCGCAGGTAATTTCAAAACTGCGCCCTTACGTTTGACGCAAAGCATAATTTTTTGACCAGGTAAAAGACCCCGCAAAACCTCGGTAAATCCATTCAAATCCGCGATCGAAAGAACCACCGGCGCGCCAACGCTCTGAGGATTGGGGGATTCGATCGCGAACAAAATATCTCCTTCGCGAACCCCGGCTTGATCGGCAGGACTTCCAGGGCGAGTCCCCGCAAGAGGCACGCCTCCGCCTTCAGCACTGGCTCCGCCCGGGCCCGATGGAGACGAGAGCGTGGCATAATCGGGAATCGTTCCCAGATAAGCCCCGTGCGAACCTTTTCCACCGATTTTTCCAAAAGCATTTGAACCGCGAGCTTTTTGATATGTGAGTCGCTGACGAGAAGATGCCGCATCGATCGCAAGCGCTGCGACCACTTCGGCGGACTGGACAACACCGGTTGCATTGATCTTGTCAGCGGTATCCGAAGCCCGATGATAATCGGCATGTGGACCCGTGAAGAAATGAAGAACCGGTACATGCGCGATGTAGAAAGCCATGTGATCGCTCGGGCCGTAACCGTCGCCTCCGCCTACGCAGCTGAGTCGGCGTTGAGCGCATTCTTTCTCGATCAGAGGCTTCCACTCGAGAGCGGATTCTGAGCCAAAAATCGTCAGTTTGTTGTTCTCAAGTCTTCCGACCATATCGAGATTGAGCATCGCCTTGGGCTTGATTCTCTTGGATTTCAAAAACTGCATAAAACGGGAGGAACCAGCGATACCTGCTTCTTCGCCGGTAAAAGCCGCGAAAACAAAGCAACCTTTCTTTGCTTTGGAGTCGCCTTGAATCATGCGAGCTGCCTCAAGCATCCCAGCAACACCGGATGCGTTGTCGTCAGCGCCGGGATGAATCACGCGACGATTGAGCTCGAGTGAATTTTCTGAGCCATAACCTAAATGATCTAGATGCGCGCCGATCACGACGGGCGCGACTCGTCCGCAGCCGCTGCCCCATTGACCGATCAGATTTTCAGAATCGACCACTCGTTCTTGCTTCTTTTCACGAAGCTTCACTTGCACAGGCTGGCGAAAAGTCGGCGCAAGAAAAGGCTTGAGCCCGATTTCGCGAAAAGCCTTCTCGACAATATCCAGAGCGCGGGCCATTCCAGGCGCACCAGGCTCCCTGCCCTCTAAGGATAAATCGCTTAACGAGCGAATCATCGACATCGCGCGATCCGCAGGCTCGCTTTGGGGCAGCGGCGTGCTCGGTGCGTCTACCCAGTCGGAAATAAAAACATTGGTTTCGTGTAGCTCTTTCGCGTTTCGATTGGAGGAGAACGCTAGATGCTTTCCGTCGGGAGAGAACATCGGAAAGCTGTCGAAAGTGTTTGAGTGCGTGACCTGTTCTAAGTCTGTTCCGTCGATTTCAATTTGATACAGATCAAAATGTCGGCTGTGTGGTTCCCTCAGATTTGAGGAGAAAAGAGTATGCTTTCCGTCCGGAGTGAAAGCAGGAGCGAAACTTGCGGCTCCGATTCGAGTCACTTGCCGCGCATGCGAACCGTCCGCGAGCGCGACCCAGATTTCAAGCTCCGTTGGAACCACGAGATGCTTTTTTAAAAGAGCGCGATATTCGTCCGATTCTTTTCCCGGACGTGGGCGCGATGCGCGCCAGACTATCATTTTGCAGTCGGGTGAAAAAGTCGCGCCTCCATCGTAACCTAGCGTACGAGTCACTTGCTTGATGTCGTGGATGAGCCCGAACGAATCCAGCTTTCCGACGTAAAGATCGAGATCGCCGCCACGATCGCTCGTAAAGACGACGCTTCCGTCTTTGCACACGGTGGTTTCCGCATTGTAAGCGCGAGGCTGGCCTGGCTCGATCGGAAACAAATCGGCGCCATCGGTCTTTGAGCTGTACATCTGATAAGTGGGATAAATCGGCCAAACGTAACCGTGAGAATAGTCGGGCGGCACGGGACAAGCAGCATCTGAGGCGTACGTGCTGCTATAAAGAATGCGTGAATTGTCCGGATAATAAAAAGCGCAAGTCGTGCGACCGAGACCGTTCGAAACGCGTTGATTGATTTTTCCGTCAACACTCAGCTTATAAATTTGATCGCAATTTGAGGGACTGTTTCCAGAGCTTTTATGCTGATAACTCAGCCACTGACCGTCAAAAGACCAGTAGGCCTCGGCATTGGTTCCGCCAAACGTCAGCTGGCGAATATTTTTCAATCGTTGCTCCCCCTCGAAGCGCAGAGACGGATCGCCTTGCGGCGCTACCTGATGATGCGAGCATGCGAAGCTCGCGAGAAGCGCGGGAAGGAGAGTGAAGGTTTGCGTTGCGAAGAGCTTGAGGCGACGAGTGTGTTCGAACCGAAAGTGCATGCTCCATTGAATGGCATGCTTTCGCGACTCGTGACAAGCGTCTCTCAGGTTTCTTGAGCGTCATTGTTTGGCTCGAACTCAGAAGGAGTAGGCAAAGTCTTGAGGTTAACATCGTCGGAGTTTTCAGCTGGAGCAGCTGCAGCACGAGGAGCTGGAGCTGCTGCCGGCGCAGGGGCAGCGCTTTCGAGAGTGCTTTGAATCAGCTGAAGCTCTTTTAAGGTGTGGGCGCGATAGTCGTACGCGCGGCCGTATTTGCGCACGAGATTTTCGACAATCTTGATTCGTTGGAGAATCGCGTCGGATTGGCTTGCCGGAACCGCATCAAAAGAAACCGCCCGAGTGATCTTTGCTACGCGAGCTGGAGGCGCCGCCATCGTCTGGACGGGGGCTTGGGTCTGAACCGGGGTTGGCTGAGCGTCGACAGGCATAGCTAAGCCCGGCTGCATTTCGTTGCTATCGGTTGCTGAATAAACTTCTTTTGCCGGCTTTTTAGAATGAGGCTTCGCCAGCGCAATCGACGAAAAGGCGAGAGGGGTGATCAGTAAGCTCAGAAGGCTGGCATTCAGGCTTGAGAAATGGCGCTTCATATAAAGATCCTTGTCTGCGAATGAATAATGCGGTGCGTTACGTTGCGTTATAGTGAATTGCCCTGATTCTGTCAATGGCGGGTTGCGGCACGCCGAAAAAGTCACAAATTAAGGGTGCTTCAGTTGACAACCCATCAACTATGACCAATATACCCGCAGAAGGCTTAAGTACTTCAGGGCGATGTATTGGAGAGTTCGCGATAAGTCGCTGAACTCATTGATATTCCTACTTGTGCCCTGTCTTGAGTGTAAATCAATCAGTTGGTTAATCGAAAACCTTAAGGAGGTTAAACCTATGCAAGTTCGTCCGTTGCATGACCGTGTTCTGGTGAAGCGCTTCAATGAAGAAGAACGCTCTAAGGGTGGCATCATTATCCCTGACACCGCGAAAGAAAAGCCGGTTCAAGGCGAAGTGATCGCAGTCGGCCAGGGCCGCGTAGCCGAAGACGGCAAGGTCCGTCCTCTGGACGTGAAAAAAGGCGACCGCGTCTTGTTCGGCAAGTATGCCGGCAATGAAATCAAGATCGACGGCGAAGATTATCTGATGATGCGCGAGGAAGATATCCTCGGCATTCTGGGCTGATTTCTCAAATTACCTTAGGAGGTAAATAAAATGTCCGCAAAGGAACTTCGTTTTTCTGAAGAAGCACGCTCCGCGATTCTCAACGGCGTGAACATTCTCGCTGATGCAGTGAAGGTCACCTTGGGTCCTAAAGGCCGCAACGTGGTGATCGAAAAGTCTTTCGGCGCTCCGAACATCACCAAAGACGGTGTGACGGTCGCAAAAGAAATCGAGCTTTCTGATAAGTTCGAAAACATGGGCGCTCAGATGGTGCGCGAAGTCGCTTCGAAGACCAACGACGACGCAGGTGACGGCACCACGACCGCTACTGTTCTTGCTCAAGCAATCTATCGCGAAGGCGCTAAGATCGTTGCTGCAGGCCACAACCCAATGGAACTCAAGCGCGGCGTTGATAAGGCTGTTGAAGCTGTCATCGGCGAGCTCAAGAAGATCTCCAAGCCTATCAAGGACCAGAAGGAAGTCGCTCAAGTCGGCACCATCTCGGCAAACAACGATCCAACCATCGGCAAGATCATTGCTGAAGCAATGGAAAAGGTCGGCAAAGAAGGCGTGATCACGGTTGAAGAAGCAAAGACCGCTGAAACCACCCTCGACGTCGTCGAAGGCATGCAGTTCGACCGCGGCTATCTCTCTCCATACTTCGTCACCAACCCAGAGAAGATGGTTGCTGCGATCGAAAATCCGTACATCCTGATCTACGATAAGAAGATCAGCTCGATGAAGGATCTCCTCCCAGTTCTCGAGAAGGTCGTTCAACGCTCCAAGCCTCTCGTCATCATCGCTGAAGACATCGAAGGCGAAGCCCTCGCAACTCTCGTTGTCAACAAGCTCCGCGGCACCCTCCAGGTTGCAGCGGTGAAGGCTCCAGGTTTCGGTGATCGCCGCAAGGAAATGCTCCAAGACATCGCTGTCCTCACGGGCGGCCGCGTGATTTCTGAAGAGCTCGGTCACAAACTCGAGACGGCTCGTCTTGAAGACCTCGGCCAAGCCAAGAAAATCACGATCGACAAGGACAACAGCACGATCGTCGACGGCGCTGGCAAGAAAGCCGACGTTGAAGCTCGCGTGAAGACCATTCGCGCGCAAGTTGAAGAAACCACTTCCGACTACGATCGCGAAAAGCTCCAAGAGCGTCTCGCGAAGCTCGTCGGTGGCGTCGCCGTCATCAACGTCGGTGCTGCAACCGAAGTCGAAATGAAGGAAAAGAAGGCTCGCGTTGAAGACGCGC
>CAZCBS010000251.1:0-6314 GCA_964496965.1 uncultured Bacteriovoracaceae bacterium
GATTTACAGCCAATCTATTGGCCTTTGCCCCAACTGAGCGGAATTAAAAACAAACAACCGACCCTCAAAGCGCAGCCTTTGCCGTAGCCACGCAACGAGACGCAAAAACCGGAACATCCTTGCCGAAAAGAGAGCTCAAAGCCTGTTTTGAAGAGGGAGTATCAAGCGCCAAAAAAGAGCGCCGATCGTCCCGATTAAGATCCGTGCGATCACAAGACTCATTCACAACGCGAAAAGCATCTCGAAAAAGAGCCCGCATCGTGCTCTGCAGCTCCTGATTCTCACTCAAAGCCTTGGAGTAATCCGGATTTTGCATTCGCATGGACTCGAGATATCGCAGAGTAAAAACCATCATTTCAAGAGGCGCATCTCGGAAGTCAAAATTCAGCGAAGGGGCAAACCGAAGAACCGTTCGGAGCCCGTGAGTGTAGGCACTGAGCTCATCCAAAAGATCTCCCAAGGACTGATCGCCCGACCGCTCCAGATAAAGAGCCACGCTGCTGATTTTGCGCTCGGAAGGAGACATCACTTTCAATGCCTGCCCTCGCGAAAACTCGGGCTGAGATGCCTTAGGATCTTGTGAAAAACTAACCCTCTCACCCGTCGTTAAAACAAAGTTCCACTTCTTGGACCCGACAAATTTTTGTGCAACGGCAAGATGCGTGGATTCGTGAACCAGCGTAGCCACGTCAAAGCTGCTGACTCTTTCGCCGATCCCACAAACGATCATATGATCCAATTGGGCTTTCGAGGCGGCGCTCAGAGAGCTCCAAATTCCGTAGCCTTCAGGGTCTTTGGACTTAAGTACGCTCAAAAACGCATTTCGGCACTTCTCTCGCGGATCCGTGACTTTCAGCACTTCCTGGGCAAAACTTTGCGCGGGCTCGAGCCCGGAAGGACTGCTTCCGCAGGCTAGTGCCGGGCTTGGGGTGCCTAAAAACCGAACACCCGTCAAAGCGGTACACGCTATAAAGATAGCGATGTATTTAGATTTCGAGAACTTCCTCATCTTCACTTATATAGTGCAAAGGGCAGTCCAAATTAAACCGTAGCAACTAAGAACGCTTCCCCACTCGAAGGCCTCAGGCCATCGGCTCGGCCTTCAAAATAGCGCTGAATCAGCTCGGCCCGAGATACATGCTTGACCTCTCGAAAACCCGCCTCACGTGCCATTGCTACGATCTCAGGCGGACGAAACATGCTGAGAAACGGCGTCCCTGCAGCACGCGCGCGTTCTTGGACCATTTCGTATTGCGCGCGCTCCTCAGGATCGACGAGATCGGTCGGCAGCATGAAAGTCATGGCGAGCGTAGAGCCTGGCGCAAGAGTCGCGATTTCGCGCAAGGTTGCCCTGTTCGCCTCCTGGGTCAGATACATCGCAACGCCCGTTGAGGCCAATACGGCAGGGCACTTTGCATTGAATCCGTTTGCTTCCAGTCGTTCTCGCCACGAATCTCCCGCTTCGAAATCAACGGGTACTAGTTGGAGATGACTTGAAATGCCGAACCCGAGCTCCATCAAACGCTGTCGCTTCCAAGCCTGAGTGTCGGGCTTGTCGATTTCAAACACGCGTATCTTGGCCGCGAGCTCCGGTCTGCGCTGAGCAAAAGTATCGAGACCTGCTCCAAGAATGACGTACTGACTGATCCCTTGCCGCGCCTTTTCTGTGACCAAATCTTCGATATATCGAGCACGAGCGACGATGGCAGCTCTGTATCCGCGAGTCCATTGAGGATTCATATCCGGACGTTGTCGCCAATTCTCATCCGGCGCAACCAGTCGCAGACCCAGCTCGTCTTCCAGCACATGCGGCGACGAATCGATTTGAACATGCATGGCCCGCCAAAGGGCAACTCGTACTGCTGTGTGATCTGGTACCATGACCCCTTTTTACCAAAGGTCCAAATCCAGAACAATCCGTCCGCTCAACGGATTTGAAGCTCAGGCCATTTCACTCGACCGCTTGCCTGCTCAGCGCCGCTTTTGCATAGGTCAGATTTACTTATGTTTATCACCTATGATCTTCCGCAAAAGCCGGCTGATGCCTCGTCGTCCGCGGCGACGATACCTGGCGCCAAAGAAGTAAAAATCCCTGGCCAAGTCGTGCGCTGGAAAGTTGGTGAGTTTCATCATCCGTCAGGAAAGCATATTTACGGCGTCCAAATCGCCTTTTCTGAGATCAGCGAAGAAGACTTGGAGCATGAGCTGGTTGAGCTTCCGGAGAATGCTCAAAATGTTCAGGTTTATCTCGAGAAGCTTCCGCAGAAATATGAAGCAGCGCTCAAGAGAGCTGCATAGGAAGCACAAAAAACAAACGCCCCGAATGGGAGCACCATTCGAGGCGTTGATGTTTTCTTCCAGCCTTTTAAAACCGATATAACTCGGCTTTAAACTACAGAACGATTACTCGTCTTGAAATTTCAGGACGATTACTCGTCCTTGCCAGGCTTAAGAGCTGCCTTCAGCTTATCGCCGAAGAGATCGCCCATGGAGGTCTTCTTGTTCGCGTCGCCAGCGTACTTTTCGTAGTTAGCGCGCTCTTCAGAGCGACCGAGTTGCTTGATGGACAAGCCGATGCGGCGTTCCTTCGGTTCGATCGAAAGGATTTCCGCACGCACCTTATCGCCAACCTTGAGAATATCGGCTGGCTTTTCGATGCGGTGATCGGCGATTTCGCTGACGTAGATGAGGCCTTCAACGCCTTCTTCGATTTCAACGAATGCACCGAAGTCCGTGAGCTTGGTCACAGCGCCTTCGATTGCTTGGCCTTGGCGATAACGGGACTTGATGGATTCCCATGGATCGCGCTCGAGTTGCTTGACGCCCAACGAGAACTTCTCGTTAGCCTTGTCAATTCCGAGAACGACTGCGCGGACCTTGTCGCCCTTCTTATACTTCTCAGAAGGATGAGCGAACTTCTTGGTCCAAGCCACATCGCTGATGTGGATGAGGCCGTCGATGCCCATGCCGATATCGATGAAGACACCGAAGTCGGTGACCGACTTCACTTCGCCTTCGACGATCGTGCCGACAGGGAACTTCACTTCCAGCTCGTCCCAAGGATTTGCTTGGAGCTGCTTGAGGCCGAGGCTGATGCGCTTGTTCTTCGGGTCGACTTCGAGGACTTTGCATTCCACTTCGTCGCCAACGTTGATGAGCTTGGAAGGATGCTTCACGCGCTCCGTCCAGGACATTTCGCTGACGTGAATGAGGCCTTCAACGCCGTCTTCAAGCTCAACGAATGCGCCGTAGTCTTTCAAGCTGACCACTTTGCCCTTCACGGTCACGCCGACAGGGAACTTGTACTCGACATCGTCCCATGGATTCGGAGAAACCTGCTTGAGGCCGAGGGAAACGCGTTCCTTCTCGCGGTCGTACTTGAGGATCTTGACCTTGATCTCGTCGCCCACTGCGAAGAGCTCGCTTGGGTGCTTGATGCGGCCCCAGCTCATATCGGTGATATGGAGCAAGCCGTCCATGCCGCCGAGGTCGACGAACGCACCGTAGTCGGTGATGTTCTTGACGATACCGGCGACGATCGTGCCTTCTTGGAGGTTAGCAAGCGTTTCAGCACGTTGCAGTTCGCGCTCTTGAGCAACGACTGCACGACGGGAGAGAACGATGTTACCACGCTTCTTGTTGAACTTGATGATCTTGAACTTGAGTTTCTTGCCCAAGAACTTGTCGAGGTTTTTGACTGGCTTGGTGTCGATTTGGCTGCCTGGCAAGAATGCCTTGACGCCGATGTCGACAGAGAGGCCGCCCTTCACCTTGGCGATGACGGTACCTTCGACCAATTGATCCTTTTCGCAGGCCTGAGAAATTTCGTCCCAAGCGCGAATGATTTCAGCCTTGTCCTTCGAGAGGAGCATGAAGCCGTTTTCGAGTTCCATGCGCTCGAGGTAAACGCTGACCACATCGCCCACGTTCACGTGTGCAACGCCATGAGCGTCTTTGAATTCTTGAAGAGGAACAAGTCCTTCGCACTTATAGCCGATGTCGACCGTTGCGTACTCAGGGCTGAGTGCCACGACGGTTCCGTCCACGACTTCGCCTTCCTTGATTTCTTGCTGACGTTGGGAAGCTTCGAAGAGCTCCGCGAAGTTTTCTTCGCCGCTCAAAGAGTTCGAGGATGCGTCGTCCGCGCCCATGTCAGAATCCTTCAGGAACTCGTCCATCCAGTTCTGATTTTTCGGAGCGGAGGTTTTGGAGCTCTCGGCTCCAGCTGATTGTTTAACTACCATTGGATAACAGGCCTTTCTTTTTGAGAGATCCAAGCGGCACCCAGCGCCGCAAAGCAGCGCAGACGGGAACTCGTTGGAACCCTCGAAGTTCCCTACATATAGTGACTCAACCCCCTGTTTGTCAAAGCGAAAACCAGAGCGTTCGGCATTCCTATTGCACGCTGGGCGAACAGATTAAATAAAAGGAATCAAAATGAGCGACTCCCATTCACCGAGGCCCAGAGGGCCATCTCAAGTCACTGAAAAAGCAAGGAAAAGAGCGTCCGCCCGCAAGACCCAACCGGGCATCGAGGCCCAGCTGGAGCTCTACCAGCGAGAAAACGACCCAGGGTCTCATGCTGTGAGGAATCGACTCTCGCAGCTTGGTTTGGATTATTTCCTCAGGAATGTACGCCTGGGCGACGCCCTGAAGAATGAACAGCTCGTCCTGGCTGGCGGCAAAGTCGAGGTTCCTTTTCTGGTGGATCACCTGACCGGAACGAAACTTTACGGAGCAAGTACGATTATCGCCTACCTCGATCATGAATATGGTCAGCGCCAGCCGTCACCCGTTCTTCGCGCCGTTGGCCGAATCAATTCTCAAGTTCAGAATAACGCCGATCAGCTCACTTGGGCCGTGAAAGCTCCTTTAGACCAGATCCAAAAACTGCGCGGAGACACTCAGGAGGCTGTGCGTATCTTGGGAAAGTCAGTCACTACCCTTCGCCAGGTTTGGAAAAAACGCCAAGCCGGCTAATCAGTTTCTGCGCCGTCTGAGTGCCCGCTCGTAGATCTCAAGTGTCCTTCTGAGCCTCAGCTTTCGATCGTAATGCTGAAGCACGCGTGCGCGAGCGCGCTTTCCCATCTCGACACGCTCGGAAGGATGCTCCAGCAGGTACTTCAGTTTTTGCTGAAGATCGAAAGCGTCATCAGGTCGCATGATCAAACCGCAGCGCTCCAATGCTTGCCCACTCGGATCGGCCGAGCGCATCAAGGCTCCGCCTGTGCCCACGATTTCCTCGGCGCTTCCGCCTTGCGAAATAATCACCGGACAGGCCATAGCCATCGCCTCGATGGCCACTAAGCCAAACGCCTCTTGACGCGAAGGCATGACGAAAACATCCAGCGCGCTCATGATCTCAGGGATGTTTTCCTGAAACCCCGTAAAGACCACATAGTCTTCCAGGCGAAACTGCGCGACCATTTCTTTTAGATCTTTAAGATAATTCAGAGACGAGCCGCGTGTCTCGTCTCCCACGATCACGAACTTGAATTTATGATGAGCCTCAGAACCTTTGAGAAGTCCCGCTGCGGCCTTGATGAACGTAGCCTGTCCTTTCGCTGGATCGATTCTGCCCACAAGTCCGATCACGATCGTATCCGAGTCAGCGCCCCATTGTGCCCGCACGGATGCGCGACGAACCTTCGATGGATCAAATCGATCGAAATCGAGGCCCAGCGAGACCACTTTGACTTTTCGATCGGCGATGGCGTGAGTCGCTAAAATATTTTGACGAAGAGTTTGGCTCATCACCAAGAGCGCGTCCACGCGACGATAGATCGCACGATGC
The DNA here is from genome assembly GCA_964496965.1 of uncultured Bacteriovoracaceae bacterium. GTDB lineage: Bacteria > Bdellovibrionota > UBA1018 > UBA1018 > UBA1018 > CAZCBS01. The sequence goes on from CAZCBS010000251.1 coordinate 5,795, forward strand.
AAAAAGCTTTTTTTTCGGTGACCGTTCATGATGTGGCGGCTTGCGATCATTGAAACGGTGGGCTCCGACCATATCCAAGGGACCAAGGAACCTAAGATGGAAGTTTGATGCGTATGCAGGATATTGCACCCATCGCTCACAAGCCGGCTCACTTCTGAGCGCATTTTGAGATCGAAATAATTTCTCGGGCGAAAGGAAAGCGGCACGGTCTGAACTTCGCTCCGCGAAGACAGATGACGATGGATCGGCGAGTCTTCCAGGCAAATCACTTTCGTTTTCAGTCCAAGCGCGCCAACATCGAGCGCATCACTGGCAGCGACCTGCTCGAGCCCACCCCAAGACTGGGAAAGACAAACCACGCTGAGGCGCAGCCGATTCTCCATCGCATCGACTAGCGCAGGAAGCTCAGTCAGGGTTTTAGGGCCGGATTCCACTTTGAATCTCCTTCCAAACCGCTTCAGGCTGAATGCCTCGCATGCATTCGAGCTGTCTTCCCGCCGGCAGGCGGCACGTATTGCGT
>CAZCBS010000252.1:0-6286 GCA_964496965.1 uncultured Bacteriovoracaceae bacterium
AAGCGACCCACGCGAGAAAGGTCGTAGCGGTCCGCATTGAAGAAAAGGTTGTCGAAAAGCTGACGTGCGGCCTCAATCGTCGGAGGATCGCCCGGACGCATTCTCTTGTAGATCTCGATCAGAGCTTCTTCTGGGCTCGAGACCTTATCCAAAATGAGAGTTTCGCGAACAAATGGACCATAGGAGAGGTTATCCGTAAAGATGACCTTAACTTCTTTGATTCCCTTGTTGCGGAGCTCTTCTACCTTGGCTTCACTCAGCTCTTGATTACACTCAAGAAGCACTTCGCCAGTCTTTTCATCGACGATATCTTCAGACGCAACGCGACCAATAACGCCTTCAGCAGGGATTTCAAGACGCTTGATACCAGCATCTTGAATCTTCTTAATGACAGCCTTGGTAAACTTGCGGTTCTTTTTGACGATCGCTTCGCCGGTCTTCGGATCAAGAATATCTTCTTCAGCACGTTGTCCGGAGAGGATATCAAGATCGACCATCTTATAGAACTTGCCGTCCTTTTCGAAAGACAGGCGTTCGATACGATAGAAGAAATTCAAAATTTCGTGATTCGACATCCCCATTGCGCGCAGAATGATCGTCGCAGGCAACTTACGCTTGCGGTCAATACGTGCATAGAGAACATCTTTATGGTCGAATTCGAAATCGAGCCAGGATCCGCGATGCGGAATGATACGAGCAGAGTACAAGATCTTTCCACTGGAGTGGCTCTTGCCCTGATCGTGATCGAAAATAACGCCTGGTGAGCGATGGAGCTGGCTGACAATAACACGTTCGGTGCCATTGATGATGAACGAACCAGCCTCAGTCATGAGCGGAATTTCGCCCATGTAAACTTCTTGCTCTTTAATGTCGCGGATATTGCGAGTGCCCGCCTCCTCATCCACATCGTAAACCACGAGGCGGACCGTAATCTTCAGAGGCGCCGCGAAGGTCATGCCACGCTGACGGCACTCACCCACGTCGTATTTAGGACGCTCGAGTGTATAGCTTTCAAACTCAAGAGAAGCCGTGCGATTAAAGTCCTCAATAGGGAAAACCGACTTGAAAACCGCTTGCAAACCGACATTCTCACGCTTCTGTGGAGAAGTGTCCGCTTGAAGGAACTTGTCGTAGGACTTGCGTTGAAGTTCAATCAGGTTCGGAATCTCGACCGGCGAAGCAATTTTGGAGAAATCCTTGCGGACTCGGCGACTTTCCGAAAAAGGGGAGACCATGCTTGCTCCTTCTACTGGCTTTGGCTATTGGCGTAAATGCTTATGACAAAAGCCTTCTGAGCGCGAGACGAGACATTCGCCCTACGACTCAGAAAAGGGGTGTACTAAAAAAATGTAATCGAAACCGCACCCAGCCTACCTAATTTTTCAGGTAAAGCAAGGGCGCGGCACGATTTTTGAGATAAAAATTGCGGACGCAAACGTCCAGCAATGATTGAGTATAGCTGATGGCTCGAGATTACTTGATCTCGACCTTGGCGCCTTCAGCTTCGAGCTTCTTCTTGATCTCTTCAGCTTCTTGCTTGTTAACGCCTTCCTTAAGGGTCTTAGGAGCGCCTTCGACGAGGTCCTTAGCTTCTTTCAAGCCGAGGCCAGTGATAGCGCGGACTTCCTTAATGACGTTGATCTTCTTGTCGCCGGAGACAGCAAGAACAACCGTGAACTCGGTCTTAGCTTCTGCAGCAGGACCTGCAGCAGCAGCGCCGCCAACAGCAGCGACTGCAACTGGAGCAGCAGCAGAAACGCCGAACTTGGTTTCGAGTTCTTTTACGAGCTGAGAGAGCTCGAGAACGGACATATTTTCGATGAAAGAAACAACTTGTTCCTTAGAGATTGCGGTCGACATGGTATTACCTCTTACTTCGTTTTTATTTTAGCCGGGCTTGCGGCCTGGCAGTGGTCACTTCAATTAAACAATTCAACCCAAAAGCCTTGCATCAGGCTGAAGGATTAGCCTTCTTCTTCTCCACAGCGGCCAACACTGTCACCAAGCTACGCGGCACAGCGGCAAGCACGCCCACGAAGTTCTGAACCGGAGCGTTGAGAGTACCCAACATCTTCGCGATAAGAACTTCTTTGCTCGGGAGTTTTGCAAGTTCTTCGACTCCAGACGCGTCGATTCGCTTACGTCCCATGAGACTATCTTTGAGCTTAAGAGCCTCATTATCTTGAGCAAACTTGTGAATAACTTTTGCGGCAGCGGCAGGATCGCCATAAGCGAAAGCCACCATCGTTGGACCGACAACGCCGTCCATCAGGTTCTTAGCTTCGTCGCCCATGGTTCCGTCTTTGGTCAAAAGACGAGCGACGTTGTTCTTGAGAACCTTCACTTCGGTGTTGTGGGTGCGGAGAGCACGACGGAGATCATCCGCCTGCGTCGCGGTCAAACCTTTATAATCTGCGAAAATCGCGACTTGCGCTTTTGTAAACTTGTCTTTGAGCGCTGTTGCGAGTTCGGTTTTTTCTACACGATTCATAGCACTACCCTTCTATTCGTTCTTTTGTAATCGTTACGATCTATGGCTTACGCAGAACCAGTGGACGACATCACGTCCATAGGGTCGACAGCGATACCAGGACTCATCGTGGTCGAAAGGGTCACGTTCTTAAGATAAGTACCCTTACTGGTTGGTGGCTTCGCCTTAATCAGAGCAGCCAATAGCGTGTTGAAATTTTCTTTCAGCTTTTGAGCGCCGAAAGACTTCTTTCCGATAACGCAGTGAACGATACCGGTCTTCTCAGTGCGATACTCAATCTTACCAAGCTTCTGTTCCTTAACAGCCTTAGCAACATCGAAAGTCACCGTTCCAAGCTTTGGATTCGGCATCAAACCGCGTGGGCCGAGAATCTTACCGATCTTAGAGACAGCAACCATCATATCTGGAGTTGCGATCATCTTGTCGAATTCCATCCAGCCGCCAGCGATACGCTCGATCAAATCGTCAGCGCCGATCACGTCTGCTCCAGCAGACTCGCCTTCTTTTGCCTTATCGCCTTTAGCGAGAACAGCAACCCGAACTGACTTGCCAATTCCATGAGGGAGAACCAATGCTCCACGGACCATCTGATCCGAGTGCTTCGGGTCAACGCCCAAGTTCACAGCGACATCGACAGTTTCGTCAAATTTTGCGAATGCGATTTGTGGAACAAGATCAAACGCTTCAGAAACAGTGTATTTCTTTTCAGTTTGAATCTTAGAGAGTGCTTCAGAGTACTTCTTGCCGTAGTTGCCTACGCGCTTTTTCTTAACATCTGCCATTTTATACCTCGGTGGTTCAAACGCTGAAAATTCAGCTCCCACTTAATTCGACGCAATCGCGTCTTAAAGCTTAGTCAGTAACAGTGATACCAGCACTACGTGCGGTACCAGCGATCGTGCGCATTGCAGCTTCAACGCTGCCAGCATTCAAGTCTGGCATTTTGAGCTTAGCAATCTCTTCGACCTGCTTCTTGGTCACTTTACCGACCTTATTCTTATTAGGTTCGCCCGAACCCTTTTCAATCTTTGCTGCCTTCAGCAACAACACTGATGCTGGAGGAGTCTTAGTAATAAAAGTGAAGGAACGGTCTGAATAAACCGTAATGATGACCGGAATGATCATCCCCTTCTGGTCCTGCGTCTTAGCGTTAAACGCCTTGCAGAACTCCATGATGTTCACACCACGTTGACCGAGAGCCGGACCAACAGGTGGGGCGGGATTTGCTTGTCCGCCTGGAATTTGAAGCTTAATCTGACCAACAACCTTCTTTGCCATAAGTGGCCCCTCTTAACACAGGCCTAAATTTTTTCAACCTGAATAAAATCGAGTTCAACCGGAGTAGAGCGACCAAAGATGCTCACGAGCACTTTGACCTTACCCTTATCCGGATTGACGTCTTCCACGACGCCGTTGAAATTGGAGAATGGTCCATCGATGACACGAACATTCTCGCCTTCGTGGAACGAAATCCGCGGACGAGGTTTGTTCTGACCTTCGGCAATCCGATTGGTCATCTTTTGAACGTCACTCTCCGGAACCGGAACTGGCTTAATCTTGTCACCGACAAAGCCAGTAATCTTCGGAGTATTTTTGACGATATGCCAAGTTTCGTCGGTTAGTACCATCTTCACGAGGATGTATCCAGGGAAGAAACGTCGTTTGGTCGTTTTCTTTTGACCTTTAACCAATTCAATGACGTTTTCTTCAGGAACAATGATCTCACTGAAGAACGGTTCTTTCTTTGCCGCCTTAATTCGCTCTTCGAGAGCAAGCTTAGCCTTGTTTTCGTAGCCCGAATAAGTATGGACTACGTACCAAGACATTTCTCCCGTTTGCTGCGCTTCCATTTCCGGCACCCCAAAACCTTTAAATTAGAGGACCCACTTCAATAAAGTGGTCCATAGGTAGTCCAACATCCCTAGGACGATCCCGGAGATAACCACCATTATCAGAACAACCACAGTTGCCGACATTGTTTCTTTTTGTGTCGGCCAGGTCACTCTAGAAAGCTCTACCATCACTTCGTTCATGAACTGATTTGCTTGCTCATTCATATAAAGAGCAATGAACAAAACAGCTCCCGCCAAAACCGAAAGACCCCGTAGGATCAATTCGACGTTATGAACGCGAGTCTCGAGATCGTAAGCGCCGATGAACTTCGCGCCAAAGGCAAAAATGACGTAGCCCAACAATGCGGCCACCGCCAAATAGCTTAAGTTCACCCACTTTTGATACTGACTTTCCATAGCAGTCTCAGCAATCTCGATTTTGAATGTTGACTTTGCCGTGTTTACTTTATCTGTAAACTGGCAGGGCAGGAGGGATTCGAACCCACAACCCACGGATTTGGAATCCGTTGCTCTACCGTTGGAGCTACTGCCCTACAGATCAATCAAAAACTCAGCAATAAGCCAAAAACTTATTTGCCTTCGCGGTGATTGGTATGTTTACGGCAGAATTTGCAAAACTTTTTGAATTCGAGCTTATCCGTCGTCTTTTGCTTATTCTTGGTGGTGGAATAATTGCGACGTTTGCACTCGGTGCAATCCAAACTAACAATAACGCGCATACTGAATACTTCTTTCTATGCGTAAAAAAGTTTCCAAACAAGGGGAGCCACCGAAGCGACTCCCCTTCTCCGAAACTTAGGAACCAGCTCTAACGCTGTTACTCAATAATTTCAGCAACAACGCCAGCGCCGACAGTACGGCCGCCTTCGCGAATAGCGAAACGAAGTTCCTTTTCCATTGCGATCGGGGTGATCAATTCCACTTCGATTGCAACGTTGTCGCCTGGCATAACCATTTCGACGTTCTGAGGAAGCTTCACGACACCAGTCACGTCCGTAGTACGGAAGTAGAACTGAGGGCGATAGCCGTTGAAGAATGGGGTGTGACGTCCGCCTTCTTCCTTGGTCAAAATATAAGCAGAACCCTTGAATTTCTTGTGAGGGGTCACGCTGCCGACGTGAGCCAAAACTTGGCCACGTTCAACTTCTTCTTTCTTCGTTCCGCGAAGGAGAGCGCCGATGTTGTCGCCAGCTTCACCTTGATCGAGAAGCTTGCGGAACATTTCAACGCCGGTCACGACGGTCTTGATCGTTGGGCGGAGGCCGATAATTTCGCACTCTTCGCCGACCTTGATCACGCCGCGCTCAACACGGCCGGTAACGACGGTGCCACGACCAGAGATCGAGAACACGTCTTCAACAGGCATGAGGAATGGCTTGTCTTTTTCGCGCTTAGGTTGTGGGATGTAAGCATCGCAAGCTTCCATAAGCTTAAGGATAGCTTGTTCGCCGAGCTCGCCAGCATCGCCTTCCATTGCCTTAAGAGCAGAGCCCTTAACGACTGGAATTTCGTTGCCAGGGAACTTGTACGAGCTGAGAAGTTCGCGAACTTCCATTTCGACGAGATCAAGGAGTTCCTTGTCGTCAACCATGTCGCACTTATTCAAGAACACAACAATCGCAGGAACGCCGACCTGACGAGCAAGCAAGATGTGCTCACGGGTCTGAGGCATTGGACCGTCTGCTGCGGAAACGACGAGAATCGCGCCGTCCATCTGAGCAGCACCGGTGATCATGTTCTTCACATAGTCGGCGTGGCCAGGGCAGTCGACGTGCGCATAGTGGCGCTTGTCGGTTTGATATTCAACGTGCGTGGTATTGATCGTAATACCGCGCTCTTTTTCCTCTGGAGCGTTATCGATTTGGTCGTAAGCGCGAGCTTGTGCGTAGCCCTTCTTAGCCAAAACCGTGGTGATCGCCGCGGTCAGAGTGGTCTTACCGTG
>CAZCBS010000253.1:0-2094 GCA_964496965.1 uncultured Bacteriovoracaceae bacterium
GTTCGGAGTCGAGCGGCTTGCCCGCGAACTGCGCGTACCCCGTCGGGCGCGGAATGCTCTGAACATTGCCAAGCGTGATCTTGCCCAGATTCAAGGAAATCCATCGAATCTCAGACATAGCAGTATTTTTATTTAATACCCCAAGTGCTCTCATCGTTGTCCCCACGAAATTCACTTGAGCAAGAGGGATGCCATGCCAAATAGCTATTCAACACATGTTTATTTATAGCTAGAGCCGCTCTAGGAGCGCGTTTCGGCTGCCTTTCGGCCCCAACCATGAAAAAAGTTCTTCAAATTTCCTGAATGCCACCATGTAGGAATTTACCTGGTGCTTGAGTTAAATATTGGAGTCCCTCGGCAAAATAAAAATAAGAGACCATATATGAGGGCCGCTTTGTGAAAGGGTCCTTTGGGGGAAATCAATTAATCTGCGATCCGGCGCTAAATGATCGGAAGTTGATGCGGATGAAATGCCATATAACCGCAGGAGTAGTCCTGTCGGCCAGTGACTTCTACCCAACCTTCCGGCGCCGAGTAGGCGTCTCGATCAGTATCTGTTTTAAATTCGACTTCAGCGAGAACAAGTCCTTCCAATTTGCCTTTGAAGACATCGACGGCGATTCGATTATTTTCTGTCTCCACAAAGTAGCGCCGTTTTTCAATTACGGCACCTTTCACTGGCATAAGCGCTGCTAAATCACTTTCTGAAAGATGCAATGAGGTCATGATGCTAACTGAGGGATCTAATCCGGGAGCTTTATTTTTTTGAGTTAAATTCCGGCTGATAATTTCACCGTTTGCTGACCTGGCAATGCGTAACCTCAGACTGGAATCTGGCAAATAGGTATCATGTAAGTCATGGAACTCGCGGAATTGCTCAGGCACGCTCTTTAGTACAAATTTTCTCTCGATCTCAAATCGACCGTATTTACCGGTATGACCTGCCAACATATCTGTTCCTCGAACCTGGAAACTATCACAATGGCTCAAGCTTAGTCACTTGAGTAAACTTATCAATGCACTGTTCGCGCGCAAGTGTAGTGGCTTTTGTCGGGTTCAAATTTTGCCGTAAAGGCTTTGATGCCAATACATCTTTCGATCTTTGAGCCATTTCTTATTTTTAGAGGTTTCAAAAGGTCGAAGCTGTTTCATTGGAACTTGATAGCGATAAAACAAGGCGATGATCTCCTTAAGCTGGCGATCTGAAAGGGCCGCCCCCTTAATCACCATCGTATCTTGTTCCCACCTAAGGAACGATGGAATGCGTTGCCCCCAAAGAAAGAAGCTGTCTTCGTCTTTTTGAGAGTAAAATGAAATCCCGGAACACGTAAGTCTGATCATATCTGAATACTATTGTTTCGGAATAACTCAATCAACAACCAAAACCGCGCGGCGTGAAGTTATGAATGCGAGGATTTTAGTCTACGATAAAGAGCTTAGCTCCGCCAGCCGTCGAAGACCTATGCGGTTCGGCGTCCGAGGCCACTTGGTAACTCATTCCGGGACCCATCTTAAATTTACGGCCGTCCTGTAACTCGGTTTCCAGTTCGCCTTCCATAACCAACAGGACATGCCCGCGAGAGCACCAATGGTCGGCGACGTAACCCGGAGTATATTCTACCATCCGAACCCTGACGTTCCCAATTTCAAGAGTCCGCCAAAATGCCTTTCCTGTTTCGCCCTTGTGCTCAGTAGGCGAAACCTTGCTCCAATCCGTGGTCATAAAGGGAATATTTTCGATTTTCATAGCGCCTCCATTGCATTGACTCTTACAAAAGTTGCCCAAACTTACCGTGGAAATAGTTCATATTCAAAAAATTTGAATCCATTCAAATTTTTTGAACTCAACTAAACCATCGAAACAACTGAGTTCCCAATTTTCGTATTCAAATTATTTGAATGTTTCAGCGTCGCTGAAAATCGCGCTTTTTTCGAAATTCTCTAAGTGCGATCAACACTTAACTCATTTTCGACCGACTCTTGGCATCGCTTGCAATTGGAGAAAGGCGTGACCGCAAGAAATCGCGAGCACGCAAACAAAAGCCAGGGGGCAAGCATGGATCTGATTACAAAGAACATTCGACGGGAACTTTT
>CAZCBS010000253.1:2104-6237 GCA_964496965.1 uncultured Bacteriovoracaceae bacterium
TGAAATTAAACAGGAGCTTCGAGACGTCTCGCAAACCAATCGCCTGAGTCTTCAGAATGTCTACGACTCTGCAAGCGAAGAGCGCGATCTTAAAGCCAAGATCAAGCTTCATCAGTTTGTCGAAAGCCGCATTCGTTCAATTCAGCGGACTCTTCATGCCATGGACAGCGGAGCCTACGGGATCTGTCGCGACTGCGGCTGTGAAATCGATCAGCGCCGACTGGAGGTCGCGCCGGAAGCTGCGCTTTGCATCTCTTGCCAGTCTGACCGCGAACTTGTTGCGAGAACTGAGAAAGAGAAATTCGTTTCAACACCTGGACTTCAGCAAATCCGCTTTCTTCCGCTGGCTGCTTAATCCCAACTTAAACACAGGAGCAAGTATGAATCACATTCACGCATTACCAAAAGAACAGATCATTCGATTGCCATCGGCTTCTTTCAAAACCATCAGCAAAAAGATCTGGTCATTCTTAAAGGACTCAGCCTTTGTGACGACACTTCGATCGGACTTGAATTGGAAGGAATTCGAACAACTGGAAGCCAAGAAAACCATCCACAGCTTTAAGCACTTCTAAGAAAGGAGATGAAAGATGGATTCGGTGACCTTAGAGCAGCTCTATAAGAATTTGCGAAAGCTCAAGCCCCGACAGCGCCTGGCGATTCAGCTGCGGTTTTGGGAGAACTTCTCCATCCAGGAAATCGCTACGGTCCTTGGTAGTACATGGGACGAAACGGATCGACTGATTGAAACGACACTTTGCGAGCTGAAACATAAACTAACAAACAACGATGGTCTCGATCAATTCGCGGCCTAACAAAGGAAACCATTTATGGAAAAGAACGCAAACCCTGCACGCAATGAAAATGAAAAGTTCTACCGATTTCAAGTCTTTCAAGGAATGTTCGGTCAGGACGGAAAGCTTCGCAAAACGAAGAGTGTCGGCATGGCCTATCTCAAAGAAGGTCAAAGCATGTTCACGCTGCGACTTTGGACCTTCGTGAATGAGCGATTCTACCTGATCCTGAATCAAAACGATGCTTCGAAGTATCTGATCATGACTCGCGAGCCGAACAAGAACCCGGTGAGCAAGAATAAATATTTCTGGAACATCGTCGGTCACGGCGTTATCGACACGGTTCAAGGTTTGGTGACTATCGAGTTTGATCTGCTCGATAAACCGATCTATATGAGCACGCATCCTGAGTCTTCGTCGTATTCTTCGCAGCTGCCAGAGCCCGAGGCGATTGCCGACGCCGCGTAACCGACAGCCGTCCCTGACTGAAAATACTCGCGCCTCCATTTGAGTTCATCCGTCTTTTTCAAAGGTGACTCATAGTGAAATTTAACAAAACTGCATTTCTGCTTCTTGCTTGTTTATCAATTGCGATCTTCGTTCCCGATCTCGCGCATGCGGGCCTGGAAGGAAGTCTTGAGGGAATCAAATATAAACTTACGGGCGTGATTCTGCCGCTGCTATCCGTGATCGGAATTGCGATTGCCGCACTTTCGTTCTTTACCGGCAATCCGAATGCAAAACAGCACATCGCCTATGCGATTCTGGGATGCATTTTCGGATTTGGTGCGCAGGCCATCGTCGATTTCATCGCCCAAACTGTTCGTTAAAGGTGTGAATGATGGAAAACGAAGGACTTCTTACCACCAAAGTGCCACGCGCGCTTGAGATGAAAACAAAGCTCTTCGGCTTTGAGTTGCCGGATTTGCTTTTGATTTTCATGAACCTGGCCGTCACGAACTTGGTGTTTGGAACAACGTCCTTTCGCTATCCGCTGGTCTGGGGAACGACGCTGATATTGGCGTCGTTCCTCTTCTTCACCAAGCGAGGGCGACCGGACAATTTTCTTCAGCACTATGGCGAGCTGATCGCGCAGTCGGCCTATAAAGCCGCCGGACGACCTGATCAAAAGTATCGCCGTTTTACAAAGGAGCAAAACCAATGAAACAATCAAATGCCGCAAAAGACGCGGCCCTCGCGCATGAGCTTCCATACTGGGACTTCGCCGAACATCCATTTGCTCATGCCATTCTGACGGATGGCTCGCTTGTTGGTGGCCTCAAGGTCTCACTTGCGGACATCGAGTGTTTTTCAGAAGCCGAGGTGAATAGCTTTACAATGGGGCTTCGGTCCGCATTGGATTCTGTGGCCGAAGGAACGACTCTGCAATTTGTCTTAAGTGTCGGATCTGATTTCCGTGAGGTCATTGAAAAGCACAAATCCGCGCAAGTTGAAAATATCCATCCACTTGTTCAAAGCATTGCCAAACACCGGGAAGCTACCCTGACGGAAGCGATGAATTCGCGGGAACTCTATCGACCGGAGCTTTGTCTTTATGTTCGTACAGAAATGGTGGCACAGAAAAAATCGCCATTCTGGAAAAAGAAGACCGAGTTCTCAGATCAGGCCAGCCGCGCTTATCAAGAGACGCTGGAAGTTTTAAGCCAAAACATCGACACGCTAGTTTCGTCTTTTGAATCACTTGGAATGAGCTGCCAAGCCCTCGGTAAGAGCGAAATGCTTTCGAACATTTATAGGTTCCTCAATCCCAAACGCTCTCTGTCGGAGCCGACGCCGAAGGTTACCACCTCGGCGGATCAGGATTTGGACGATCACCTGATCGATGCAGCGGAATGGCTCGCGGCCCAATCTCCGAGGGAGCAACTTGCTTTCGGCGACTTGATCTTAAGCTACGATCAATTTACGCTCGACAGTCATTTTCACCGAGTCATTACGCTCAAGACCTTGCCGGAGATCACTTTCGCGGGACAGCTGGCGCAGTTTTTACGGCTGCCGTTTCACTATGACTTGATTCTCTCGCTTGAGGTGCCATCGCAGACCACCGAGATGGCAAAGCTTCAGCAGAAACGAAAGATGGCGCACTCTATGGCGCTCACTCAAGGCAACAAAGCAAGTGACCTTGAAAGCGAAACGAAGCTGACGTCCACCGAAGAACTGATCCGCGAGCTCTTGGCCACCGGACAAAGGATCTATGCGGTTCAGATGAGCGTGGTTCTGAAAGCGGAGGCAACGCATGAAGGAGCAAAGAAGCTCAACCGCGAAGTCAGAGAGGTGCTCTCACGCTTTCGCTCGCTTCAAGGAGCTGAAGGCCTAGAGGAAACTGTCGGCGCGTGGAAGATCACCAAGGGTAATTTACCAGCGGCACCAATCCATCTTGAGCGACCACGAAAGATGAAGACCCATAATTTGGCCGATTTCCTTCCGGTCTACGGCCCAAGGATCGGCGATCAAGACCCGGCAGTGATTTTTAGAAACCGACTCAACGGACTGGTTAGCTTCAATCCGTTTGATCCAAGTCTTCCGAACTATAATGCACTTGTGACTGGCTCCAGCGGCGCCGGTAAGAGTTTCTTGAATAACTGCATTCTGCTTCAAGAGCTGGCCCGAGGTCTTCGCGTCTTCATCATCGACATCGGCGGATCGTACAGAAAGCTCACGGAAAGTTTGGGTGGTCAGTATCTGGAGATCAATCTTTCGGATCAATACCGGCTCAATCCGTTCGACATTCCAGATCCAAGGAAGGAGCCAAGTAATCAAAAGCTGAAATCACTGCTCGCGGTCGTTGAATGCATGGTCGCCGAAAACGACAAGGCAAAGCTTCCTAAGCTCGACCGTGCACTTTTGGAAAGAGCCATCATCGAGCTTTACCGTTCGCGAAGGCCCAAAGGAGAAGTGCCGACACTAACGGATCTTGCGAAGTATCTCTCGGCATTTGAGGAAGACTCGATGCGGGCGATTTCCAAGATGCTCTATCTCTGGACTGGAGAGCGCCCTTACGGGCGACTGCTGGATGGACCCGGCGGACTTCGAAGTGACGCGAAGATTTGCACTTTCGATCTGAAAGGACTTTCCAGTCACCCGGACCTGCAGAGCGTGATGATCCTGATTCTGACGGACTTTATCCTCTCGCAAGTTGAAAACGACCGCGAATGCAAAAAGCGAATCATCTTGGACGAAGCCTGGGAGCTTCTGAAATCCGACGCTGCCGCAAACTTTATTGACTATGTCGCTCGCCCTTTGCGAAAGGCCGGGTCGGGCATCGCGTTTATCCCTCAAGGCGTTGAACAAATCGTGCAGTCACCCACTGGATCCGGTGTT
>CAZCBS010000254.1:0-6186 GCA_964496965.1 uncultured Bacteriovoracaceae bacterium
ATGAACACTCTGGGATACGGTTCGCCGGTCACGCAGATGTACGGATACGTCTTGTCGTCGCGCAGCAGGACGTTGTAGCGCGGACGAAGCTTCTTGATGAGCGTATCCTCGAGGATGAGCGCCTCGACGGCCGAGTCGGTAATGGTGACCTCCAGATCGGCGATCCTGGCCACCAGCGCCTGCGTCTTCCCGTCCCGCGGCCGACCCTGCTGGAAGTAGCTCCGCACGCGGTTGCGCAGGTTCTTCGCCTTGCCGACATAGATCACCGTTCCGGCCGCGTCCCTGTACTGATAAACCCCCGGATCGGTCGGAAGACTGTCCAGCTTCTCCTGAAGCGTCAGTGGGATCTCGCGCGGCTCCGGTTCGGGCAATGATGTATCTAAAACCTCGGACATGGCTGGGTGCTTTTGTATTGAGCGGCGGCCCACTGAAATGCTGAATTCAGCTCGCCTGACATCGTTTTTAATTCATCGGCCAGCGCTTGATCGATCTTTCCAATCAATGATTGGTTTTGAGCCTGATCTGAGTCGGCATTAGAGCGAGACGCAATCGCGCTGCACTGTGGAGGCAAAGGAGCTGCAGCAACTTGTGAAGGCAAATCCAAGCAAGCAAAGCTGGTTCCGGCGCTGAGTGGGCCAATCGAAGGATCCAGCATGGGCAGCGTCAATTGCAAGAGCACCGATCCTAAAGTATTTTGTTCGAATGTGAGCTGAATCACGCCGACAGCTTTTCCGCTGGAGTCGAGCAGTGGAGAGCCCGAATTTCCGTGGATGATTTGGCAATCACCCAAAGCCATATTTGCGCTTTCATTATCGTTCGAATTGCGAACGATGGCGCTGTTATGAACAGCCTTACAAGTCGAACGGGTAATGGCGCCGACAGGATAGGTCGTGCTCTGAGGATCGACTTTCTCGATTTGATAAGAGCTCTCATCCTTGAATCCATCTCGGCTGACTTCCAGGGGTGGGCGATTTACCGCTTGATCCAGTTTAAGCACGGCATAATCAGGAACGGCCTTTGTCTTTTCCGGAAGCGAAGATGCGATAAGAACTTGTGAGCAACCCATGCGGACTTGAGGGGAGCCGTTCAATTCCGGAAAATAGAGCCAGATTCGATCGGAGCAGTTAGCTCCCGCGGATTTGAGATCGGTTGGAATACAATGACTATTTGTGATCGCGATCTGCGGAGAGATCAAAAAGGCGCTGCATTGGCCGATGCGATGATCGGCAGTCAGGGAAACCAACATCCCGACTGCGGGCGAGCAGTCAGATGAATTCGCGCAATCCACCCGGCCGCTCATTGCTATTCTTTTGGTCTCAGATTGAGCGCTTGCATCGCCTTGAGGAATTGAGTCGAGATAGTGGGGTTGGGCGTCTTGTTGCCAATCGTTTCTCGAGTGCTCCTCTTTTGCGCAGCCGAAAAAAAGGAGCTGAGAAAAAAGAATTCCGACAGCAAAGGTGGTTTTCGATTTCGACATCGGCAGATACTCCGGTAACTCAAAATTTTTCGAGGCGGGCGGCACCTTATCAATATTTGATTATTAGTGTCAAGTATTGAATTAATATAAAGTATTTAATAAATTCGAACGTTTAGTGATGGGCTAAAGAAAAGGGCGTTCAACATGAAAGCGTTCATGTTGGCAAAGCCTCTATCTCGACATCAAGTAATCACTAATCGCTTTTCGATCCGTCGCTGGAAATCCACCTGGAGGCATTTCTCCGCGCAGAACCCGCCCTGCCATTTTTTCACGAACTATTTTTGGCATTTTGAAAATCTCAGCGGTGTTAATGGCGAAATTTCCTGCAGGATTGGCGCCCGCATGGCACTCAGTACAGCTGACTTTAAGTTTTTCTGCTGGAGTCTTTGGGTCTTTGATGACTCCTGAGCTTTTTACAATCTCATCGGCTTTGAAGTTTCGACCGCAGGCTGCAAGCAGGGCTTCTTTCGGAAAGTTTTTCAGCGCTGTCGCAAGTTTTTTCTCAATTGAATTTGCTCCCCCAGTCGAGAGGCGCTTAATGACAGAAGGAAGCAGCTGGTAGTTCTTGCTCACCATGTTTTTGCAAGTATCAGGCGTAAACGCACTAGGGATAAGAGCGGCGTCAGCCAGTGCTAAACCGGCCTTGAGATTACAAGCCTGCGCCCATAACAATCCGAGCCCCGCTTTGTACGCAAAGCTATTTGTATAGCAAAGGGGTACTGTAGGGTCGGCTTTCAGGCGTGTCACTTTGGGGTCCGCTAATACATAGGAGAAAGCTATTTTCCCATTCGCATTGGCTGACTGCTGAAGAAATCCAATGGTCCCATCTTGTCTGAATGTCGGAAAATAAGAGTTTCCGCCCGCGCCTTGATGAGTGACCTTCGTCGCTTCGTGCTTTTCAAGGTCCCAAACATAGACGTCCATTTTTCGTTTGATGTCCGCAAACTGGAACCACTGCGGGTCCATCTGTCCTTTTTCGACATGGAAGGCAACAAATCTTCCATCAAAACTGAAATCTCCTTTGCCCGTCTGAAAAGGCAAGACTTCTCTTTCTTCACAGTTCCCTTGGTCATCGATCTTGAAAATGACCGTACGCTGGCGATTAACGTCGTAAGCTGACAGCTGAGTCCCATCCTTTGAGATCATGGGAAGCTTCAGTAGGATATTCTTATTTTTACAGACCTTATTCCAACCGTCTTCTGTAAGCTTCGGAACGTCATCCTCCCTATTCTTGAAAACGAAATGAAAGTCTCGAATATAAAAATCCCCTTTGTCGTCATCCACTAGGAGACGATAGTTCCTATTGAGCATTTCCGAGGGCAGAGCTCCGAGCGACTCATAAGCATAGGCGGTGTTGAAATTATTCGATCTCCAAGACTCGGGAAAATGATCATCCTCCGAGGGTTTGTTCATGATATCGGACATGAGAAAGATTCGAAGACCTTGCTCTTTGTTCATTGATGTCAAAAACGCCTCGTCAGGAGTCGGTACTGGATCGTAACTTCCCCAAACTTGCTTCTGTTTTCCGGTTTTAAGATTGATCAGCCAATTTCTATCGCCTGCAATCAAGGACACAAAGTCTGACCTAGGAAACACTTTCGCAAAGTAGCTGGGCTTAAAATCCAGCCTGAGCCTATGCGTGATTTCAGGCTCAGGAGAAGGACAAACCGGATCATCCGCACTGGAGGCGACTAATGGTTTCAATGCAGCCAGAATCGCCACTAACCACATTCGGCATCTGCATGCTTGAGTCGCAGAAATCATAAGTGCTCCTGCGTAAACTTTTTATAAAGCTCAGCGGAACATAGCCCCGGAAGCATCGGAGAGATCTTGCCGCGAGAATAAACGAGCATGGATGGGAAATGCAGCTCCATTCCCCGCTGAGAAAGTTCCAAGGAATCATTCCTTAAAACAGGAATCTTCAATTTATCCGCATCTGACTTCGCGGCCTTTGGATCTGCCGAAGAATCCAAGACGAACTCGACGGGAACTTCGAGTTCTTTTGCTGCCTTCCTGATTTCGTCTACCGCCTTGAGCGAGTAAGGCATGTGCGGGGACCAAAGAAAGATCATTCCTTTTCCTTTTCCATGGTCCAAAAGCCGATCCAATTTCTCGTCAGTGAAACCGGCCTCACCTGACTTCGATCCATCCGGGGCCACTATCGGGGCGATCTTGGACTCGCACTGTTTTCTCGGATCCCAGCTGACGACAAGGGTTGCATAACGAGTAAGACGGATCGCCCGAACCTCTCCTTTACGATCCTTGAGGAGCCCAACCCAAACCCCGGTTTGATCGGTAGGCGATCTGTAAATCCTTACGCTCTCTTCATCAGGCGGAGATTCGCGCCAGTCGTTTTTTGAACCCCAGCCTGTGATGGTCCGAATGATCTCATTTTTGCATAGAGCATCTGGAACCGGAATTTCAGCGAATGCCTGTAGCGGAAGCGCAAAAGCGGCGATGAAACACGTCAAATGTTTTTTGAAAAACACCAGATCGACCTCTCTGCCATAGACAAATCCGCAATGTCGAGCAGACTATGGCCCCCTAATAAAAACTGTAAGAGAAGCACTCAGGCATGTCAAAACCTGAGTGCCGTTGGATTCTCGGCAGGGCTACAGTAAAAACTACCGCTCGGAATTTACGCCAGCCCAAGTCTGGACAGTGATTTGCTCAAAGAATTGAGTCGTTGACCCTGCGGGCTCTGGAAGCCCCGCCGATTGGAAGGCCCCCATCTGATCCTTCGATGCACAGCTTGAGCTCAAGTGCATTGCGATACCCACAGAATTCAGCTCCTTATTGAGTATCCGCACCAAATTTGGCGTATCGGAGCCGTGACAGCTTGGTACTCGATAAGGAAATGAGGCATTAAAGCGGTCTTGCAGCGGAACCGAGGTGTTCACAGTCGCATAGACTTCAAACGCCTGTCGTGCCTCGTTCGATCCTTTGTTCTGATACGGTTTACAGCTCGACACCGACAGCCTCACCGGCGCCGAAATCTTCCCAGCAATGTTGATCACTCCCTGCTGCGCGCTCAAACAATCGGTGGAATTGATTCCCCCGATATGAATCGTTTGGACTGCGGGCTTTTCTTGCGCGATCGGCATCTGTTTAGTGATCTCGTATCCATCGCCTTCGATCCCCATTTTTCTGAAGATCTCGTGACTCACTAAACCGATCTTAGCTGGCGTAGGCTTAGCGCTCACAACATAACGAGAGAGGCTGAGATAAATCTTCCCGCTCGTACCACTGTAGCAAGCCTCGACTTCGCGCCCCGTATCGCTCCCGTCACAGGACTCATACACTTTATCGATAGAAGAAATGTCTTTCGGGGAAGTCGCGAGCAAAAAAGCGTTCGCATCGACTGCGGGAGAAAGAGTTTTTCCGTTCTCCATCAACCAAGGATAAACGACCTGGGTCGCCGTTTTGATAAAGTCCAAGGTGTACTCATCGCCACCTCCGCTCGATTCTCCGCTTTTCGCAAAGGATTGATGCATCAAAGCGATGCCGAGAACCGCCCAGAGAGCCCAAGTTTTATTTGCCAATTTAAAGGTCTTCATAACAACAGAATTACCTTAAATGGCTGCACAGGTTAGGTTTCTATATTAATAGACTTTTTTAATCAAATACTATTTGAGAAACCTAACCAATGAAAACCATTAATAAAAATCACTTCATGCAACCAAAGCAAGCCTGCGTATTGCGCCTTCCAAAATCGAATTCTCTAAAATCCTGATAGGAGCGCGTGGCATGAGCGATTTGGTAGTAAGGGTATCCTCCTTGACTTGCGATGAAGCGGCAATCAGTTGGAGCCCCAACAGTACCTAGATAAAAGCAGTTATTTGGATCAGGATTCTCACCGTCGACTTGCCAATAGAATCCATCACTCAGACTTCCGCCGTGGGCGAGTTCTCCTGCGCGTACAGAATTGGAAATCAAACAAAAACCCAAAGCCACGACCATTGCCATTCCGGAAAACGATTGAGCGCTTCTCATAAAACGAGATACCTTTCTAAGCTGCACTGTTTAAATACATTTTAAATATCAACCAGCGCAACCCATGAGATCCGTTGACTGTGCAGCCGGTTTAGATCCCGGGGCCGCGCTGGCGAAATGGGTTCTACAGCGCTTTGCGTTATGGTGTTAGATAAATTTTATAAACTTTTAATCAGAAATTTAAGCTAAGCTTAAATAGTGAAATCCAAGCCCAAGTCGCAAAAAACCAGCGTTTTTGAGTTCTCAGATTACAAATCCTTTTTGATTCAATGGATTGAAAAGAGGCCAGGAGGCGGGCGTGGTGAAAAATCAAAAATCGCTGAGCACGCACGTTGCCAGCTTGCGTACGTGTCGCAAGTTTTAAACGGTGATTCGCACTTTAGCTTTGAACAGGGTGAATCACTTTTACACTACCTCGAGCTCAACGAAGACGAAGGCGATTACTTTCTTCTTCTCATTCAAAAAGCGCGCGCGGGTACGTCCTCGCTGAAGCAGTATCTTGAGCGCAAGATGAAGAAAATCGTCGATCAGCGTCTGATCTTGAAAAACCGACTGGTCGACAAAACCAGCATCAGCCGCGAAGACCAAACCCTCTATTACAGCCACTGGGCCTACGCGGCCGTGCATATCGGGGTCTTGGTTCCAGAGCTTCGAACTAAAGGAAAGATCGCCGAGTACTTCGGACTGAGTCACGAAAAAACCGCCGAGATATTGAG
>CAZCBS010000255.1:0-6178 GCA_964496965.1 uncultured Bacteriovoracaceae bacterium
TTCGCTTCGGCAGTTGAACTTCGCGTTTTTGGATATGGCATGGCACGCATCGAACGTATCTGAAGTCGCGGATGTCGAGGCGTACGAGACCAAGGCTCTTGAGCCGACAAGCCTCTTTCCGCATGTTCCGGGTACGATTATTTCCTGCGGATTTAGCCATATTTTCTCGGGAGGATACTCCGCCGGCTATTATAGCTATAAATGGGCTGAGGTCTTGGATGCCGATGCTTTCGAGTTTTTCAAAGAGAAAGGCATCTTCTCGAGAGAGGTCTCGGATCGTTTCAAAAATCACATCTTGTCGCGCGGGGGAACGGAACATCCGATGGAGCTTTATAAAAAGTTTCGCGGCCGCGAACCGGATGCGGATGCACTTCTTCGTCGAGAAGGACTGCTTCAGTGACGGATCAAACGCGATTCGAGCATCGTGAGGCGATGGAGCGTTACCGCGCGATTGATGAGCTGCAAATCCATCGTCTGACGTTTGATACCATGAAAGCGGGTGTCAGCCATTTGAGCCCGGACGGAAGGTTTCTCTGGGTCAATCGGTATTATCATGAGGCCTGCGGGTACACTTTTGAGGAGATGCAAAGGCTTCATGTCAGCGACATCACTCACCCGGACGACGTTGAGCTCCAGGTTCAAATGATGGAGCGAGTGAGATCCGGAAAAGTGGAGTCCGTTCAAATGGACCGGCGATGCCGCCGCAAGGACGGAAGTTACTTCTGGGCCAGCGTCAATATGCGGCTGTTTCGAGGAGAGGACGGAAAGCCTCTGTTTTTCGTCAATTTCATTCAGGACATTCGAGAGCGCAAATCAGCGGAGCTAAGATCCACCGAAAGCCAGAGCCGATTGGAGCTCGCGCTCGCGCTTGCAAAGGTGGGAAGCTGGGAACTCGATCTTCTCACCAATCAGTTCAAATGGTCTCAGGAAGTCTATTCGATGTTCGGAAGGGATCCAGGGCTCAAGCCTTGTACGTTTCCAGAGTTAAGAGGGATGGTCCATCCGGACGATATGCAGAAGTTTAAGATTGGCGCGAAGGCCAACTTCACGTCCGAAGAGGCTCAGTCGATGCTTTATCGAATTATTCGTCCGTCGGACGGAGCGGTTCGCACTCTTCGTACGGTGGCACGCCACTCACCGGATCCTGATGGAGGTCCTGGCCGATTGCTCGGAGCCCTTCAAGACATGACCGAATGGGTGGAGCATCAAGAGGCGAGAAAACAAAGCGAAGAACTTCTTCGTCTGGTTTTGGATACTGTTCCCGCGCGAATTGGATACGTGACGCGAGACTTGAGGTATCGGTTCGTGAATCGCGGATACGAAGTCCAGCTCGGAATGGGTCGGGACCAAATCGTCGGAAAAACTGTGCTCGAGATCCAAGGTGAGCGGGTTTTTAACGCTTTTAAATCCTGCTACGATCAAGTCCTTGCAGGACAAATCGTGGAAATCGAAAAAGAAGGCTGGGGAAGCGACGGAAAAAGACGCGATCTCTGTGCTACTTTTTCGCCTGATTTTGGCCTGAATCGCGAGGTCATGGGATTTGTGACTTTGATTCAGGACGTGACGGAAGAGCGCGAGAAAGAAAGAATGATTCTCGAGCAAAGGCAGCGATTGATCAGCGCCGCGAAGCTTGCTGCACTAGGCGAAATGGCGGGAGGGATTTCTCATGAGATCAATAATCCCTTGGCGGTGATTCACGCGCGCGCAGAGAGCCTGAAAGAAATGGCGCTTCGTGGAAATATCGATATTTCCAAAGTCGCCTATAGCGCCGAAAAGATCGAGTTGACGGCAAAGCGAATCGCGAAGATCGTCAAAGCTCTAAGGAATATCGCGCGCGAGGGCGAAAAAGATCCGTTTAGTAGCGCACCGGTCCGCACGATCATTGAAGACGCGGTGGAGATCTGCCGCGAGCGCTTTCATCATCATGCGATTCATTTTGAAATCACGGAGATTTCTTCGGATTTGGGAATCGAGTGCCGCTCAGTCCAAATTTCGCAAGTCGTTCTCAATCTTCTTACCAACGCGTTTGATGCCGCGAAAGGCGCTCAAAAGCGTTGGGTTAAGCTCGATGCAAAAAATCTCGGAGGTCGAGTTGAGATTTCCGTTGCGGATAGCGGCACCGGGGTGATGCCTGAGATTCGCGATAAAATATTTCAGCCCTTTTTCACGACCAAGGAGCCTGGCGAGGGAACCGGGCTGGGCTTAAGCGTTTCAAAGGCCATCATCGACGATCATCATGGAACCATTCAGATCGATGAAAAATCGTCTCATACTCGAATCGTTGTGACTCTGCCGATCAAACAGCCGACTGCATAAGTGCGCGAGCTGCATGCGCGGCTTGAGCCCCGGCGAAAAGAAAAGTCAGGACTTCTTGCGCTTGCAAAGGATCTTGCGTGGGCAGGGCGCCGGAAGCGATGCGTGTCCCTCCAGGCGTTTGGACGACCTCAAGCGGAAAGCGGCTGCTCATCTCAGCCGAGAATGCCTCTGGCGATTGGGCACCGCGCTTTTTTAGTTCTCGCCACGGCAGGAAAACCCACGCGCCAGGTACCCCGGGCAAAAGATGCTCTTCGAGGGCGAGAGCGACGCGTCCCATGGTCCAACGTGGATTGATTTCGATGACGGGTTTCAGTCTCATCGCACGAGCCGCGTCGCGATAAATCATCGCGTCGATTCCGACGGGGCCTTGATATCCCAGGGACCTCAGCTCCGTTCCGAGATCGCGAGCGAGCTGTTTCCAGGAAGGAAGCACGTCTTGAAGAAGTCTGAGCGAAGCGCTGTCAAAGCTCTCGCGAAGAGGGCCCAACAGGGTCCCTCGATACTCGAATTGTTTTCCGGTGATGAACTTTCGCGCTTCGAGAATTCGAATTCGGTCCGTGTCGATCACGAGCTGAACAGAAAGATCATGAACTTTTTCGAGCCAAGGCTCGAGAAGGACTGAGCCCTGACTGTGTATGATGTTTTGAATCCAGCCACCGAGGGAGCCATCGAGCTCGCTGGGCTTCAAAATCCGGCGTACACCGTTTCCAGAGGTGCTCCAAGGCGCTTTGGCGATGATTCGAGTGCCCTGGCTCAGGTTTTCTTCGAGGTATTCTCTTGCGAGTCGCCAGTCAGAATAACTCTTTCCGACCGTATCTTCGCACCGAAATTTCTGCGCTTGCTCAGAGTTGTTTTCTAGCCATCGTTTTAAAAACTCAACGCTCCATGTTTTTGAGAAAATCTTGCCCAACGAAGCGGAATTGATTGCTTCTGAAGAAAATAACGACTGGCACCAAGATGCATTTCCCCCGGAAGTCATCGCCAGACGCGAGGCGAGCGGGCGAAAAAACTCGAAGCTATCCGGGCTCCAGCCCCAAGGTTCCAGTCCACCGAATTTTGGCTCTCGAATTTGGGAGCTTTTGCGTTCTCCCCATTCGGGAATCTCGATGCCTGCGCTTTTGATTCGGCTCAGCCACTCAAGTCCCGGTCGTTTTGAAACTAAAACGATGTCTTGGGGCGAGGCAAGAAACATGGGCAAATGCTCGAGGTCTTCAGCTAATCGCCTCGGAACCGATTTAGGACTGAAGCCGGGGGTTCCGCGCGCAATCTCGGAGTCACAAAATGGGTTATAATACCAAAGCGTCGGCGGTCGTCCTTTGGATCCGGAAAAAAGCTCGAGCTCACGAATATAAGTTTCGGAGAGCCCCGCTTGGCGCCGAGCTTGGATATCGAAGATCAATCCTTTCGCACGTCTGGGCGTGAGCGGAGGAGGAAGGAGCCTTCGGTAAGCGTCCCAGTCGGATTCGTTCGGAGGCGAGCTGGGATCTTCCTTGCGCCAGCGATTAAACCACTCCAGGCCGTGTTTGACATGCCCGATTTCCTCTCGATAAACCTGGTCAAGGACCTGCGTGGTGAGCAAGTCTCCAGTTTGAGCGATTTCGTCTCGGTAAAAGAGCGAAAAATCAAGATTCGCTTGCTCAAACGTTAGGCTCATCTGCGTAACAAACTCAAGTGGCGAGCGCATCGGGCTGAGAACATGCCAAAAATAGGCATTCACGGGCAAATCCCCAAAGCTCACGCCGAGCTCACGCATGCGTTGAAGATAAAGCCTGAGATGCCCTTGCTCTTCACTCATCGTGCCAACGATTCCCATGCGAAAAGAGTTGGGCGCATCCGGAAATCTCAAAAGCAAAAGCGCCATCAGCTCGAGAGCCAGAAGCTCATGGTTTGCAAAAAAGTGCAGGATCTCGCCCCGAACCCGGGCTTCATGGATTCGGGCCAGATCGGGAAAACGGCTTTTTTCTTTTCGGCTGAGCGACAGTGCGGCAGGCCTTTCGGGGAGCGCAGGCGGGCGGTCCAGCGCGGGCGACAGCGAAGGAGCGGCCTGAGTTGAGAGCTCCTCTCGCAAAGTCGTTAGGTCAGGAGAGATCAGTTTGTCTTCTAGCGTCGTTCCAAACAGGACTTGGCGAGCAAAGATTTCGAGTTTCATAGAGCCTTGCGCTTGAATATAGAATTTCTTTCGAGGTTTTTGGGAGAAAAAGATATACCTCTCCTTATGAGCGCTCTGCTTTCAAACGAACCCAAAAACACGGTGAACACGGTCCTTTCATCGGACGTCCTGCTGGATCGTTTTCTCGATCACGCTCGGGAGTCTGGGCTTGAGCTTTATCCTGCGCAAGAAGAAGCGATTTTGGAGCTTTATTCAGGTAAAAACGTCATTCTGAACACTCCGACTGGCTCAGGAAAGTCGCTGGTTGCGACCGCTCTCCATTTTGAATCGTATTCTCAAGGGCGCCGTTCCGTTTACACTTGTCCAATCAAGGCACTGGTCAATGAGAAGTTCCTGGCTTTGTGCCGCGACTTCGGGCCGGATCAGGTGGGAATGATCACCGGGGATGGCTCAGTCAATGCGGACGCGCGGATCCTTTGCTGCACGGCGGAGATTCTTTCGAACTGGGCGCTCCGCGAAGGTGCGCAAACTCCGGTCCAGGATGTGATTATGGACGAGTTTCATTATTATTCTGACCGCGAGCGCGGGGTGGCTTGGCAGATTCCGCTTCTGACTTTGCCTCAGGCGAAGTTCTTACTCATGTCGGCAACGCTCGGAGAAACGGAGTTCTTCCAAAAAGAGCTTCAGAAGCTCACCGGACGTGAAACGGTTTTAGTCAAATCGGCGAAACGTCCCGTGCCGCTCGAGTATCGTTATGAGGAGATTCCGCTTCACGAGACTGTGGCAAAGCTGATTGAGAAGGATCGCGCTCCGGTTTATGTCGTCAACTTTACCCAAGCTTCGTGCGCGGAAGAGGCGCAAAACTTTCTCAGCGTGGATTTCTGCACCAAGGAAGAAAAGAAAGCGATCGCTCAAGAGCTTGAGGGGGTGTCCTTTTCCAGTCCTTACGGAAAAGAGCTGAGCCGCGTTCTTCGTCATGGTGTCGGGATTCATCATGCGGGACTTCTTCCTCGATATCGAATTTTGGTCGAGAAGCTCGCTCAAAAGGGACTTTTGAAAATCATCTGCGGAACCGATACGCTGGGCGTCGGCGTAAATGGTCCGATTCGCACGGTTTTATTCACCAAGCTTTGTAAGTTCGATGGGCAGAAAACTTCTATTTTGATTGTCCGGGATTTTCAACGGACCGGGGGCCTGTCGGGACGAAAAGGCTATGATGATCTCGGCACCGTTGTCGCGCAAGCGCCTGAACATATCATCGAGAACTTGCGCAACGAGCAAAAAGCCGCGGGTGATCCAAAAAAGCTCAAAAAACTCGTCAAGCGCAAGCCTCCCGAAAAAGGCTTTGTCCCCTGGGGCAAGGAGACCTTTGAGCGCTTGATCAAGAGCGAGCCAGAAACGCTTCAATCCCGGTTTCAGGTCAATCACGGGATGCTTCTTCAAGTCTTGAGTCGTAGCCATGAAAACGGCGGACGCGCCATGCGCGAGATCATCCGAAGCTGCCATGAGAGCGAAGTCGCGAAAAAGAGGCTGAGAAAAACCGCGTTCCAGCTTTTTCGCGCTCTCTTCGATCGAAAAATCATCGAGCTTTCGCCTCTTCGGGTCAATATCGACCTTCAGCAGGACTTTTCGTTGCACCAAACCCTGTTACTCTATTTGATCGACACACTCCCCCTTTTGGGTCGCGAAAACCCGGATTTCACCCTGGATTTTCTTAACTTGTTCCAAGCCAATATCGAGAGACTCGAGCTT
>CAZCBS010000256.1:0-6164 GCA_964496965.1 uncultured Bacteriovoracaceae bacterium
AACGATCGATAAATTTCCGTTTCGGAGATTTTTTTCTTCCGATCGTAAAGATGCGAAGTCTCATGAAGAAGCGTGGCTAAACCCATTTGATAATAGCTTCCATGATTGCATTCGAGCTTTTGGCTGGCGTCAGAACCCTTCATGAGCTCCGAAATCAACTGACGATTCAGGAAAATATGATGACCAGAGCCGTCTCCGGAGTCTTGCGGGACATATCCCATCTCGACTCCTTGCTCGCCTTTTCGATCACAGCGAACCGTAATATCTTTTGCGCCAGCGATCTCGGCAAATGTGACAGGAACAGGACTCTCGAATTGTTCTTTCATTTTATCCGGCAGCCTCCCATTCGCGTCGTCGATGAATCGTTGAAGCGCCGTGATTTGTGCAGCCGTTAATCCATTTGTATCTAGCTGAAGTGGAGATGCTTCGGCGGCAAAGCTAGGTGCGCCGAAGAACGCTAAAAAGACGAGAGCATGGATCGCACCAACCCAAGTATGCATTTGATTGTACCCTTATGGTGAGGCCATCGCTGGCTCATCAGAATACCACCGTCCGTGGTGGCTTCATTCTGGACGAATTAGAGAGCTTCCGCGGCTCTCGACTTCACCATGTCTTGGATGACTTCAAGATCAGTCATCTTGCTGACATCAATATTCTCTTTAGCCAATTTTTCGCGATGTTCATTGATTGCAGAACGAAGGCTCGTCGAAATCGGCGTCATTTCCACGTTTTTGTTAGTCTCCTGCAACAGGGCCAATGCTTCTTGGTACTCGGGAGCGTAGCCCACTTTCTTTCCAGCCCAGCAACCGCCGCTGTTGCACCCGGAACTCGCCGAGTTAGTTCCGCCCGCGCCACTGTAGATTCCTGCATGAGCCGAAACGGATAAGATTGCGGTTCCAACTAAAACAACGATCAGCTTTTTCATATTTCTATTCTCCTTTGATTTCTTTGTACTTATGGACGCCAGGGGCGCGTCTTAGGAGAATATCTTACATTTTCACTCAACTATCGACCCACATATTTTATTAGATCGATATTGAAACTTACTGATGGAAACAACGAGAGAAGAACCGATCCACTCTCGGCAGATCGAGATGGCCGTCGCCTGGGAGACCGAAAAATATTTTTCAACATCTTTTCTAGAAAATACAGGATGAGCGATCAGAAATGGACGACCTCGCACGACTTGCTTAGGCCTGCCACTCACGGTGACATCTTTTGACAACAAACGAAGATGCAGGCTCTCCCACGCAATTTCATAACCTGTCTCTCTCGCTCTTTGAACCAAACGCTCTAAGCGCTTGGCTTGTTGATCGAACGAAAACGCTTCTTTGGGCCATAAAAGCTCATAAAGCTTATACTGCGGAAGCCCGTACTCTCCGGCGTAGACTAAATTCCAAATCAACTCATCGACCAAATCCAGCCCAAGCCTTGCCGATTTGCCCTGCCAGGCCATATCCGATGCTCGATCGATGTGCCTCGCCCCCCGGCTCTTCTCGATTTTAGAGATCGAGAAAATGTATTCGTCTCCCCACTCAGCGCTGATCCCGACTTCCGTGAGCGGAGTGGATTCGGGGCCTTCCATCGACCAGAGTCGAGGGGCAAGCATCTGTTCCGTTTTCTTGAGGCCTGGAATTCTATCGAGCCACAAAACAAGCTCCATCCAATCCTCGGGCTTCAGCGAAGGCTGATAAAGAATTCGAAAAGATTCCCTGAGCGCGGCCTCCGCTTCATTATATTTTTTTAACTTAAAAAAGCATATTCCCAGCCATTTATACAGAATCGCGTCATCGCTTGTGATGCCTTGGTTATGAAAGAAACGCTTAGCTTCCTGAAGCAGGGGCAGCGCCTTCTCAGGAAAGCCGCCTTCCACCAGAAACTGTCCTTTATACGTCAAGGCGATTGCCCGAATGAGTGGAGAACTCGAGAGCGCATGGATCCCATCCAAATGATCGATCGCTTGCTGCATTTTCTTCGTGGCGTTCAGCGCATAAGCATAATAAAAATGCAGGACCCAGTCTTGATGCCATGGCTCTTTTTCCGGAAGCGCGAAGTCCGTGCCGATCACTTGCAGGACTTTATCGGGCCTGCAGTTACAATGATAGATCTCGGCCATCTCGACTTTGCTTTTGGCCCAATTTCCCGCCCGAATTCTTTCAACAATGCGAAGGGCATAGTGGCTGGCGCCCAACATATTCAAAATCCGCGCGGTTTGGAGCTCAAGCCTAATTTCCTCATCAGAAAGTTTTTTCGAGGTGGTCCGAGTCCGCTCTTTAGGAAGAAGACGGAGGGCACTCTTGTAGTCCCAGATTTTTCTATAAAACTCCGAAGCTTCGTAAATCGCATCCGGCGACTTCTTGTAGCGCCTTAAATATTTTGGAATGAGCGCGCGCACCGACTCATGATCTTTGCGTTGAACGGCTTCGTTGATTTGCTGCCAGAGCGGGTCCATTTCTCGATTCTATAGCAGGCCTAGCAGGTACGGAAGTTGCTTATTTTAAGGCCATCATGAAAAAGACTAGGTTTTCCGCATTTTTAGTATGCCTTGCCGTCCAAGCCATCGCTAGCTGTCCAAACTTTGGACACGCGGAACCTCCTCCTTCTTCGAATGCGGAACAAGCCGAAGGACGTCCTAATAGCCTCGCCGATCGACATGCCATCGTAGGACGGCAGGAAATCCATCCGAAGGATCTCCCCTTTTTTAATTCCGATATTCGGCCCAATCTCGATCTTGCTTCTCAAGTACCTGGACTCGGGAAACTTTTTGAAGAAGTATTAAATAAAAACTGGGTCACCACCAAAAACGGCCTCGAGTTCTGTCGCGATCCCGAAACCGTCACCGTCCGAGGCAAAAAAGTCGCTTGTCAAACGCCGACTCAAGTCATCATCAACGACAATTGGTGGAACGATGTTGAGCCCGCTCACATGCCGATCGATAAGGCAAACGCAATGCGGAAACAGAAACAACTGGATTTAGTCCGTCACGCATTCTGTGTCGGAATTGTTCTCAACACGAAAGGCCGAACGGAAACAGAGGACCTTTACGATTGCTTCGATGTCTTGACTCAAGTGCCAACTCCGTCCGCGGAAAAGCTTCGCGATGCCGTCACGCGAATGGGTTACCTTTTCAATAAAGACTGCTCCACATCTCAACCCGAAGTCGCAACGGCGCAACTGGAAAGCCTTCGCAACTCACTCGCCCCTGTTCTGAAACAAAGCGGACGAATGCAGGTTGAATATATTTCGTACGAATCCAGCGGAGGCTCAACTAACGTAAAAGTTCCAACATCGGGAGGTGAAACTCCGAGTGTAATGGTGATGAATGGAGGAACTTTTGCGACCGGAGCCGCCGCCAGAAATCTCTCAGCATCCCATAGCGAGCCCAATGCTCAATATCTTAAGGCCGTTACGGAGATGATCAAATCCGGAGCAGTGACTCCGGAAAATATAACTGCCGTTCTCAAATTGCTTCGCGAGTCCCCAGGGCAGAACTGAGTCGATGAATAATCTTGTCTTTCTCGCCCCCCTGTTTTAGCCCTGCATCAGTCATAAAACAGGAGTCACTATAGGCATGAAGAGCATCAAGGGAACGATTCAGGTTTGGATTCTAGGCATCGCGCTCGCATCGCTGTTTTCCGCGACCTCTTCCTTTGCCGACCCCTATTTTCAGAGCACCAGAATAGACGCCTTTGTCCCGGCTAACTGCAGAAATCTCGAGCTGCGCAATTTCAACTTACTGGGACGTTATATCACCTACAGCGTTCAAGGAGCGTGCGCGGCGGGATTTACTCACGAGTATCCGATCTCCCGTCAAGATGCGCAGAATCTCTGGAAAACGCTGCGAACCGAAGCTTTGACAAACACCCACAAACTCTCCGGAAACACTGCGACTCTTTATACCGCAGGCCGGCAGATGGGATTTAACTTCGAGAAAGAGGGCGATGTGCTCGAGGTTCTGGCGTTACTTCAGCTCAAGCAAGAATATCCCGAACGCGAGTACTTTCTAACCGGTGGACTCGCATATGGATACACCGGAGGCGCGTACCTCGGTGAGATCGACATTATCGTCGCACGTCGATCGGACTGCGACGTCGTGGCGGTCGGAGAATCGAAGCTGGGCGTAAACGAGAGAAGCCATGCGCTCCAGCAGCTCAAGAGATTCAGCGTTTTTCTGCGAGAAAAGCTTTGCTCGCGGGGCGAGCAGGCTCCTGTCTGCAAGTAACGCGCGTCTCGGTTTACTTTTTCGGCATCAGCGGAAACTGCAGACTAAAACCGCCAAAACCGGCAGCAAGTACCAAAAAATCAGCTGCAAATGATAAGTGTAAGCCGTTGAGCTCGCCGTCACTGACCTGATCCTTTTGACTTCGATGTACGGAATCGGCGCTCTCCGGTACCATCCTTCAACAACAACATCGCGTCCTTGATACTCTTTGATTTTAAAGATCGCAAAAAGCAGGTTGAAGATCTTGAGCGGCTGCTCGTAATCCAAGAAAATCATCCCGGTCTTGTCGCGGATGACCATGTCCTCGGAGAAAATGCTTCCGGGATCTCCGCGACCGATTACTTTTCCTTGCACTGTGACGGGATACGATGTCACCGGCGAGACTTTGACTTTCTTCAACAATGATAAAATAGAATGCTCGAAGAATGGTCCTCCGGGATAGGTGGCCATCGTTTTGATGATTCCGCCGATACTTAGCCCGAAAATGAACGGAAGCAACATGTCCCGCACGCCCAGAGAATGGGCGCGACTCAAGAGAAAGGCCAGTTTTACAGCGGAAAAACCGAGAGCGCCAACAATAGGCAACGCCATCACAAAGAGATCCAGAAAAAAATCGTCCCAGTAGCTCTCAGGCTTTTTGAGATCAAAGCTCACGGCAGGCTCAATTCCCATATTCTGAGCGTGGGCGGCGATCGCGTTGATTCGTTTGGCAGTCAAAGGATGCGTTGAATGAAGCTCATAGTAAGCGGCCCAAGGACTCCAAAGATCCCATTGCATCACCTCTTTTAAATCTTGCACACGACTCGTCAGGCCTTGGGAGGCATAAAGCGCGATTTCCTTTGAGCTTGAGATGCTCATGATCCCCAGAGCCTGGACTGCCATTTTTTTCTTCTCGGCGGATCCGGAGTTTTCCGGCTCCTCATCGACATTGGAGGTCGCGATGAGTCCGTAGGAAATCTTCGTCAGCGCACTCACCAGGGAGTTGGGATTTCCTGTGGTCTCGACACTGAATTTATCCGCCCAATACTCCCGCACTCGCGAGATGAACATCATGAGATAATGGGAGATGTGGTAAGCGAGATACGCAACGACCGCCGCGACCACTAAAGGGGCGCCAGTCTTGCTGTTTTCCCCTTTCGATCTCCGACGCGAAAGATCAGAGCAGGTTCTATAAATATGGTAGAGAAGCAGCGGCACAAGCTGAGCGAGCGTCATCACCACGAAATCCCCGTGATAAATATGCCCTAACTCGTGAGCGACAACGGCTTGCGCTTCTTCCTGATTTAAAATTTCAAGGATCCCTCGAGAAAAAACGAGCCTCGCACTCCTAGAGGTCCTTCCATAGGTATAAGCCTGGGGAGCTCCGTCAGCAATGATTCCAATTCTTGGAAGAGGAAGCTTGTGCTTGCCGCAAGTCTCCGTGATGAACTGTCTCAGGTGAACCGGCAGCTGCGAGTAGTCCACCCAAGTCAGCGAGCCGAAAAGCCTTAAGCTCCAGTCCATCAGCACGGGCCCGAGCAAAAACTGAACGAGTACAAAGGCGACGACGAGAAGAATTCCCACTCGCTGGCGGAGAATGCCGGTTTCGACCAAAAAAACCATGAGACCGAACAAGAACGCGTACATCGATCCGAGAACGACGGTCGATGTGAGCTCGAGAGATGGCATCGGAATCGATTTCAATCGTGGCGTGATACTTTTAAAATACTCGGCGCTGCCAATTTTCTTGAACTCGTGCTCATCGAGCCAAAGGCCTTTGCAAGCGGGGCACTCTTCGACTTCGTATTTGAACCCGGGGATCTTTCCTGCTTTCACGTTGACGTTACATTTTGGGCAAGCCTGAAGGACATCTTTAGAATCGGCAAGTCCGTGCTTTTGGTAAGGCTCGAGAGCTCTGCGATCCTTGACGAAGAATCCGATTTCCCCCTGATCGAGCCAAACG
>CAZCBS010000257.1:0-6159 GCA_964496965.1 uncultured Bacteriovoracaceae bacterium
CATGAGCTTCGGTTTTGAGACACTGACGAGAAATTCGCCCACCGCGGTCGAAGTGATTTACGCAACGACGCGCACCGCGACTCGTGCTCCGCAAATCGTGACGGAAAAGCTGGGGTATCGCAAACTTGGGATTTTTCCCAATATCCACCGAACGGACGGTTACGAAACCCACTGCCTGGTCGCGCTCTTTAGCGGCAGCGCACTCGAAAAACGCTTCACTCAGTTCCTGATTCACCCCAAAGTCGCTGACCTTTACGAGATCGTTCGAAAAGAGTGCGCGCTTCCATCGCTTGAGATCGCAACCTCTGCGCAGATTCGCGCGGATACCGCTTCTTTAGGATCCATGGAGCCGCTCGAGTCCACTCCACTCGAGTTTTTGGATGCACCCAAATACACGATTCACCGTTTTAGAGAACTGAGAAACGCGGGCCAGCTGCCCTTCTCGTTCTATCCGTTTCACGAGCCGAACGTAATGCTCAGCTCCCCCGATGATCAGATCCAAGTCTTCCTGCATCTGGCGCCCGTGGACAAATACTGCACTATCGTCGGCATCCGAAAGCCCCCCGCGCTCCGCACGGATCAGCTCCTTCGCGGCGTTGCCAAATTATTGGGCGAGCGCGGAGTTCGTTACATCGAAACGATCGTGCGTGCCGACAAACTGGCTACCGTGGATTACACCTTGAACGCGGGTTTCATTCCCTCCGCCTATTTTCCGGCCTTTCAGGTTCAAAACGAAACTCGCTACGATTACATCGTCCTGAGCAAGACTTTTGAGATTTTGGATTTTTCCGGAATCGAGCTGGCCGGACTGAACAAGAAATACTTGCTCCACTATTTTGAAAGCTGGAAAGAGCGGATTCTTCAGTCCGTCGAAGAGACCCATTTATGAAGCCGAATGTGAAACCCAGCGCGATCGATCGGCTTTTTGAGACCGACCCGTTTCTTCACACTCCGGCCAATCAAGAGCTTTTCGTGGAAAGCTATCGCGAAGCCGCGTCCGCCCATTACTCGGGCAACGCCTTTTTTAGAAAGCTCTGGCATCGACACGGAATCAAACCCGAAGATCTGCGCACCGAGGAAGACCTTTTGAAGGTTCCTCCGATTCTAGTCAGCCTATTTAAAGAGCACGAGCTGATCTCCGTTCCCAAGCAAGAAATCGCTCTCACTCTGACCAGCTCCGGAACGAATGGCCAGAAAAGCCAAATCTTCTTGAACGAGCGATCGCTCAATCGCGTGAAAAAACTCGCTTTCAAGATTCACGAATCACTTGGGATCACAAGTCCTGCCGAAACGAACTACCTCTGCTTCACTTACGATCCGCGAGTCGCGAAAGATCTTGGAACCGCCTTCACGGACGAGCTTCTCACGAGCTTTACTGGAATCCGCAACGTGCACTACGCGCTCCAGTGGGATCCCAAGGCGAATGATTTCGTTTTTAGAGCTGAAGAAGTGGCCGATCTGCTCCGCAGCCTCGAGCGTGAGCCTTACCCTGTCCGAATTCTCGGTTTTCCTGCGTTTTTAGCCAAGATTCTGAAAGACTTCGATCTCAAGCTCCAGTTAGGCGAGAAGTCCTGGGTGCAAACTGGCGGAGGATGGAAAACCTTTGCCGATGAGGAGATTCCA
Organism: uncultured Bacteriovoracaceae bacterium; assembly: GCA_964496965.1. Lineage (GTDB taxonomy): Bacteria > Bdellovibrionota > UBA1018 > UBA1018 > UBA1018 > CAZCBS01. The sequence goes on from CAZCBS010000257.1 coordinate 1,624, forward strand.
AAAGCGGAGTTTAGAAAACTGGTTTCAGATCGTCTTGGAATTCCAGAGAGCAACATTCGTGACATGTTCGGCATGGTCGAGCACGGAATCCCCTACGTCGATTGCGAGCAAGGAAAGCTTCACATTCCGAATTACGCACGTGTCATCATTCGCTCGCCCGAGACGCTCGCTCCGCTCCAAGCCGGAGAAAAAGGCCTCATTCACTTCCTTTGCTCCTACATCGATAGCTATCCCTCGATTTCCCTTCTCACGACGGACTGGGGTCGAATCGGATCCTGCTCGTGCTCAAAAGGAGGACCAACCCTCGAAATCCTGGGACGTGCCGGAGTCTCCAAGCACAAAGGCTGCGCCATCACCGCTTTGGAAAAACTGAGGTAAACCCGAGGTAAAAACAATGCTTTATCGATTTGGAAAATTCGACACTCAAGTCTCGGGACTCCTTCAGGAAGCCGCTGCAAAAACCACGGCACTGGCCGAGACACCGGTTGATGAAATCCTCACCGTCATCGATCGAGTCGGAAAGCTTTGGCTTCCCGACGGAAGGTATTTTCAACGCGCGCTTCAAGAGGTCACTGACGAGATCTCTTTTAGCCCCGCGATGATCGAGCAAACCCTTCGAGTCATTCCCATGCTCTGCGACAAGGCATCGCTCACTCGCCGCCTCGCGATTGAGTTCGGAAATCCTGATGTTTTAGACCGTTTTTCCGATCGCCCCGGTTACGCTGGCCGAGTCCGAGCGGTTCCCTACGGAACTCTTCTTCATGTCGCCGCGGGAAATGTCTTCATCGGCTGCATCGACTCCTTGATCAACGGCTTTGTGACCAAGAACGTCTCGATCATGAAGCTCAGCGGAAAAAACCAGCGCTTTCCGATGCTCTTCGCGGAATCCGTTCTCGAAGCCGATCCCGCAAGCATTCTCGCCGACAAGTTCGCGCTCGTCTATTGGCCTGGCGGAAAATCCGAGATCGAAGAGGCATTGAAGTCTCAAGGCACGGGCAACGGCGCCTGGGGCGGGCGGGTAATGAACAAGTTTTCCGCAAAAAACTTAGAACCTGGCACGGGCCTGATCGAGAATGGCCCGAAGATCTCGCTTCAGGTCATCTTTAAAAGCGGCGAGACCTCCGGTCTGGCGCAAAAGATCGCACCCGATCTCAGCCTTTCGGACCAATCGGCATGCTCTTCTCCACAAAACTTATTTATTCAAGACGGCATTGAGCTCAATGAACTCATGAAAGCGATCGGATCCGCTCTCGACGAGATCCCCTGGGAGCGTGGAAAACTTTCCAGCGACGAGCATGTCGAAATCTTAAAAGAGCGCCATCGCGGCGTTTATCACGAGCTCATGACCGAAGGAGCGACTCTAGAAGGAAAAGATTGGCTGATCACCTTTGATCCGAGCCCGGGATTGCGCTCCTCTCCTTTGAATCGCACCTTGATCATGAAACGCTTCAAGACCGTCAAAGACTTGGGAGAACAGGTTTCCGCCTATTCGAGGTTCTTGCAGACTTGCGGCTACCTTGCAAACGCTGACGATCGCGCGGAGCTCCTCAAACAAGGCGCGCTCTGGGGTTTGAGCCGTTTTGCTCCGATTGGCCAGATGATGACCGGGCTTGAAGGCTCAACCCATGATGGTCGCTACGGCTGGGCCGAGTTGACTCGCTTGATCTCGGACGAAGCTCCGGCTGACGCAAAGTCGAGCGAAATTGACGAAACTCTCCTCTCGTTCGTCAATCAAGCAATTAAAGACGTTCCCGCCTACCATCAGCTTTATCAAGGCCGGAAACTCAAATCTCTTTCGGAGCTTCAAGCCGTCTCGTCTTCGTTTTTTTCGGAGCATCCTCTCACGCAAAGCAACGCGCTTCTTCGAGCGAACGCCGATCCCGGCTATATTTTTTCTTCGGGCGGAACGAGTGGAAATCCAAAGTTCGCTTACTACTCTTACGAAGAGTTCGACGATGTCGGCAAAATGCTCTCCCAAGGCTTTCGCGCGCAAGGAATCGAACGCGGAACTCTTTGCGCCAATCTCTTTGTCGCCGGAAATCTTTGGTCATCCTTTTTGGCAGTGGACCAGGCCTTGAAACATTGCGGTGCGCGCATCTTGCCCATCGGCGGAAACGCCGATCCTGACCTGATTTTGAAATATCTCGCGGATTTCAAGCCTCAGTTTGTCGTGGGGCTCCCGTCCCTTCTGATCTCGCTTCTTCATCGCGCCTCTGAGCTCGGTATTGAGCTCGAAGTTCCGCAGATCTGTTACGCCGGCGAGCATCTCAACATCCAGGCTAGAAAGCTTTTTGAGGCAAAATGGAAAACTCGGCGTTTTAGCTCGGCTGGGTATGCTTCCGTCGATGCAGGCCCGATCGGCTATCAATGCGCAAGCTGCGGCCCTGGAGAGCATCATCTTTTTTCCAAGTACGTTCGACTTTCGCTCCAAAATGACGAGGCGGTAGTCACTTCGCTCGTCCGAAAAAACATGCCGGTCATTCATCTTCGCACCGGAGATCAGATCAGCTGGAGTCCTTCAGAAACTCAGTGCGCCTGCGGAACGGATGACCCCAAGTTTGTTCTTCACGGGCGTTGTGACGGACAGATGAACCTCTGGTCCTGTCGCGTGCAGCTCAGTGAAGTAGAAACCGCGCTCTTTCAGGCAGGAGTGAAGGAAGGCACCTATCAAATCCAAATCGAAGAACTCCTTCATGACGGAGCTCTTTTAGAGCGAATGACGATCGACATCGAAACTGACCGCTTCAGTGGTGCGAAAAACCTTTATGAGAGCCTAAGCCCTGTTTTCGGCCACCAGCTCCATCGTCTTTCCAAAGACGTTCACGCCACGCACCCTGCATCTTACATCCAAAAAAGAGTTCTTCTTCGTTCAGTTGCGCCCGGCGCTCTTCCACGCGTTGCTCGCACGGGTAAGCTTCCGAGAATTCGAGATCTTCGAAAACTTTGAACTACTGCGAACCTGAGCGCCTATAAGTCTCCGTCATACATCGAATCCCGCCTAGCGTGCAGAGAGATTTCGTCGGCGAATGGACATGAATCACCTGATAGCCCAGGCCCTCTTCAAAAACCTGGGTCGCGGCTAGATCGAGCGCTGGAATCCCAAGCTGAGGCACGATTGCCTTCTTTCCTGAGAAATTCACATTCGCGTAGCTAAAGATCTCCCAGGCATAATCTATTCGATACGGATCCGCCTGCGCGATGCCAGGAATAAACTTCACATCATAGCCCAGAGATCTCAAACGAACCGCCTCGGCATTGACCTGATCTTGTTGCTCCCGAAGCAAGCGATGGTCCATATTTCTCAAAGTCTTGAGCAAGGCGCTCTCCGCTTCGTTCAGCTCTTCATACGGGTCGGCTTTCGCTCCTCGTACTAACTCCTCGCACATCGTGTTCCAATCACTGGAAAGGTCGGAGTTCCTTCTTTTCCCCGCAAGAGCCTTCATACCGAGCTCAGGCGATGTGAGCAGTACGGTCTCTTTTCCTGTTTTGTGATTCCGTGCCACTGCGAAAAACACATCGATATGGTAGTCGATGGGTTCGTTCACGTGAGGAACCTTCGCAGTAGGGACGACATTTTGTTTAATTTCGAAAACAGGCTTTCCAAACTCGGCAGAAAGACCATCCAAGGCTTCAGCGTGTGAAATCTTGAGACGCTCCATGTTTTTTTGAACGACTTTAGGTCCCACAAAGACGTGACGCTCCCCAACAACGACATCTCCTCCATCAAAGTCAAAGATGCTTCGGCGAATCGCCCAGTCCTTTTTCTCCAACTCGTTCCAGATCGCCTTAAGCGTTCTTGCGTTCGATTGGTCGATTGGAACCAAAGCTTGCATCGCTGATCCGGAAGGAACTCGTACCGGTTTCGCCCCGTCTTGAGACCAAGGATGCGGAACGATGTTTTGATCGATGACTACGCTTTTTACCCTTTTTCGAACCGACTCAGGTGCCGATCGAATCAGCTTCTCAAATGCGACGGGATCCCTTGAATTGAGAACCGCGATCAATTCCATCTGAGGAATTTCTTTGAGAACTCGCAAATAGTCCGCAACCAATAGCTGAAAAACTTTCTGAAAGGAGAAATTCGTGTCATCGGCGAAATGAATCTTCGCCGCTAAAAGCTCTTCATCCCCGTTTTCAACACTGAGATGAATCGGTTTATCCGGACGATACTTGAATCGCCCATCCGCACCGAAATATGGATGCGCGTATTCAGGAACCCCAAGCTCCGCGAGAACCTCATTGACCGGTTTGTGCTTTGCTTGAACAACAGACGCCACCGTCGGCTTGATCTTTCCAGGATTGATCAGGCTTCGAACTGGAAATCCGGATTTTGTAGGAGCTTGATTCGAAAGGTGCCACTCAAGCTCCCGCTCGATGCATCGAATTGCGTCAGAACCAGCCCAAGCCGACGTGCCTACGGCGAGACCATTCAAAAAAGCGATGAGAGTGCGAACTTCCCGGGAAAATAACACATCTCTCATCATACGACTACTCCGGCTACGACGACTACGATATACATAACTGTCATTGAAATTT
>CAZCBS010000258.1:0-6123 GCA_964496965.1 uncultured Bacteriovoracaceae bacterium
TCTGCTCGAACTCGTGTACCGTTTGAACCACGAGCAGAGGGGCCAAAGTGAAAAACGCGAATTTGGCTGCTGCTTCGCGATTATAATTTCTGAACATCGCTCCTGCCCAAGTTGCGCCGAGGCTTCCAACGCCCACCAAAATCGTGCAAAGCTGAAAAATACCCACGACGAGGGAATCAAGCCAATTCCAATCGAACATGCCTTTGTTCTTTCGGCTCATCGACTCGGAAAAAGCCAGAAGAAGGCCGAAAAGAGCCAGAGTCGCTGAAATAGTTAGCGGCGTCCATTCGATATGGATCACATGCTCAGTCAAGGTAGGACCCAGCACGAGAAGTGGAACGGTTGCGATCAAAATAAAAAGCGGAAGCCGCTCGTCCAGGGTCATGGGGCGTCTTCTGAAGATGATCACTTGGAGAAGGCAGGAGATCTGGCTTGCCCAGTCGTGACGAAAATAAATCAGCAGAGCGAGAAGAGCGCCCAATGACAAGGCGCCATTGATCGCTCCTGCGGGCGCGGGCCAATGGGTCACGAATGGGAAGAGCTGTTGATGCGCTTCCCAGCTGATCGGGAGAAATTGAGTGAAACCACGCAGAATGGCGTAAACGATGGCTTGAAAAGTGGTCATGAGACCAATTTACCTGGCCTTGTCGCGAACGCAAAAGAGAATATGCTTTAGTTGAACTGCTCTTGAATCAAAACGTAGGGCTGGACGATCAAGGTGTGGAATCTCTTTCCGGGGTTTTGTTCCCAGGAGCGAATCTGAGTTGGCGAAGGTCGGGTGAGAAGCTCTCTTCGGATCCACTCTTGAACGCAAGGCGCGTCGTCTTGAGCGATCTTCATTCCGACCTCGACCAGATTGAGGTCTTGAGCGACGATCACGACGGCTTGCCGCTCGACGTGAGGCGCGAGCCAATTCCACTCGGCCTGATCCAAAGCTTTCTCAAGAGTTTCTTTTAAGTCTTTATTCGAGCTTTGCACTAGTAAAGCATCCCGTTCGTTAAGTCGAATGCGCCAATGCCCCAGGTCATTTTGCCGCCCGGCAGAGGATTGTTAAAGTTCACTTGTCTAAAGTTTCCTCCGATGAATAGCAAGCCAGAAGTGCTGGTGCCAAGGAGCTCGAACGAGTTCACGGCTTCGCCTGAGTTACCGATATTCGCCAACCAGCCGGTCATGATCTGCTGACTGGAGAGATCAAACGCCACGGCAGCTCCGCCAGCGCTTGAAGCAGATCCTCCGATCAAGAGTGTGTTGCCGAGAACGGTGAGATTGTTGATGCCGGAGAGCGCGCTGCTCAACGAAGGAGCCGAAGCCCAAGCGATATTCGCGCCGGTGTTCGGATTGACGATGGTCAGCGTCGTTCCACCTGCTCCAGCAACGATCAAGTTGCCTGAAGGAGCGAAAGCTATCGCGCTGACTCCCGAAGAATATCCGGGATTAGTCCATCCTGTGGCGACGGCGCCTGACGTACCATCGATCGCCACCAGGCCGGCCGAAGTCGTGCTGGTGATCCCGGTAAACGAGCCTGCCGCGTAAATACGGCTTCCATCCGCGTTCACCAAGATGGAGCGAACATACGGCGTGCTTCCGGTAAAGGTCGGATTCCAAGTGTCTACGGCGCCCGCGCTGTTCAGTCTTGCGAGGTTAGAGTGAGTTTGGCCACCCAGATGGGCGAATTGACCAGCGACGTAAAGCTCGCCGTTATTCCACTTCAGAGTATAGATATGTTCCGTGCTGCTGGTCAGGACTTCCCAAGCCGATGCGTTCACGCTTGAAGTGTATTTCAGCACGCCCGCGGCTGAGCTTCCGTTCGTATCGTACGCGGCGTACAGGGATGTCCCGTCGCTTTCAAGCGCGGTCACGGCGCCTTGGGACGTCGTGAGACCTGGGTCCCATGCCGCGGTCTCACCGGTCGTGAGATCGAGAGCCGCAAGGTTTCTTCGAATCGATCCACCGATCGAATCAAACGAGCCTCCGACAAAGAGTTGGCCGATCGCGTTCGGTGTGATGGTGTAAACCTGGGTGTTTTTGTTGGAGTTCGCCACGAAGGTCGGTCTCACAGTGGCCGTGTTGCTTGGATCGAGAATCGAAAGCAGGTTTTGGTGGCCTGAAGCCAAGAACTTTCCACCGACGTAAAGCTCGTCCAATGAAGACACCGTGCCTTCCACAAGGGCAAGCGTATTGACATATTCTCCTGTGCCTGTGGTGAAAATCGTCGAGACAGTGCTGTCGGAGAGATTGATTTTCTGCACGGTCGTCGGACTCGTGCTGACCGAGATATAGACATAAGCGGAGCCCACGGCGATCGAATTGATCGAGTAGTTCAAGCCAGTCGGGTTCCAAGTCGTGGCCGTCCCGGTTGTGAGATCGACTTCAGCGATCTTCGAACGGGATGTGCTGGTATTGACCGTCGAGAACGAGCCTCCGAGATAAGCTTTCGTCGCGGATAAGCCAATCGCAGTGACAGGGTTGCTCGGGTTTGGATTCCAAGCCGAGACGTAACTCAACGTGCTCGTATTGTAGGCGGCGGCATAATTATGAGGCGTGGTAAAGCTACCGCCGACATAGAGTCGCTGATTGACTTTATCCAGAGCCAAGGCGGACACGCCGCCCGTGCCGACGGTCGTCGTGAATGCTTGGAACGATTGATCGGAGACTTTGATCGCCGCAAGTCCATTCACCGCATGGTTTCCGTCAGACAAGGTGACTTGAGTGAACGATCCTCCGATATAAAGATTGGTTCCGTCAAAGGCGCAAGCGCTGACGGTACTATTGGTCCCCGCCGTGAAGGTCGCATCAAACGATCCATCCGCACGGACGTGAACAAGGTTTGAGACGTTCGTGGATTCAACCATGCTGAAATAACCACCGACATAGAAGCCGCCTAAACCATCAGGGGTAGCGCAGTTGACCTGGGATCCGCCAATGTGCGCAGCGGACGAGTTGAGCAAATCGCCGGTGCTTCGTGAGATCACAGTACCGCGCATCGTGGTCGGGCCGACGTAATCGAAGGTTCCTCCGATGTAGAGGTTTTTATCCATCGTCTTCGTCGCATTGACGGTTGCTGGACCGGTACCCGCATAGGCACTCCAGAGGTGCATGCTTGTTTCAGTCGTTCCGCCTTCACCCGTGCGCGTGCAGTGGCTGAATACTCGATTTGGAGAAGATGAATTATAGGTGACGTTGATCGTGACGCTATCGTCGTTGAAAATATCGTGGGTTGCGCCACCGACTTCGTACATATGTCCGATGTTGCCATTGAACTGAATCGCGCCGCCGTTCAGCATGTCTTGAAGCTGTGGGCAGCCTACGAGGCTTTTGACTCCGAAAATCTTGATGTTTCGGGAAGGGCCCGCGGGAACCATCAGATCGATCGAGGAGTTCCCATACGGCACGAATCCTCCCAAGATCGCGGGCGCGTCGCCTGGATCCGTGCAGCTGACGCGTGGATCGGGATCGATTCCAGGGCCGGTGACGTTCACGGCAAAACAATCGAATTCAGACAAGCTACTCGGATCGGTGTTCAATGTGGTCGCAGTGGTCGCACTCGCCCAAGCAAGACTGATCCAATCGGTGAGGTTTTCCATTTTCTGCATGAACGAGATGCGCGCGCCGGGGAGCGAGACGCTCACGGCATGGGATTCGCCATTGGAGTTCAACGCGCAGGAGCTCAAGGTGAGCGCCAGCAGGGCTGGACACACGGCTAGGGACTTGATTCTTTTCAGCGAAACGTACCTCATAAATCACCGCCTACTAAAAATTTTCCGTCTCGATTAGTTCGTAACGATAGTGACTCGCAGTTTTTTTGCAGTGCCGCGGGTGTTGATCGCAGGTTGATTGAAAATCTGATTCGGTCCCAGCGAGCCTGGGATGTTCATATCCGCAGGACGAACGTTGGGGGGAGGAGGAAGCGGAACTTCCGCTGATGCCAAGACTCGCTGAACGCCTTCGGATGCAGGTCCTGGTCCGCTGCTGCTTGCAGGGGATCGTCCTTGCGCTTGGCCGCCGTTTCCGTTCCCGCTATTTCCATTCGCAGCAGGGGTCTCAACGACCACCGCTTTTTGGAAGGTGTTGTCGACCACTTTTGCTTCGGTCGAGATCGCCTTCATTTGAGAAACGTCCATGGTTTTAGGAGGAGCCATGGTGGCGCTTCCGAGTCCGGTAGAAATCTGCGTTCCGGCCGTCAAGCTGACGACTCCCGTGCTCGCTGGATTTCGTCCCGCGGTCGCGGCGCTGGCATTGAAATCGTTTTTGCCAACGTCCACTTTGCCTTGAAGCACGCTGACCTCAGTCGTGGCTTTCGTTGATGCGTCCTTAGACGCTAGGCTTGAGGGAGGAAGGGTTCCCGAGCTGTTCTTGAGGAGCTTGTTCACGTCTTTCATATCGCTCACTGAGGATTTGACGACGAATTCGGTTCCGCGAACGCCCATGGTGGCGCTTGGCGTTTTGACTTTGAACTTTCCTTTGCCTTCCAGTTTTTGCGTTACTGCAGCGCGCATGGTCCCGTAGACGACGCTGACGTCGACTTCGCGGTCCGCCGCACCCTTTTTGCCCTTGAAGTCATCGATTTTAAACAAAGCGGATGGACCCAGATCGACAATGCTCTTGTCTCTCATGAGAACTTTGATGCGACCGTCGCTGCCAGTGTTGATGACGTCTTGGGTGTAGATGACTTCGCCGGCTTTGGCCGATCTCATTTTAGGCTGGGAGGAGTTGGTCGCGTCGGATCTGAGAAACACCGTACCGCTCACGCTGACGATATCGCCAGCTGGAGCGCTCTCTGCATGAGCGATGGCCGGGGCCGAGGTCATGACGAGTGCTCCGCAAACCAAACTGGATAAACTTTTCATCGAATAGAAGACGTGCCGCATTTTCTCATGGTAAGACGGTTAATCCAGTCTTACAATTTGTGTCATGGGTAACACAGGGGGAGTACGGTGAGTCGTTTGCGCCACATCGGATTTTCAAAGACTTTATGCCTCACGATGGTGTGCGCCTTGCAGCCGCTCTTGTTCTCGACGGTAGTATTCGCAGAGGAATCTCATCCTGGACTGAACGCTGAAGTCCTTTATTCCGAGGCCGTGATCGCGCTGAGCCGCAAGCAAACCCAGGAAGCGCTCGTGATTTTAGATCATCTTTTACAGGAGTATCCGCGAAACATCGAAGGCCTGGAGCTCAAGGCCCTGACCTTGAAGAACGAAGGCCATGAAGCGCTTGCTATCGAATCCTATAAGAAGCTGATCCAGCTCAAGCCACTCGCCGAGCGTGGCCCGTATCATTTCGAGCTGGGAATGATTTATAATCGTCAAAAAAATGTCGATTTAGCGCGATATCATTTCGCCATGTCATTGAGGCTCAAAACCAATCCGACGATCAGCCGGTTCTTTTTGGGGATGCTCAATTTCGGTGAGGGCAGGTATGAGAACGCCGAGCTGCATTTTCGGCGCGTGACCCTCGACGATTCGGGCGAGATGAAGCTGATCTCGCATTATTATTTAGGACTCATTGAACTCAAGACGGGCTATTCGCTGGGCGCGACCCGTGATCTTCGCGAGGCTCGGGACCTTGCGAGCACAATGCCTGATAATAAGAGCGCTCAGAGCATCCAGTCGGCGGCTGAGCAGATCCTTGCACCGTTCGGCAGATCTCAATGGTTTGCTAACGTTTCCGTCTTGGGCGGCTACGATACCAATATCTCGCAGGTTCCAACGAGCCTCGCTTCGTCGAGCCAAGCATCGGGCAAGTCGGCCGGAAAAACCACGATCTCCGTCGGAGCCGGACGAATGACCGCCCCGATGGACACGGTTCAATACGTCGCGAGCCATCGCCTCAATACGAACAAGAACTTCAGCTCCGACACGCCCCTCTATGAATTCCCGACCAACCCGCTGCCCGAGAAACCAGCTGGATCGGCCGGAGCCGCTCCGGCCAAAGTATCGTTCGGACCGTTCTGCCTGCTTCCGGCGCAGCTTCTCCTGCGGGAGGGCGATGCGCCCGTACCTCTCGGGAGCAGAGCTCTGGAGATCCTGATTGCTCTGCTTGAACGCCGCGGCGAGCTGGTCAGCAAGCAGGAGTTGATGGCGCGAGTTTGGCCCAATGTCTTCGTCGAGCCTGCCAACCTGACGG
>CAZCBS010000259.1:0-6113 GCA_964496965.1 uncultured Bacteriovoracaceae bacterium
TCCGGCCATCCATTCGCCACGAAGAGGCCTTGGGAAACGGAGGCTTTGATGGGGAATCCTACCGTGGGTGCAGGCCAATCGAGCATTTCACCTGCCGCAAAAACGCCTGGAAATTTCTTCAGCATCAAGCGATCGTCGAGCTCGCTGAACTGAAGTCCTCCCGTCGAAGAAATGGCTTCTTCCAAAGGACGCGGGCGCTCGAGCGAGACCGGGAATTTTTTGAGAGTCTCGGCCAGTTTCTTTAAGTCCGTCCGCGCAGGAGCGGGAAGCATGTGAAAAACGAAGGCATCGGCTCCTTCGCTGAGGCGCAGGTATTTTTTTACCCTGCGAATCGGAGAAAGATTTTCTTTGCCAGCGCTCAGTCGCGACAAAAGCTCAGCGACGCCCATCTCGGGCTTGAAGTCGAGATATACAGTTCCCACGGTACCTGCAAAGTAGACTGGGGTTCCTTCGAGCCCGTATCTCGTGATGACCAGCTCGCCACTGCGTTTGCCCTTCGAAGAAGTGAGGACGATGTTTTTGATGGGCTTTCCTTCGGCTTCTTCTAAAAGCTTCGGGGGCCAATGGACTTCATAGCCGCAGTTGGCGGATTGAAACTCGGTGAAGCCCAATCCCTTTTTACGAAGCATCTCCGCCCATCGAAGAGGCTTTTCCTGCGGTTCCCAGCTTCCTCCGCCAAGCGCTAGAACCAAAGCGTCAAACTCGCGCGGGGCATGCGCTGACGCTTCGGCCGAATTTGTAAATCGCGCAATGATTTTTCCGCTCTCGAGCCGATCAAAACCCGCGAGCTCATGATCCGAAACAATCTCCACGCCGATTTTTCTTAAGCGATCCGTCCAGTTTTTTAAAAGCGCTGAGGCTTTCATGCCTTCGACGAAGTAACGACGACTCGTTCCCTTGAAAGTGGGGATTTTCAGCTCGTTTTCGATAAAACGGATCCAGTCTTTGGGCCCGAACTCTTGAAAGAGCGATTGAAAATGCCGCTTCGGACCTTGATAGAATTCCGCGAACTCAGAATCCGGACAATCGTAAGTAATGTTGAGGCCGGAGCTTCCTGCCACTAAGAGCTTTCGGCCCAAGCCTTTTCGTTTTTCGAAAAGCGTGACTTGGACGCCTCGACGCGAAAGCTGATCGGCGGCCATCAAGCCTGCAGGACCGGAGCCGATGACGGCGATCGTGCGAGGAAGCGACATCATTCTCTCTTATTCCGCCGAATCCGAGCGCGACCAAATTTTATCGAATCGCTTTTGGAATCTTTCGACGACCTTCGGATTGCTTAAGTAGATTTGGTTCTCGTTGTTCGCTTGAGATGCATGATGGGTGTAATTGAAGGAGCCGAGCTGGACCATTTTTCCGTCCACCAAGGTAAATTTATTATGCATGATTCCGCGTTGTCTTCCATAGCGAACCTGCGCACCCGCTTTGATCAAAAGGGGAACCTTCGAATGTTTTCCTTGGGCTTGTTTTCGGTCGACGAGGATCCGAACCGGAATTTTCTTGGATTGAAGAAGAAGCTCATGAACGATCGACTCTTCGTTGATATCGTAGATAGCCATGTCAATGGACTGCCGGGCTGATGCGATGAACTTTCGAAGCTTGACGCTGCAAGGTTCTTCTGGCGAAAAACAGGTCTCTTGATCGACGGGAGCCGCAACCATCGTATCGTCCAGCTTTTGAATTGCTTCGTCGATCAAACCTGACTTGTGATGACGCGACCGCGCATCGACGAATGGCGTCCAGACCAAAACAAATAGAAGCAGCAATATGAACGATTTCATTCAGGTCCAACCTTTGATATTGTCTCAATATCATAAAAACAAAAAACTTAGCTGAAGTTTCGTCGAACTCCCTTTGTCAAGTCGAAGACCGGGATGAGTTGATTCAACGCCTGCTCGACCAATCTCTTCTCACAGCGAAGTGCTGCGACGGCTGCAAGGGCGGTCATTGAGTCAGACTTTAGGACTTGCTTCATTGGGGCAAGTTTTGGCGGATCGAGGGGAGTGGTCGGACGAAGTGATTCATCGCTTCGTCGACGACTTTGGTGTCGACTTCGCCGAAGTCGAAGAGATTTTTCTCGAAACGAAGCGCTGGCTTTGGCTTTGTGCTTTTCGCAGGTTCGAGTTTGAACAAGGGAAGGGGGCTTTTTCTCAGAGTCCTTTAGCCAGCGAGGCGCTGGTGATCGATCTGATGTGGCATACCTTTCTGTTGTTCACAAAAGATTACTCGGACTTCTGTCAGCGTCATTTTGGTTTTTTCATTCATCACTATCCGATGTCTCGGGAGCAAAAGCGGCTCGCTACCGAGGAGCAAGAGCGTGATCCTTCGGCATTCCGAATCAAAAGAATGTCGGAGCTTCGTCCTGTTTACGAGTATATCCATGATGTATTGGGGAGAGAGACGTTGATTCGATGGATCGACGAGTTCCCTAAAAAATACGCTTCTCTTTCGTCTTCTTTCTCAGCTTAAAACTGTCCTTTGTGTGCTATGGATTTTTAAGTGAGCACAGGATTGATGAAAAGTCGTTTTCCATGGCGAATCGTGGGGGTCGAGATTCTTTTAGTCCTCTCCGCATTGGGAGCGGGGGGAATTGCCGCGCGCAGCTTTCTTCGAAATCATCTCGTTCTACAAATTCATTCTCAAGCTCGCGATACGCTCAAGGCATTGAGCGTCGATCTTCCGCGAGAGATTTCTCCAGGATGGTGCGCTGCTCGTGCCGCCGAAACGGACTTTCGCCTGACAGCGATCGCCGCTGACGGTCGTGTTCTATGCGATTCGAAGCGTGATCCATCGTCGATGGAGAATCATTTGAGTCGTCCGGAGGTTCAGGAGGCGATCGCCACCGGTTTTGGAAAGGGCGAACGCCAAAGCGAAACCTTGGGTGAGGAAATGCTCTATTCAGCCATTCGAGTGGAGCAAGGAAATCTGATTCTTCGCGAGGCGATCCCTTTTTTGGCGGTGAAGCAAACGCTGAAAATTTACGATCTCTCTTTGTTCCTTCTTTTAGTGATCTTTGCCGCGGTTTTCTCCTCGGTGATCGTTTGGGCGGGAAAGCGGCTGGCTTCTCCGATGAAGCGCGATCTTGAGTCGGCTCTCGATCGAATCCGATCCGATCTGGTTCAAAAGACCGAGCAGCTTTCGCGTGAGCGCGAGGAGCTTTCCGCGTTGATGAGCGCGATCTCGGACGCGATTTTTGCGGTCGATCCTGAAGGCAATCCGCTTTTCTTCAACTCTCGTTTCGCGCTTCTTTTCGGTGGTAAAGAGTTTCAGGCGCGCAAGCCTCGGCTTGGAGAAGTCTTTCGCGCGCCTGAGATCTTGAGTGCTTACCACGGCGTCTTCTCCGAAGGGCTGACGCAAAATGCGAATGTGTCGCTCTATATGGCGAGCGATTCGATGACTCATGACTTTACCTTGGCGGTAGCGCCGCTTCATCGAGCGGATGCGACTGTGTACGGAGCCATCGGAATTTTTCACGATGTGACGGAGCTCAAGCGAGCGGAGAAAATTCGTATCGATTTCGTGGCCAATGTGTCACACGAGCTTCGGACGCCGCTGACGGCCATTAAAGGTTACGCCGATACCCTCAAAGAAGACATGGCGATGAAGCGTTTTGACTCATCGGAAAAATTCTTGGAAATCATCCTGAAAAACGTGGATCGACTGATGAACCTGATCCGAGACCTTTTGGATCTTTCATGGCTCGAGTCTTCGCAATCCGAAGAAGGCTTGGCGAAGAGCTCAGTGAGCACGCGAGAGTTGACTGAGCGCGCGCTGGTTCAGCTGGAAAAGCGGCGCGCGGAAAAAAACCATTCCATCGAAACCTCGTTCGGTACGGATTTCGTCGATGCGGATCCGACTCGCGCCGAGCAGGTCGTCGTTAATCTGGTGGAAAACGCTATTAAATATACGCCCGCGGGCGGGCGAATTTCGGTGCGTTGGAGCAAGGATCAGAATGCGATCCAACTCCGAGTGGCGGATAATGGGCCTGGAATCGCGCCCGAGCACTATTCAAGGCTTTTTGAGAGGTTTTACCGAGTGGATCAAGCTCGTTCGCGCGATGTGGGTGGAACCGGGCTTGGACTTGCCATCGTCAAACATATCATGCAGCGGCACGGAGGTTCGATCGCCGTTTCAGGCGAGCTCGGCGGCGGGACGACATTTACTTGCCTCTTTCCTTTACTATGATGAAAAAAACGCTAGCTCTGGTTTTGATTTTTATTCAGTCATTTTTCTCGGTTTCCGCTTTTGCTGCGGATTCGGTTTTTCCCGTCAAGAAGCCGCCTCGCCTGATCGTCGTTTTGGTTTTTGATCAGTTTCGCGCGGACTATCTCACCCGGTTTCAGTCGCGATTTCTTCCGTCGCTTCAAAAAGGCGGGAAGCTCGGGGGATTTCGTTGGCTCATCTCGCACGGGGCTTACTTTCCGTTCGCGCAGTACGACATCCTGCAGTCGATGACCGGGCCGGGGCATGCGACGATTCTTTCGGGCTCGTTTCCGTATCAAGCCGGAGTTCCGCTCAATGATTGGTATGATCGCGAGACGCATTCGCGAATGTACTGCGCGCAGGACTCCGGTGTGGAAACCGTTGGAGCGCATCCTAAAGATCCGTTCGTGGGAACATCCCCGAAGAACATGATCGCGACAACGGTAGGCGACGAGCTGAAAAACGCCGGTTATCCCTCGAAGGTTGTTTCGATCGCGCTCAAGGACCGCGCTGCGATCTTCATGGGTGGGCATCGCGCGGATCTCGCACTTTGGGTGGATCGAGAATCCTATCACTGGGTTTCCAGCCGGTTTTATCTCCCGGATGGCAAGCTCCCGGTTTGGGTGAGCGCATTGAATGCGGACATCGATCGCGACAAAGGCCGTGAGCTCACCTGGACTTATTCTGGGAATGGAACTGGCCTGACTCAAGAAGGGGCAGAGGCCCATGCTCCGTCGCATTTTCCTCATCGCTCGAAAGTGGGCGAATTGGAAGCGTTGGCGTCGCCGTTTGGCTTGGAGCTGACAGCGAAAACGGTTTCGAAGGCCGTCCGCGAAATGAAGCTCGGCCGTGGTACCGCGACGGATCTTCTGGCGATCAGTTTTTCGAGCCATGATTATGTCGGTCATCGCTTTGGGCCGAATAGTCGAGAGATGGAAGAGATGACGGTCGCTGACGACCGTGTTGTCTCGGAGGTCCTGAACGATCTGAAAAAGCAGATTCCTGGCGGATTAGCGGATGTCGCGATCGCGATGACTGCGGATCACGGAATTCCTCCCCAGGCGGATTGGGCACGGGAGCGAAGAATCGATGCTGGAAAAGTGGATCAGGCTGCGATCAGCGCTCGTTTGGAGGAACGCCTCAACGACAAGTTCGGCAAGCCAAAGGGGCTGAAATGGCTTCCTTTTTCTTGGGAGTTTAATTTCTCCTTGGATCCGCGAGCGCTCGCGGATCGCGGGGCGAAGGCATCCGAAGTGGAAGCCGAGATCAAAGACGCGCTTTTGAAAGAGCCTTGGGTTGCGCAAGTTTTTACAAGAACTGATTATCGATCGAGGCATTTGCCGCCCGGAATGTTTGAGCGGCAGATTCTTCATACCTATTTCGAAGATCGAAGCGGCGATGTGATCACGATTCCGAAACCTTACTACATGGTGACCGGCGACAATGTGACTCATTTGACGAGCTACTCTTACGATCGGACCGTCCCGCTGATCTTGTCCGGAAGGTTTTTCAAGTCCGGAGTTTATTCAAGCTCGGCTCAGATCGTCGATCTCGCGCCGACGCTTTCGTTTTTAACCGGAACGATCGCGCCAAGCTTGTCGGAAGGGCGCGTTCTTTCCGAAACGCTCGCGAATTAGCGAATCGCTTCAGGAGAGAGTCGGGATTGCACAGGATAGGAGCACCGATCCAAAGCGGTGTTTCGAGCATGCGCTCCCGGATCGTCTTCGTCGAAGATCACGCTCAGGCTCGAAAGCTCGAGGGCTGAGTCGTGGATCATGCCTGCGCACATTTTACAGGGTTTGAGCGTGGTGTAGAGTCTCGAGTGGGGCGGGATTCTCAAGCCCGGAAGCAGAGGGAGCAGATTCATTTCGGCGTGAAGCGTTCTGTTTTTCGGCTTCGTGTTGATCGCGTGG
>CAZCBS010000260.1:0-4202 GCA_964496965.1 uncultured Bacteriovoracaceae bacterium
GCGATGCTTCTGCTGCCATCGCTCGCGAGCTGGTCAACATTGGGCTCGCGAAGATATTCAACGCAATTCCGGCGGCGAGAATCGAAGCCGATGACGAAATTACACTATGAGAGATGAAACGATTGTTCTTTGATTGGTTGCGCATAAGATCCAAGTTAACCTATCTTCGTCTCTCAACACAACCAGATATGCACGTGCTCGCGTCAGTGGGATCACTTCTTTTTTTATAGCCCCGTTGTCGACTAAGCCCGGCAAATTATGCCGTTCGAGTAAGTTTCTTCGCGCCGCGAAAAGCGGTTTTGTACCAGTTTTGCATGAGCCCCCCGTTAGCATTTCTAACTTGGAACGAGATGAAAATTCACTCATGCGCTATTTAGCACTTGCATCTGATTACGATGAGACCCTGGCTCGACACGGAATACTGGCTGACACAACAGCGAGAGCCCTCGCGAGATTTCGCGCAAGCGGAAGAAAAGCGATCCTTGTTACGGGTCGCGAGGTCTGCGACCTTCGAGCCGTTTGCCAGAGACTCGATCTCTTCGATTTGATCATTGGCGAAAACGGCGCGGTTTTGGTCAATCCTCTCGAACTCTCGAGGATCGAGCCCCTTGCGAAAGCGCCGCCTCCTTTATTGGCGGAGGAGCTTAGAAAAGCAGGCGTCGCCCCGCTCTCTTGCGGTACCGTGATTGTAGCTACTCTTTCGGATCAGCTCGGAGTCGTTCGTTCCACGATTTCTCGACTCAAGCTCGACCTTCAAATCATTCTCAATAAAGGATCCCTGATGATCCTTCCTTCCGGAGTGAACAAGGCCACGGGAATTCGACATGCGCTCCGAGTTTTGAATATCCCTTCGGAAAGGACTTGGGCCATTGGCGATGCCGAAAACGACATCGATTTCATCCAAAGCGTAGGCTATCCGGCGGCGGTAGCAAACGCTCTTCCTTCCGTAAAAGAGAAGTCGATCTTCGTCGCGAAGCGAGAAGCCGGGAACGGTGTCGAAGATTTGATCGAAAAAATCCTCTCCGAAGACGCCTGATCGCGTCTTCAACTCTTCTACATTGATTATTGAATCAATCGACTTTTCTTTTTTAAACACGATCGCTCAAAAAGCAAAAAATCGGGTTGCATAACGCACTCAACTCCCTGTACCAACGGTGAACTCCAAGGACGACATGGATGTCGGCCTCGGAGACATCGCGGAGACGTCAACAATAGGATCGACATCTCGCGCGGCAATTCACACATAAAATCACACAAGGAGGTTTGAGTGATTCGAAATATCTTTTTGACCATCGCGGCAACCACAGTCGCCGCATCAGCGATGACGCCACATTCCGCAAAGGCGGACACATCCAGTGACACCATCACGATGGCCGTAAAAGTCATTGGACTCCAAGACAGCAAAGGCAAAACGACGTTGAACCAAGAGTCCGCGAAAAAGCTTCTCGACGACGTCACCAAGAGTTACAGCCAGGCGGGCTGTAAAATCCAATTCAACTTAGAATCATTCACCGCTGTGAACCCGAAGGAAAAAGGCCTTGAGTACAATACCAGCAGCATGAGCGAGCTGGACAAGTATCGCGCCGCTTTTGACGACGGTAAATCCCTTCTCATCGTGGATACTGGCCCATGGGACTCCAGCATGCATCCCGCGAACGCGTGGACCGCGATGCCGGGCGAAACGAAAATGGGCGCCGTTTTCGAAGAATCAGTCGCGAATTTCTACCAGATCGTGGGCCATGAGCTTGGGCACTATCTCGGACTGGATCACGTCGACGATTCGTCGAACATGATGAACCCTGTGATCGACGACAATTCCGTCAAGATCACCGCGGATCAATGCAATACCATGCGCAAAACCGCGCAGACCGCGCTAGCGGCATCCCGCCGTTAACGATTGACGGAGCGTCGAATCTCCTGAGCGTCTGAAACCGCCCATTGCTTGGCTTTCCAGACGTAGCGACGCTCGACGGTCTTGAACAGACTGTCACCCGTGTTCAGGAGCGTGAAATAGTTGGCCGGGTCTTGCGAACTCATCGGATCCGATCCGTTGCGAGACGCATGATCCCGGCCAGACAACGAAGCAGGATCACGACCGAATTCCGTTGTTGAGCTTCCTGATTTTTGTCCGCCATTTTCCTCTCCTCCAAAAAGAGACGAAAATGGATTGAGGCTTTTCCCGGAAGACGAGCTTCCACTACCGCCCGCATAGCTTCCTTGGCTATCCGACGCAGACGAAAGTGAACGCTCTCCGTTCGCCCCCGATAGGCCTGCGCCGCCCAGCGCTGTCGTTCGAGTATCTCCGAGACTTCCTAGGCCTCCACCCTGAGAGCCCGCTCCGCTCGTCGACGACGAGCCGCCGCTTCTCCCGGTGGAATTGACTCCGCCCAAGCCTAAGCTACCAGTCCCGCTTGAGCCTGTCGACTGCTCAGCCAACGACTGAGGCGAAGCGCCTCCGCCTGAACTGTTGCTGAGAGTTCCTCCCGAATCCGCCGTCGCGGCCGATTGCGAAGCATCGAGCGCGGGTTCGTTCGCTTGCGACTCGCCTGCCTTGGTCGCGGCGGATACCTGCTGAAGCGTGGTTTGCCCCAGCGCCAATCCAGTAAGCGCATTTCCTCCGCCGTCTGCAAGATTCGTTGAAGGCACCCCGTTTGAGCCAGCGTACGGATTGAAATTTCCATCATAGCCGGCGTTTCCCGAGTCATTGCAGGAAAAGCTGACGCAGCTCAGGACCGCCAAAGCACCGAAAGCCATCGAGCGCGAAAAAAGCGATGTTCTCATTGGCACACCTCCGCGTTCCAAACGCTATTGCTTCGGGTCGTGAAGAAACTTTGCCACAGCGGCTGGTAACACTTCGTGAGATACGGCGTTGAATCTGATTTGCAATCA
This sequence comes from uncultured Bacteriovoracaceae bacterium, assembly GCA_964496965.1. GTDB lineage: Bacteria > Bdellovibrionota > UBA1018 > UBA1018 > UBA1018 > CAZCBS01. The sequence goes on from CAZCBS010000260.1 coordinate 2,890, forward strand.
GCGCTCTTCCCACGACAAGCCGCGGAACCTTGGTTCTGCTGAAGATAGTTTTTGAATTCAGCGAAAAACGCCCGAGAGTTCGTTCCCGCATCAAAGCGTTCAAATGAGCGGCGCGCGCGATTGATCACTTCGAGCGCGGCAAGATGCGCGAGATGCTGTTCGAGTACCAAGCGATGCGTGTACTCCATGCAAGCGCTCTGCTTCGCGGCCGAAGCGCCTTGCAAATCCTCGCTCGTGCACTTCTCGACTTGCGGGATATTTTTATGCGCGAACAAATCTTCCTTCGCCTTCTTGATCATCGAGATCTGCGTCTCGTAATTTTTTGCGGGATCCAGCCCCGCCGCGGCGGATAACTTAAGCTTGCCTTGGCTAAGCTCGTTCTTGACCTGGCTCCAGTGGCAATCGAGCGCGCGAATCGAGTCGCCTTGATAATAAGACTGCTCCAGGCTTCCCATCTCAGTCGCAGAGATCATGCATTTGCCACCGCTGACTTTTTGGCCGACGGAAATCCACTGACCACAGGCCTTTCCGTTATGATTCGTGCTTTGCTCGGGCGCAGTGTTCGCAATCTGCGTGATACCCGCGAAGTAGTTGCAGGTTTGAATCGTTTTCTTAGGTTGGCAGCTATCTGGCTCCGTCAAAGTACTCGAGTCCGCAAGATCGCAACCCCGATAAACGCCCTTGATCATCCCATCGAGAAACTTCTCGGTCCAGCCCGTGACATCGTGAATCACCGCGCTGCATTCGCGCAAGCCGTTCTCAGGAGCGCCTTGTTGCCGACACGGAAGATCGATGCTGGTGAAGTTTTTGACCGCGGCAGGCTGATCCGGTAGTTCCGTTTGCGCTTTGGAGTAAGGCCCTTGAAACGATAGTAGAGTCGCCAACAGCTGCTTCCCGCTATCGAGCATCCCCTGCGCATCGGCCCGATAGGAACATGAGCTTGGGGCGTTTGAACTATCTAATATTTGTTGAGCGCCAGCGAGCCAAGACTTGAACTCGTCGACTTTTTTCTGAGAGGCGGCCCGTGCCTGATCCTCGCTCAAGCCCGTGGAGTCTCCCGCGAGAACGATGGGCTGAAACAAAGAAAAATATCCCAGATTCTGAGCCTCTGAAGAAAGGCTGTTCATCTTCGCGCCTAGGTTATTGCAATTCGATTGCGCGCTTGCCCCGGCAATTTCCGGTAGCGCAATCAACGACAAAGAGGCGATTGCCAACTTCCCCCAAAGCATAAGAATCCCCCGCTTTATAAAACATTTTGACACAAAAACATTTCTAATAAAAGGAGCCTTGAATGTAATGATCACTATGGTTAC
>CAZCBS010000260.1:4212-6104 GCA_964496965.1 uncultured Bacteriovoracaceae bacterium
TTTTACACCAATAAAATTTTAGAAAAAAACAGTTTTTGTTCAGTTTTTGGTTATTAAAAAAAATACTTTAAATTGCTTGGTTCGCACCCGCCCTAGACCAAGCGCAGGGGGACGTCCGTGTTTTCGTTTTCAGGAACTGCAATCGCTCTCAGTCTGACTTTGAGCCTTTCTTTCGCGTTCGCCGATGAGCTCGACACTCTTCAAAGCGCGCGCGAGGCGGCTCAAATGCGTTATGTCAACGAGATCGGATCGGGAAAGCATACCACTTCCGAGCAGCAGGAAGCCCTGAAGAAAAACCTACTCGGTCCTCATGAGCAGAAAACACGCAACTACTTCCAATCGATTTCCGCGCTCCCCACTCCTCGAGCCGTGAAGCCTGAAGAGCTCGATCTCAAATCGGCTCCGAGAAGAATCTTAAGCGGAATGGAAAACCACACCGAAGGAACAAGCTCCGCGGCGGGGCATGAAGTATCCTCCGCGCATGGAAATCTCGATGTGGAAAAAGTCACTCTGCGCCCTCAATTTGTTTTGGATGGCTCTCAAGTTCCCAAAGAAGTTGAATTCGAGGGCGCACCGCAAAAACCCGCCAAAAAAGCGCAATGAAATAACTTACCCGCGACTCCAACCCGATCGTTTTGGCTTCGAACGACCTCCTACCGCGGAAATGTAAATTCGTCCGCCTGAAATCCCTCTTCCGGAAGGCTGCTTTCTTTTGCGAAACTTCGGTTGATCGACGCGCGCGATCGAAGGATCGCCCACTCTTGGCACTCCCGAAGGTCGACGCGTTCTTCTGATGCGCTCAGGCGGCTCGGCTGCGGTGAAATTATGGCGCCTGGCCAAGGTCTCCTTTGAATGAGCTTCGAACACTCTTTGGTTTCGAGGCGAATCCAGCTTTTGATGACTGTTGTACGAGTAGGTCGTCCGATTGCGGGTTTTTGATTTTCCGCCCTGCTTGCTACTGGCCGTTGCGGCCCGATTGACTTTAGTTGCCATAAGTCAAAGAGGTCGCAATTTACGCACCAAAAGAATCGATCAAAGTCTTCAGAACCAGCAAAAGATCCTGCTGTTCCTCTGGCTCGATTTCCAGTCCATCCTCATGAGCCTCGAAAATCAGCTCAACTGCATAGCGCATCAGCTCAGGTTCCGAAAAACGCGAGTAATCGGACATCTTCTTTTGGATCAGAATCGAATCGCCACGCTGCTGATCAAGCCACTCTGCGTTCGCTTGATAGCTTTGAATGAGGCTTTCCGCCTGAACTTGAGTGGCGGCGGAAAACGAAAGCCAAATCACAAGCGCCGCATGAAACGCGAGATCTCTTGCGTCAGCTTCCCAGCTCGCGGAGGCCTCGGAGACAAAGTCAAAAATCGCCGGTTGGGACTCCCAAAAACGGTTCATGAGATCCGAAAGCCCTTCAGGCGACGAACTCGCCTCGGAGACCTGGTTCCACGCTTTTTCGATATGCGAATCGCTGATCTGACTCATGCTGCCGCCGCTTCGCCTAACTTGTTACCACAATTGCCGCAGAATTTCTGCTTTTCAGCGACTTCCGAAAAACAAGCAGGACAAGCGCTCTTCGCGCCCTTGGTTTTTTCGGACACTGGATCGACGAGATCCACGACCCCCCGCTCGTTCCACTTATCGATCTCACGCAAGATCTTCCAGTTTTGAAGCATCACGCTGAAATCATGGCGATAGAACTGAAGAGTTCCCCCCGTGGTGCTGCTTTCGCGCTTAATGAAAAGCCCTTTCTTCTCCATCCGATCGAACTGATCCGGAGTGAAGTTTCCGGCAAAAGCCGTCTTGAGCTGCCCCATCATTTCCTTTTAATTGACTTTAAACACCCCGTCTCGATTTACCTTCTCTTTTTCCCTTAATCCCACAAGGGTACTGT
>CAZCBS010000261.1:0-6089 GCA_964496965.1 uncultured Bacteriovoracaceae bacterium
ACGGCCGCTATTACCCAGCCGTTGGACAACAGCCCGAGCCCGATGTCCTTTCCTGCCAGCCGGCCAAAAAGAGGCAGCATCAGGGCGGCGATACTCAGCGCCAGCAACATGGACACAAAACTTATGACAGTGGATTCCATTATGAATTGAAAGATCAGCTGTGTACGCATGGAACCCATCACTTTCCGCATGCCTACTTCCTTGGCGCGATTCGATGATTTGGCGGTGGACAGGTTCATAAAATTGATACAGGCCACAACTAATATCAGTACGGCAATTATTGCAAATAATCTCACTCTTTCAATTCTTCCGCCAACATAATAACCATTTTCCTCCCTGTCATATAACCATGTATCCTTCAGCGCTTGCGTAAATACCTGGGTTGTTGACGCGTCACCACCACCTTTAGTATGGTCAATTGTTATGTTTTGAATCTTTTTATCGAATGCCACCTGTGAAGCGTCTGGCTTTAATAGTATATATGTAAAAATATAACGATTTCGATAGTTTCGATTCATTATCGGGTTCCTGTTTAGCCATTATCCGGCAGGTTGGGCTTTTCCCAAAGCGTCTTTTGCTAAACCAACGGGGGAAAACGTCCGAAAGAGAAAGTGGATAAGTATGCAAAACGTGCAAGAAACCGCAGATTTTGTTTTAACCTTCGCCTACGGCCTGATCGGCCTTGGGGTGTTCGTCGTGGCGCGCATGCTTCTGCAGGAACAGGAGACTCGCGCCGCCCAAGACAATCTTTCGATTGGCGGCGAGCGCAAGGCCACGAACGGGTTGGTGAAGATCACGCGCCCTTTTTTCACGCAGTATGTTGTTCCGATGATTCGCGGAAAGCCGTATTGGGACGACAAGCGCAAGCTTTTCAAGAGAAAGCTGATCGCGGCGGGCTTGAAGGAGGAGCTGACCGAGGATGAGTTCATCTCGTTCAAGCTATTCTTGATTCTCTTTTTTCCGTTGGTGGGCGGAGTCTTGAAGGCCGGTGATTTTTTGGATGTCCCTGGGTGGGCGATCCTCGGATCAGGGGCCGGAGGCTGGTTTTATCCTAATTTTTGGGTCAGCTCGCGAGTTCAGGAAAGGCAGAAAATCATTCTTAAATCGATGCCATTTATCGTCGACTTATTGGCGCTGTCCACCGAGGCGGGCCTCGACTTCGTAGGCGCGATCGGAATAATGGTCGATAACGCCCATCAAAGCCCTCTGGTCCAAGCGTTCATTCAGCTTCTCAAAGTGTTGCAAGTGGGGGCTTCGCGCGCTGATGCCTTGCGCGAGATGGCGGCGCGCATTGATATGTCGCAGATCAATTCCTTTGTTTCGGTCCTGATCTCCGCTGACAAGATGGGCGCGCCCGTTGGGGGAGTCTTGCGGCAGCAGTCCGAGTCGATCCGGAGCGAGAGAATGGTCCGAGCCGAAAAGGCCGGAGCGGCAGCCTCGCAAAAGGTAATTATTCCACTTGTATTATTTATTATGCCGGCCGTTATGCTGATGATCTTCGGCCCGTTTATATTGAATTATATCTACTCAAACGGAACAAGTTGATGCTTCGAGGAACCCGCATGATTCGTATTCGATCTCTAAAAAATCAAGCGGTTATTGCCGATAAGTGTTTCGTGGCGACTCGTTTTTTTGATCGCCTCAAAGGATTGATTGGGAAGAAGGCGATGCCTTCGGGGGAAGCGATGCTGTTTCCGTCGTGCAACGACATCCATATGTGGTTCATGAGCATGCCGATTGACGTGGTCTTTCTGCGGCCTATGAATCGCGAGCGCAGCCGCTGGACGGTGACATCCGTTCATCGCGGCGTTCGCCCGTGGAAAGCGCTGCCTTTGCGCGATGGAAAGGCGGAGGACACGATTGAGCTTCCGGTGGGAACGATCGATCGACATGATATCGCGACGGGAGACGAATTATGTATCGATTGACCGTCGTCTCCGGACCAGGCAGAGGCACCGTTTTTCGCATCAAAGAAGGAGAGAACTCCGTGGGCCGGCAGCTCGGCAATACGGTGGTTTTGCCTTCGACTCAAGTTTCGAAGCGGCACTGCGTATTGGTCGCTAGCCATGGCAAGATTTTGGTCAAAGACGAAGGCAGTGCGAACGGGACTTTCGTCAATGGCTCATTGGCAATGAGCAAGCAATTAAAATCCGGCGATCGCATTGGGGTGGGCGAGTATGTCCTCGAGCTGACGGCCACGAAATCCAATCTTCCGACCGTGCAAAACAACAATGTCGTCTCGCTTTCTTCGCGCATGCCGATGCCAATGTCAGTGGCAAATGGCGGAGTGCCGGATGCGGGAGCGAGCGCAGGATTGAATCCGGGATTAAGCGACTTCTCGAATCTGGGCGATTCAGGCCCTCAAGCCAATGTAGCGCCGAAGGACTTGATCGGGAAAGCGTTCTGGTACTTCGAGAATTTCATCATGCCGTATTTTTACGGCCTCAATTTGAAAACACAATGGCGTGTCATCTGTTGCGTCATTTTTGGTGGATTCGTACTGATCAATCTTCTGGTCTCGGTTCAGCCTCTGTTGGACGGAAATAATCAGGTCATTCTTCGCGAGTCCATGCGACGGGCCTCGTTCATGGCAAAAGTCATAGCCGAAAAAAATACGCCTGTGCTTGCAAGCGGAAATGAGACTCGCGCTGAGATCGGATTGCCGGGGCATTCCGATTCTCGTGACACTTCCGCGGACGGAACTTTGTTGACCGCGCTTACGGACCTCGATTTGAGGATTCTCGCGCCTGCCCAACGGATCAATCAGTATCTGATGGGAGGGCAGGAGGCCAAGATCGCGAAAAAAATAGCCAAGCTTTACCGTGACGGGAAAGAAGCGGCCTTTCAAACGGCGATCGGAGAGACTGTCATCGCGATCGAGCCAGTCAAAGTCGTGCGTGGCGGGAAAAACGTCGTGATCGCGATGGCGATCGTGTCACTGGATGTTTCGACCACTCTGATGGGGATGGGTGAGGTCGGATTGATCTATTCGCAGGTTTTGATTCTCACCGTATTGATCGGGATCCTGGCTTTGTTCATCATGTATCGGCTGACGTTGAAGCCGTTCCAAATTCTTGGCGAAGACATGGATAAGGCATTGAAAGGCGAAATCACGGAAGTCACGCATGAGTTTAAAATCGAAGAGCTCAATCCGCTCTGGGATTTGATCAATTCGGCCATTCAGCGAATTCCTCGGGGAACAAGCTCGGAGCTTTCGTCTTCATCGCAGCCTGAGGCGAATGCCGAGCAGTTTATTGGTCCACTGCAAGCGACTGCTGAGGCAACTGGATCCGCTGTGGCGGTCTGTGGGCCGGATCGAAAAGTTCTTTTCATCAGCTCCGCTTTTGAGCGGGTCACCGGCATTCGGGCAGATTCGGCGATTGGCCAAGACTTCAGCAATTTGGGAACGGATCAGTCGACTGGCGCCATGGTGCAAGAGCTTTTCGATCGAGTCACTCCGGGGGGCGAGCCGGTGACCGACGACAAAGAGTTCAGTGGAGTTCAGTACCAGCTCTATGCAGCTGGATTTGGGACCGCTGCGGATAGCGCGCCTCGCGCATTCGTTCTGACGGTCGTAGCAAAGGGGGAATCGTAATTAGAAGTCGAGGCGGGCTCTGCCCGCTACGCCTATAATGATGGATTGATATGGGAGCCGCATTGAAGTTTAAACAATCGCAAGTGCCTCGACAGCAGGGCGAACAAGCCCGGCTGAAAGTCATTCGAGGACCTGATTCCGGAACGATTTTCGTCGTTCAAGGGGGGCGTGCGTCGATTGGCCGCGGTGAAGAAAACGATATCGTCCTGACTGATCTGAAGGCTTCGCGCCGGCACGCTGAGATCGTGATGGGACCTACGGGCTGGAGTGTTCAGGACTTAGGCAGCGCTAACGGGATTTCGTGCAACGGCCAAGCCACGCGAAGCGGTGTTTTGCATACGAAAGGAACGTTTGGTCTAGGTGAGACTCTTTTTGAGTTCGTGTCGAACGACGCGGCAACGGTTGTGCTTCAGTCTCCCGCGCCATCCGAAAGACAAGTTCAAGCCGAGCAAGCAGAGCTTGCCGCACAGCGAGCTAAAGTCATCGCAATGAGCAAGTTTGGCGGTTTGGCGAAAAATCAGCCAAAAACGGGCAATTTGCCTCCGGTTGATCGCAGGAGCGCTTCTCCTGGCGCTGTCGAAAACAAAAACCCAGGGGATCCAAAAAAATTACTGCTCATCATCGCCGTTCTCGCCGCTGCTTACTTCCTGATGGACGGTCCCGTGAAGACCAAAATGACCAAGAAGCGTCTTGCCAAGAATAATAACAAGCAAGAAGAAATCATCAGCGACAGCGATGACGACAATGTTCAGATCGAGAAGACCGCGGAGATGTTTTATTCTGACGGATTTCGCGAGTTCAATAACGGAAACTATCTCCGGGCGCGCGCGCAGTTCGAGACTGTTCTCCAAATGATGCCTACGCATGCGATGGCCAAGCGCTATCTTGAAAATTCGAACAAGGCGATCGAGGACGCGGTCAGGCTCGCTCTTTATACCGGACGCCGCGCGGAATGCTCGGGCAAGATCCGTACGGCACGGGGCCAGTACGAGCACGTTTTAAGGCTTCTTTACAGAGACCAGGGGAATCCCGCTTACTTGCAAGCCAAGGATCATCTGGATCGGCTTGGAAGCAAGAAATCACTAGGGGAGTGTAAAGGCTGATGGGCGCCGCACCGATTCTCACGATTTTGAAAGATGGTGAAACGGTTCGCTCCGTGCCGATCGAGGGTGAAGCTCTGCTCGGTCGCGACGAGGGCTGTGTCATTCGTCTTGAGGATCGAATGATCTCGCGCCAGCACGCGCTTTTCAAGCGAAGAGGAGATCAGATTCAAGTCGAGAAAAAGAGCGAGTTCGCTCCGCTTTTAGTGAATGGCTCGGATTGCACGCAAGCCATTTTGAAAGACGGTGACGTCATAGCGATCGGGCCTTATCTTGTGAAGCTTTCTCTAGAAGAGCAGAAGACGGCATCGAGTCCAGCCGATGCGGATCAACCGGTTTTGGATCAAAAGCTTCCGATGGAGGTGGATGAATTGGCTTTGGAAGCTCAGCCAAGTCCTCAGGCTCTTTTGCAAGAAGCTTCGCCTTCCGTGGATGCGCCACTGCCAGAGCTCAGTCCTTCGTTAGAACTTTCAGGCGAGGCGCCAGCACTCGCCCCCTCTGTTTCGATCGAGCCCCTTTCCGAAGTTCCAGAACTCTCGCCGCTTTCTGCCGAGTCTTCGGAATCTCCGCAAGCGTTGCAATCGTTGGAAGCGGAAAACGGCGCATTCTCTCTTCAGCCACCGGAAACTAGCCAGGTTGAAGATGCGACGAAAGTCCTGTCCGCGAGCGGTCCGCAGTTTCAGCTCATTTTCAAACCAGGCGATGCAAACGTTCTTGATTACTCATTGCAGAAGGATGAGATTTTCATTGGGCGCGGCAAGGACTGCGACATCATTCTGACCGATAAAAAGACTTCGAGAAAAAATACTCGGATCGCCCGTGCTGGCAATGTGATCTCGATCAAAGATCTGGAGTCGGCAAACGGAACTTATGTCAACGGCAAGCGAGTGACCGAATCCGTTTTGTCGGCCGGGGACAAAGTCAAAATTGGGGAAGCCGAGTTTGAGTTCCGCGCGGATCAACCGGGATATGCCGAACAGCAGAAGGATTTTCTCTCGGTTCCGCCAGTATCGGAAACCTCGGGGCCTGTCGAATTGCCGCCGTTCCAGATCGAAGGGGCAGGAATGCCTTTGCTTCCTTCCATGTCTGAGCCGGTCGCGATGCCTTCTCCTGTCGGACTGATGCCGGATTCAGCGCTGGATCCGAGCGCCGGCATCGCCGGAATCGCAGGGGTTTCATCGACAAAGCGCAAGAGCTTGATCGAGAAGTTCAGAGAGCTTCCGAAATCCCGGCAGTGGATCGTGATCGGGATTGTCATCGCGTTCGGGTATTTCTTTTTTCTTGAAGACGATGAAGAAGCGACAAACGCGAATCAAAAGCAAGTTCATGCGAAGAAAGACGGAAAATCGAAGAAAAAGACACCCGCCGCGAATTGTGACGATTCAGAGGCTAAA